>PHAZ01000031.1 GCA_002841825.1 Deltaproteobacteria bacterium HGW-Deltaproteobacteria-22 | reverse complement strand
TTCGGTTTCGGCGTGTTCAGGTTCATGCACCGCCGCCGCCTGGCCGACGTGGGTGGGCTGCGCCGCAAGGCTGCCCGCTCCCGTCGCCGACAGTCCATCACCCGGGTGAAGGTCGCGCTGCGGGCCAACCGGCACGAGGACTTCTACGGGGAGTGCGAGAGGCTGCTGGTCGACACGCTGTCCGAGATCGTCTCGCGCAGCGCCATGGGTCTGGTTCATGCGGAGCTGGAGCAGGCGCTCGGGGAAAAAAAGGTGCCCGAAGAACTGATCGACGAGGTGCTCGACACCCTGGAGGGCCTGGACTTCGCGCGCTATGCACCGGGGGCCGTCCAACTGGCCACAGAGGGTCCTGCCCAGCTCGAGAAAACCATGCAACTGCTTCATCGCCTGGATGCGTTCGTGGAATGATGATGATGAACTCCCTGCGTCTTTTCCTTCTCTTGGTGCTGCTGGTCTGGCCCGCTGCCGCCCGGTCTTCCGGTTCCGCGCCGGGTCCGGATGTCCCGACGAAGTCGGATGTCGTTCCGACAGGACCTGCGGCCGATCCGGCTCCGGCGGCCCCCGCGCCCATGGACACTGCTCCGCTGTCGGTCTCCGGTCACTTCGCAGCCGGTGTGCAGGCGCTCTCCTCGGCACGGGAGTCGAGCGACTATCTTGCGGCGATCTCCCATTTTCTGGCGATCCTGGATCTGGGAGTCATCCATGAGGATGTGTACTACAACCTGGGAAACGCCAACTACCAGTTGAACCGGCTGGGACCGGCGGTCTATTACTTTGAAAAGGCCCTGGCGATCCACCCGGGACACGCCAGCGCCAGCTACAACCTTGCACTTGCCCGCCAGTTGCTGGCCCAGAAGTACAAGGACGAGATCGTGCAGATGGACCGGCAGAGCACCTGGGTCCGCCTGGTCACCGCGTTTTCCGACGGCACCATCACGGCGGTGTTCCTGGTGTTCTGGATCCTGCTGTTCTCAGTGCTGATGGCGCTGTATTTCGTGCAGAAACCGCTGGTGCGCCTGACCCTGATCACCGCGACGGTGATCCTCGGGCTGGGCTCGGCCGTCTTCGGCACCCTGCTTGTGGGCCGGGAGATCCACGACTGCACCACGCGCTATGCCATCGTGCTGCCCGACGAGGTGGAGGTGCGCGAGGCGCCGCAGGCCTCCGCCAACCGCGCCTTCGTGCTGCACGCAGGCCATCGGGTGCTCACCGGCGCCTCCGAGCGCGCCTGGGTCAAGATCCTCCTCCCCAACGGCATGGAAGGGTGGCTTGAGCGACGCGATCTGGGGCTCCTCTGAGCCCTTCCTGATGTGGTCCCGGGCGGGAATCATCCTTTTTGCTGTCTCCAACAGAACTGATAGAGGAGTCTTCATGAAAAAAATACTGGTGATTCTCGGACATCCCTCACGTGACAGTTTCTGTCACGTACTGGCCGAGGCATACGTCCATGCGGCCGCTGCTGCAGGCGCTGAACTGCGGACCCTGTATCTCGGCGACCTGAAGTTCGATCCGATCCTGCACGAGGGATACCGGGTGATCCAGCCGCTGGAGCCCGACCTCGAGAAGGCCCGCGAGGACATTCGCTGGGCCCAGCACCTGGTGTTCGTGTATCCGTCATGGTGGGGCGGTCTTCCGGCCCTGCTCAAGGGTTTCGTGGACCGCGCGTTTCTGCCCGGGTTCGGCTTCCGGTTCATCGAAAATGCCATGCTGCCCGAGAAGCTCCTCAAGGGGCGCTCGGCGAGGCTGATCGTGACCATGGACACGCCTCCTTGGATTTACAGGTGGTTTCTCTCGGCGCCGGGACACAACCAGTTGAAGAAGTGCATCCTCGGCTTCTGTGGCATCTCGCCGGTGAAATTCACGACATTCTCGCCCATGAAGAAGAGCTCCGACGCGGACAGGGCCGGGTATGTGGCGTCCGTCCAGGCCCTTGCCCGGAAGGAAGCACGCTCCTAGAGGACCGATCCAAGGGATAACAGGGACAACTTCGACGTCATCGGAGATCACGATGACGATTTCGATCACGATTGCGACAACGACCGCTGGTGGGTTTGTGAAGGCCGTTTTCGACGGCGATCTGGATTTGGATTGGAAAAATTCAGGGAAGTTTTTTTTCCGTGCTGCGTATCTCGTCTGGTCGAAGGTCGCGCCCGAATCGGCGCGGCCCCCTAATGGAATAGAAAATGTGGAAGAGAGGAGAGGGATCATGGAGACCGTGAACTACAAGTATCTGAATTATGCGTGTCTGATCCTCATCGCGGCGGCGGCCTTTTTCGTCCTGGATGTTCCGTTCTGATCAGAACAGGTCCGGCCCGACGTCCTCAACCAGGCAGTCGACCGGATCGCGGAAGGAAAGCGAATAGATGAAGCCCGAGGGGGTGTAGCCGGCCGGCAGCGGGGCCCCGTCCAGGGAGATGTCGAAGCCTTCGTCATCCCAGGCGGCCCAGACCTGGTCGTTGTTGCGGGCCGCGTTGGAGAGCAGCGTGACCCAGTCTGTGGACAGGGCCGACGTGGGGTAGCCCAGGATGTTGTCCACGATGCGGATCCGCTGCTCGCGGACCCAGTCCGGGTCGTACACGGCCGTGTTCAGTTCACCCTCGTAGATCACGCCGCGGTTGTTCTTGTTGCAGGAACCCACGCTCATGAAGCGGTCGTCCACGATGAGCATCTTCGAGTGCACGTCGATGTCGGTGAAGCGGCTCTCCGTCTCATCGATGCCCCAGGTGACCACCGTGTCGAAGGATCGCAACTGAAACAGGAAGAAACGGGTCGGAAACTGCTGCCGCAGTTCTCCCACGGTGACGTGCGTCCAGTAGCACCCGCCGTCGGTCCACTCGTCGACGGGCTTGGTGATCACCACCAGCCGCAGGTTGGGGCGGGCGTTCATGCGTGCGGTGATCTCCCCGGTCAGGAAGGGGATGCGGAAGTACTGGTCCTCGATGAAGATGGTGTCCTCGGCGTTGCGGATGGCGTTGAACCAGGTCTCCAGAATGGCGTTCTCAGAGAACGGCACCGGCATGGTGGCGGTGATCTGGACCAGCGAGCTGCCCGACTCCGGCAGCGGGGAGGTGTCGATGGAGAAGGGCGAGGCGTTGGCGGAGAACTCCGCGCCAGCGGCGAGCTGGTACTGCCAGCGCCGGAGAAAGACATCGGCGCTGTCGCGGGCGGCGCTGCCTTCGATGCGCAGGACGTAGTCCTTGCGGGGGCCCTGGGTCGGCTCGGCGTCCTTGTTGAGGACGTCCAGGCGCTCGGCGGTGGTCGACTCGTAGGTCATCCGCCGCGGCTCGTAGACCGCATGTTCTGAGGTGTCCCAGTCGGTCGCCTTGACGTTCATGCCGCCGACGAACGTGACGGCCTGGTCCATGACCGAGAACTTCTGGTGCCAGGAGGCGGCCTGGAAGGCGACGCCCACCGGGGATTCGGAGAAGTCCACATCCTTTCCGGGGGCCTCGGAGGCGATCCACTGTGCATCCGGGAAGATGCCCGAGAACATCGGGAAGCCCTCGGCGAAGCGGGCGGCGAAGTCGAAGGTCGCGACATCGAACCGGAACTGGTCGCTGGTGGCGTTGCCCTGGCCCATGAACTCAAACCCGTCATTGGGCGTCTCGGCGAAGGAGAGGATCGTGTCATCCCGCGTGATCCAGTCGAAGATGTCGTGGCTGCCCCAGAACTCGCCCACCAGCACGCGGATGATCGCCGGCGAGGCCTCCAGGACACCCACGACCGTGTTCCGCCAGCGGGCGGCCTCGCCCAGCGTGAGGTGTTCGGGAAGCTCGCGGGTGAGCTCAAAGTCGCTCTCCCACCACCAGGAGGCCATGAGGATCTGATGCTGAGCCTGCTCCAACTCCTTGCGGACGGCCTCCCAGGCCTCTTCGCCGTCCATCAGCAGGGTGATCTGGTTGCCGCGGCGCATGGGGCGGCCCGACGAGGAGAACCAGTTGTGCGGCAGGCCGACGGCGATCGAGGACAGGGTGGCGCCGTCGGGCGAGGTGCCGCGGTAAAGAAAGCCGAACGCCTCCGAACCGGTGGTGTCGAAACCGGAGATCTGGCCGCCGGCGTCGATCGTGAACTCCATGCAGAACTCACGGAACTGGTCGCTGGAAAGGCAGAGCGTGAAGTCGCCGGCCGTCTCGAAGGACGCCTCGGCGCCGGGATCGGGAGTCAGTTGAACGGTGCCGGAGGGGCCCGTGACGGTCAGTTGGGTGCCTGTGACCGGCAGGGGCTGGCCCCAGATGTCCAGCGGCCAGATCTGGAGCCGGGCCAGCTTCGGATCCACGTCAGCGTCGGGGACGTCGGAATCGGGTCCTGCGTCATTGTTGCTTGTGTTGTTGACGTTATTAATATTATTGATATTATTAATATTATTATTTGCAGAGGTTGTGGTGTCGTCGCAGGCAGAGCCGAGCAGAAGCACCGAAAGAGACAGAAACAGGATCAGGTGTTTGGTAGGCATGCGAGAGTTCTCCAGAGCGGGCACGATAGTGCAGTGCGGGCCGTTTTTCAAGGGAGTTGACGCGCTGCGTCGTGCCGGGGAAGGCTTTTTCCGGGTTGCCCATGCTGCGGTTTCTGCGTACACTTCGACCGGGCCGGATCCCGAAGTCAGGCCCGGAAGGTGGATTTGATCCTTATCACCCCTGAAATCAGCCTTGATGAAGCGCTCCTGGAGGAGACGTTCATCCGCTCGCCCGGTCCAGGTGGACAGAACGTCAACAAGGTGTCCACGGGGGTGATGCTGCGCTTTGACCTTGCGCGTTGCACGACCCTGCCGCCGGCGGTGCGTGCGAGGCTCGTCGCCCTGGCCAAAAACCGCATCAACGCCGAGGGGATCCTGGTGATCGAGGCCCACACCTTCCGCACGCAGGAGCGGAACCGCTCCGAAGCCCGCGAGCGCCTGCTCGACCTGATCCGGCGCGCCGCCCAACCTCCGCCCCCACCACGCAGGGCCACCAAGCCCACCCATGCATCGAGAATGCGGCGCCTCGAGGGAAAGAAGCTTCGCTCCGACACGAAGCGAACCCGCGGCCGTCCCCAGGATGACTGAACGGCCCGTCTGGGCCTGACTATCTGGCGGGAAGCTTCCGGCACTCGTGCAGCGGCCTCAACCGGGAGCCTTCAAGACAGAGTCCCGACAGGTCCTCGGCGGACTTCATCAATTCCGTGGCAGGCAGGTTCCACAGCGTCGTGTCCACCGGGATGCGCCACAGTTCGTTTCCGCGTTCGAACAGGATGTTTTTCTCCCCGAAGTCGAAGGAGGCCACCTGGCCCACGACGGTGGGGAGCACCAGCAAGAGGCGTCCGTCCCGGACCGACCACAGGCGGACCGTGTGATCGTCGCCGGCGGCCAGCAGCAGGCTCCCGGCGGAGTTGAGCGCCGCGGTCGCCAGCATGGAGCCCAGCCCGCAGAGCGTGTGACGGGGCTTTTTCACCGGAGGATAGACCAGATGCAGGCAGAATGCGTCGTCCTGGACGATCAGCACGCCGGGGTCGATGAAGCGGGTGGCCCCCTCGAGCAGGTTCTTCACATCGGGCTTGATCGCGGAAAGTTTCGCGGTCTCCAGCTCGAACAGCGAGATCTCCTCGTCGGTCTCGTGGAACGCGATGAAGCGGCGGCTGAGCGAGACGGGCGGTCCGTTGCCGCTGACGACGCCGATGATGTGGCGGTCCAGGGTCTTCCAGTCGGTGGTGTCCAGCACGTGCAGCATCTTGAAGGTTGCCGCGAAGAGGCGCCGGCCGTCGGTGGAGAAGCGGACATAGGTGACCGGCCCATCGAGCCGCAGGACCCGGTCCGGCCGCAGGACCCGGTCCGGCCTCAGGCCACCGGACGGATAATCGATCAGTTGGATGGTGTGATCCCAGGAGCCCACTGCCAGCGTCCTCCGGTCGGGGGACAGGTCCGCCGCCCACACATAACCGTCAAAGCGCCTTCCCAGTTCGTTTACAGTGTTCTCCGGGTGGTTGATCCGGAAGGTGGTGCCCGTCAAGGTGGCCGCCAGCGTGGTGCGTGCGTCGAGCGGGTGGATCAGGCCGATGATGCCGTCGGCGGCGGCCAGGACCGCTTCGCGACCGGCGACCGCGGGCCTGAACATCTGCAGTTCGGATCGGGAGCCGAGCACCAGGACCTTCCCTTCCGTGGTGCGGACGCTGCCCACGGGTGCCAGGTGCTGGAAGTTCTGGAGGACCTTCAGGTCACGGCCCGCGAGCAGTTGCAGGTGGTTGCCCATCTCTGCGAACAATTTTTCACCGCCGCCGGCCTGGTGTACGAGTGAATGATAGAACTCACCACCGGTTGATCCGAGCATGGTCGCTTCACGGCCGACCTTCCACAGGGGCGCGTCGTAGGTGAGCAGCCGGTTGGCCATGGCGTCAGGGAACACGAAGGACGTTCCCGAGGCGGTGAAGGTGCCGTAGGAGGTCGGGGCTTCGCTGCGCCTGCGCTCCGTGATCCTCCAGGTTCTTGAAGCCACGTCGAACAGGCGGAACACGCCCCGTCGGTCGAAGATGGCGATGTGTCCGCCCGTCGGGGAGACGACGATGTCCTGCAGCGAGAGGCCCAGTTCTGGCCAGAGCTGGACCAGCGTCCGCGAGACGGTGTCGACGCGGAACATCCGGCCGTCCATCAGGCCGGCGATGAGGTCTCCGGTTCCGGGCAGGGGTTCGAGAAAGAACACCGTGTCCAGGTCCGAGGGGAGCCGGTGGGTCTCCCTGCCGTCGGGGAAGGAGCGGAAGATCCATTCCCCGTTCTGGTCCACGGAGACCAGCCGGGTGCCGGTGGCATCGAACGCGGCCTGGCAGACCGGCGCGGCGTGTCCGGCCAGCTTGTGGGAGAGAACTCCCGTCCCGGTGTTCCAGACCCGCAGCGCCTGCTCGTTGGAGACGATGGCCAGGTGTTTGCTGTCCGGTGTGGGATGGAGCCGGTGGCGTGTGTACAGATCCAGGTTCAGCGGCGGGTCGACGGAGAGCCGCCGCTCGAAGGTCATGTGCGTGGACTGCCTGGCCATGACGTAGAGGCCCAGCGCGCGGGCGGTCAGGTTCACGCAGTCGGGTTTTCCACCGCAGAAGCCCGGATGCACCCTCGGGCTGCTGGGGTTTCCAGGATGGTGGAGCATTGCGGCGGCGGCCTGCAGCCCGGCTTCGAGAAAGAACCGCTCCTTGAACAGGTGCTCGGCCCGGGCCAGGTGCGCCTCGGCGAGCCGGTAGCTGGAGGTGCGCTCTTCTTCGATCTTCCGGCTCAGGGAGTCCTGGGCGAGCTCCTTCTGCCGTTTTTCCTCCTCCCGGGCCCGCTTTTCCTGCTGGCGCGCCTCGAACTCGCGACCGCTGGCTTCCTGGGCCTGGGTCCGGGCCTCGGACTCCTGCCGCCACGCACGCGTCATGAAGACGGCGGTGCCGATGATCGCCAGCAGGACGAACAGGGCTGCCGACACCGCCAGCCGGTTGCGACGGATGAAGCGGCGGACCAGCTCCCAGTTCGAGTAGGCGTAGATGCTGACCTTTTCACCTGAGAGCCAGCTGCTGACGTCACGTGCCATCTCCGAGCAGGAATCATAGCGCAGCCGCTTGTCCTTCTGCAGGGCCTTCTCGGCGATGGCGCACAGCTCGGCGGGCGCATCGGGCACCCGGGAGCGCACCGGCGTCAACGGCTCCTGGACCACGCGCAGCATCACGCGGTGGGGGTGACCGCCGGAGAATGGGGGTACGCCGGTGAGGAGCTCGTACAGGATCGCGCCCAGACTGTAGATGTCGCTCTGGTGATCGATCTCGTCGAGCCGGCCGAGGGCCTGCTCTGGCGCCATGTACGCCGGGGTTCCCAGGGCGGTGCCGAACACGGTGGCGGAGTCGTCGGTCTCCTGGATCTGGCGCAGTTCGGTGGCCAGTCGGCGATCGGAGTCGTCGAAGTCGCCCTGCACCTTGGCCAGTCCCCAGTCGATGACCATGGTCTCACCGTATTCGCCCAGGATCACGTTGGCCGGCTTCAGGTCGCGGTGGATGATCTTCCGGTCGTGGGCGAACGCCATGGCGTTGCAGATGTCACCGAAGTGCGGCAGCAGGCGCAGCCGCCCTGCGGGGGTCGGATCCTGGCGAAGCGCCTCGGCCAGCGAGCGTCCCTGGATGTAGCGCATCGTGTAGTAAGGGCTTCCGTCGGACTCGCCGAGATCATGGATCGGCACGATCGAGGGGTGTTCGAGCTGGCCCGAGAGCTGGACCTCGCGCAGGAAGCGGCGTGTCCGCGTGTTGGTGGAGGCGTCGCGGGCCGAACCCGGTTCCCCGTCCTCGGAGAGCAGGCACTTGAGGGCCACCTCGCGCTGGATCTTCTCGTCGCGGACCCGCAGGACGCGGCCCATGCCTCCGTGCCCGATCTCGCCGAGCACCACGTAGCGAGCGTTGATGGATGTTCCTGGCCCGGCCGCAGGGTCGGCAGGGGACGACGGACGGGGGGAGGAGTCGGCGCTGCCGGCGTCGATGGTGTCGGCGCTGGCCACCGGCAGGGATACCGTGGGGGCGGAGGCAGGGTCCGGCACAGCCACCGGGTCCGGCTCAGTGACGGCGCCCGGGGCGTGCAGCTCCGTTGGTTGGTGGTTTGCGGGGGGGGGCGGATCCCGGGGTTCGGTCATGGTCTGTTCGGCCTCAGTGGGTACGGTTTTATTTTCATTTCATGGATGTGACAAGCGTTTCGTTTGGGAATGTTCCGTTTCGGGTCATGACAGGACGGGGGTATTCATGGTACACACAGGGATGTGGAAAGGGGCTGCTTCTTGAAACGGATGATCGTGATGGGTCTGACGCTGGTGGTCGCGACGGTCGTGGGCTTGTCTCCGGCCGCCGGCGCCGATCGCGCGCTCGCCATTCCGAACAAGGGCTTCGGCTCCATGTTCAACGACCTCAAGCAGTTCAAGAATCCAAAGGAAAACATGTTCAACCGCTGGATGGGTTCGGACACTTCCCGGCTGTATGTTACGTTTCCCGAGGGCACCGAGGTCGCCGGCGTGAAGACCTACGCGGGCTTCTGGGCGCACAAGATGAAGAAGCAGGACACCAACGAGCCGTTCTTCATCAGCGGTGACTATGAATTCATTTATTACAAGTTCACCGGCATCAGCACGCTGGGCGAACGCATGACCTATAACATGTACCGCCTGCGCATCAACGCCGAGACCCTGCTCTCCGAGGACAACGGCGTGTCGATGCTGTTTCGGGACCTCGAGGTGCAGCAGTCCAACTTCGACAGCAACTTCGTGCGGGGGACCATCGGACTGGGGGTGCCCCTGTTCAAGTTGCGCTCCCGCGAGATCGGCGTTCTGGTGAGCGGATACTCGGGGGTGGCCGTCCAGAGCAACTTCGCGGCCCGGATCCCCGGCATCGATCGGGGGGAGGAGGCGCCCCGGGGGGCCAGCTCCACCTCGGGACTGGAGTTCAAGTTCACCTGGCGTCAGATTCTGGGCCACCTGAAGCTCCAGTTCTCGTTCTTCAACCCCGACAGCATGTTCAACCGCTACACCATCCGGATGAGCATCCGCAACGTCATGTTCGCAGGCGACTACATCTGGATCCAGCTCGACTCCGAGCTTCCGATCCTCGGCAGCTCCTACCAGGCGAACATGATTTTTCTGAGTTATTATAGAAAATTCTAAACAGTTATTTTCGGACTACACGGAAACCGATGTAATAGTCCCGGATATGCGGGTAGGTGGTGCTCCGGTCGCTGATCTCGCACGAGCCGGCCGGGCGGGTCCAGTCGCCGCCCCGGCGGCAACGGTAGTTGTCCGTCGACGAGGAGGGACCGCGATAGTCGGTCAGCGCCCCGGTGGGGTAGTTCGCATACAGGTCCCAGACCCATTCCGAGACGTTGCCCGTCATGTCGTACAGCCCGAGCTCGTTGGGCAGCTTGCCGGCCACGGCATCGGAGCGCTCCGTCGGGGTGGCGCCGGGCTCCCCCGAGCCAAATCCGAACACGGCATAGTCCCCGATGAGGTTGACGCCGTCGGAACCGGCGAACGGCTTGTCCCACGCATCGACGGCACCCATCGCGGCCCAGATCCATTCCATCTCGGTGGGCAGGCGGTAGCCGTTGGCGGTCCAGTTCGCGGTGACCGAGTTCCAGGTGGTATTGTTGCTGATCGGGATTTCGCTGTAGGTGAGGTTGGAGAAGTTCACGCCGCTCACGCTGTAGACCGGGGTCAGGCCTTGATGGAGGCTGAGCTTGTTGCAGAACGCGATGGCATGGTACCAGTTGACCCGCTGCACAGGATCGCCGGCGCCGCCACTTGAATAGGTGTTGATGCTGGGATCGGTGCCCATGATTTCGGTCCATTGGCCCCGGGTGATCTCGGTCTGGCTGATGCGGAAAGTTGTGACGGTGCTGGTGTCGGCCGGGTTGGCGTTCCGGTGGAAGGTGCCGCCGGACACGTTCACGAGGGTGATCAACTCGCAGGCCGGGGTCGCCGTGAGGCAGTCCTGGCTGCACTCGACGGTGCCCGTGCCCAGCCCGAGGGAGCGGCAGGTGACGCCGTCGAGGTTGGCGCCGTCGCACACCTCCAGGAACTCCGTCTGGATCAGCGCGTCGCCGCAACGTCCGACCGCCTCGCACGGGGCCAGGTCGAAGCGGCATTCGTTGGTGCACAGCAGCACGCCGCCGTAATAATCCATTTCCGAGCAGGACTGGCCGCCCAGGTCCGTCCCTTCGCAGTCCTCCAGGTAGGCGGACTGGATCGTGTTGTCGCCGCAGCGTCCGAAGCCCTCGCAGGGGGTCAGGTCGAATCCGCACTCCTGATCACAGAGCAGCTGGCCGCCGTAATAACCCATTTCCGAGCAGGACTGGCCGCCCAGATCGGTCCCCTCGCACTGCTCGAACGGCAAGGAGATGACGCCGTCACCGCACTGCGCCTGGTTCTCGCAGTTGGTGGTGTCGAACTTGCAAGTGTCGTTGCAGGCCAGCGTGCCGCCACCCATTCCCAAAGAGGAGCATGACTCTCCGTCGAGGTCCTCGCCCTCGCAATCCTCGTAGTCGGGCGTGATGGCGCCGTCGCCGCACTGGAACACGCAGACCGACAGGTCCAGCGTGCAGTCGCTGTTGCAGACGATCGGGCCGTCCTGCTGGTGGAAGCCCAGATCGCGGCAGGTCGTCTGCCCGGGCAGAAGACTGCCATCGCACTGCTCCCCGGGATCGAGGAACCCGTCGCCGCAGGACTTCACCGTCGTGGTCTGGGTATCGCAAGAGGACAAGGCCAGGAAAAGAAGGAAAGGGACAGTTAAAATGGAAGATTTCATGGTCATGGGAAAACTCCGGCTGAGCAGCAGCATACCGCCGAACAAATTGAACGCAAAGTCCGAAATCCGGCGTCTCCCCCGGAATCAGCTTGAACGCGACGGCTTCCCGTGTACAGATGCGTGCCGCCGGGGGTTCTCCCGGCCGCTCCGGGAGGGTTTTCATGAGTTCCGTCTTCGAAGCCGTGATGCTGCTGTGTTTCGCCGCCGCCTGGCCCGCGGCGATCCACAAGTCGTGGGTCAGCCGCACCGCCCGCGGCAAGAGTGTGGCCTTTCTCGTGATTGTGCTGGTGGGCTACTTCGCCGGGATCGCCTACAAGATCACGGGAAATCTGGACAAGGTCGTCGCCATGTATGCGTTCAACGCCTGCCTGGTGAGCGTGGATCTGGGGCTGTACGTGCGCAACGTGCGGCTGGATCGTCTTTCCCGACGCTCCTAGTGCTCGGAGCGCCCAGCGCAACGAGCGCCCAGCGCTCGGAGCGCCCAGCGCAACGAGCGCCCAGCGCAACGAGCGCCTAGCGCTTGACGGCCCAACGGGCCTTGGTGCGCTGTCCTTCGGTGATGAACAGCGTGTAGCGGGCACCCTCGAAGTCGAACGGGAAACGCTTGCGCATCGACTGCCACTGGCTCGGCGTGATGGAGATGCCGGCCTGCTCCTTCAGATATTTGCGGATTTCCTTGAGCGAGGCCGAGGCGCGGTCGCGCAGGAACGTGACCACGAGGGCCTGGATGCGCGGATAGTCCATCGGACGGGCCGACGCTGCGCGGGTGCCCTTCTCGCGGCCTGCGGGGCCCTGCAGTTCGTCGAAACGGATCTGCGAAAAATGATCGATCATGTTGCCCTTCAGGCGGCGGGAGAGGGCCTCGAGGGCCTGCGGGTGCAGGATCGTGGTCAGGCTCTGTCCCATCAGGGGGATGATCAGTTTGCGGACATGCGCGATCGTTTGTTCGCGGGTAAACTGTTCGGATTCTTGTACCTTGGAAAAAAGTGCATCATAGTCTACGGGATTCATTTTTCGCTCCTGGGTGAATGGGTTGAAAAAATACCATGGATCCAACAGGAACCATGATGGAATTCAATGACATTACTATGGACGGATGTCAATTGCAAACGGAAATTTCTTATAATATTTTTTTGTGCTATATCTCATGACGCTGGAGGATCCAGATAATGAAGAATTGGTATCGAACCAGATTTTTAATCGTTTCTTTATCTATTGCAATGTGCGCGTGTCAATTCAACACCGGAGGCCTGCCCGAGACCGGGGAGGACTGTCAGGACGCCGACCTGGACGGCTACGGTGTCGGCGCCGACTGTCTGGGGCCGGATTGTGATGACGAATCGGCAGGCTGCACCAACGATTGCACCACCGATGCCAACGCCAATGGCCTGCGGGATTGCGACGAGGCCTGCGTCGACGGGGACGGGGACGGCTACGGCGAGGGTGCCGACTGTCTCGGTGCGGACTGCGATGACGCTGTGCCCGCCTGCAACACCGACTGCCTTTCCGATGACAACATAAACGGCGTCCGGGACTGCGACGAGGACTGTGTCGATCCCGACCGGGACGGCTACGGCGAGGGTGCCGACTGCCGCGGGGCCGACTGCGAGGAGGGCAACCCCCTGTGCAATGCGGACTGCCTCGGCGATGACAACCACAACGGGGTGCGGGACTGTGACGAGGACTGCGTCGACGTTGACGGGGACGGCTTCGGCGAGGGTGCCGATTGTCTGGGTGCCGACTGCGACGACACCGCGGTGACGTGCGTCGAGGACTGCCTGACCGACGACAACCACAACGGCGCCCGGGACTGCGACGAGGAATGCTTTGATCCCGATCTCGACGGCTACGGGGAAGGTCCGGACTGCCTGGGACCGGACTGCGATCCCTCCTCGGAGTTGTGCAACGAGTCGTGCGTGGACGCCGACCACGACAACCAGTACGACTGCAAGGACGCCTGTGTCGACCTGGACCGGGACGGCTACGGCACGGGCTCCGGATGCACCGCGGCGGACTGTGACGACACCTCGTATTTCTGCACCGTCTCCTGCGCCGACCTCGACAGCAACGGCGTGCCCGACTGCCGGCAGGGCCTCCTGTGCTCGGACGCCGACGGTGACGGTTACGGGACCGGCACCGCCTGCCGCGGCGCGGACTGCGACGACACGTCGATCACCTGCAACACCGGCTGTGTCGCCGACAACAACAACAACGGCGTGCGCGACTGCGACGAGGACTGCATCGACGCCGATCGCGACGGGTACGGGATCGGCGCGGAGTGCAACGGCGCGGACTGCAACCCCACCGAGCGTTTCTGCTGGTCCGGCTGCGTGGATCTCGACCTGGACGGCATGTGCACGGAGTCCGGCGACGAAGAGCTGGTGCTCAACGTCGTCGCGGGCAAGCCGCTGCTGGTCCACACGGGGGATGTCTGCTATCCTTCGGGATCCCCGAACTGCTATGACTGGGACGAGGCCGTCGACGGCCAGTGGGGCACGACCTGGTACGTGCAGACCAACCCCACCACCGTCCTGGTGGCCGATCTGGGCACGATTTACACGCTGATCGCCTTCCGCTACCTGGTCTCCTGGGATGCCCGCGAAACCTACGGCACCGGCGCCCAGCTCACGATCTCGGTGTCCACGGACAACACCGAATGGACGCCCGTGGACGAACGGACGGTCACCCGCTATCAGATGATTGACTTCCAGGTGTCTTCGCCGGTGTCGGCCCGTTACATCAAGTTCGCCTGGACGGGCTCCCAGGGCGCCTCATGGAACGGCTGGGGACACGTGTACGAGTTCCAGGCCTTCGGCTATTGATGAAATTTCATATTAATTGTTTGGTGTGGTGGGCATAGATAGACTTGAACTATCGACCTCACGCTTATCAGGCGTGCGCTCTAACCAGCTGAGCTATACGCCCACACCAGGGGCCGCGAACGGCCGGTTGAAGTCTTTATGCGATTTCAGTTGCGCTGTCAACCCCGTTTTTCTATTTTTTCGGCAGGCTGCGCGCCGTGCGCGACCATGAATCCGGATGAGGCATGAAACTACACCCCAGTTACTGGATCCTTGCTTTTCTATGCATCGGCTGCACCAGGCCGGCTAAAACGTCCATGCGGGCCCATCGGGAGGTCGTCGTCGACAGCATCTGGTCGCTGGTGCCCGGCGAGGCGGACTGGATGCTGCTGACCGTCCCCGGGAGCCTCCCGGCCGAGGTCCTCGCGGGGCTTCCGGAGCTGGCCCAAAACGGTCCCTGCCGCGAGGGGGCCGCACACACCGTGCTGTTTTTGCACGGCACCCGCGGACCTGAGGCGTTTTCGGCCACGGTCCGCCTCTTTGAGGGCGCCCGGGCCAAATGTACGCCGGAGGGGGTGAAGACCTACCGGTCCAACCCGGTGCTCTCCGAGCAGGACGGCATCTGGGAGTTGTGGACGCCCGGTGCGCTGGTTCGCGCGCCGGTGGAGCGCGCGCAGTATCTGGCCGACCGGATCGGGAACCCCGCCGGGTCCGAGGCGGTCGAGCCCGCTGCCCTCAAGAAGGCTGTTTCGCGCTGGCAGCCACGTGGGGAGAGCGCTCCGGCGGTCGCGCTCTGGTTCGTGCGCTCGGAGCGTATCGCTCGGTTCTTCAAGCCGCTGTTTGCTGAGCCCCCGCTTCGTGGCGGGCTCCTGTTCTTCTTCTCCGGAGGCTGGGTGCGGTTGCGCATCCACCTGGAGTTCGGGGACACGGGTACCGCCGAGGCGGCCGTCTCGGAACTGCGTGACGGGCTGATCTCGGCGATCGAATCCAGGAACTATCCCCGGATGGACTGGAAAACAGCGCTCGAGCCCCTGGTGGTCCATCCCGAGGGCTCGCTTTTATGGGTGCAATGGAGTATGCCTGTGGCGCGTGCGCTGCCGTTGTTTTTTGCGGTGGCCGGGAAAGGTTGAGCGCATGAGTGAGGATGTTCGGGAACTCGTCGGTGCCGTTCGCACCTACCTGCAGGTGCACGGCCGCGGGCGGCACTTCGCCACCGGCTCATGGGTGGATGTGTCTGCCGTTGCCGGGGACGGACCGGTCCATGCGCCGGAGACGACTCCGGTGGCCGAGGCGGTGCCCGACCCTGAGTTCGGTCGGGAGGACTTCGGTTCCGGGACGGAGTCCGTCGCGCCCACCAGGATCGAAGCCGGCGATCTGGACCAGTTGCGCGAGGTGTGGGGCCAGTGCACGCGCTGCAGCCTGGCCGGCGGCCGTACGAACCTTGTCTTCGGCGAGGGTGCGGCACCGGCGGACCTGATGTTCATCGGCGAAGGCCCCGGTGAGCAGGAGGATCTGCAGGGGCGTCCGTTCGTGGGCCGGGCCGGCGAACTGCTCACCAAGATGATCGAGGCCATGGGGCTCTCACGCGATCTTGTCTTCATCGCCAACATCGTGAAGTGCAGGCCGCCGGGGAATCGCGATCCGGAGCCCGGCGAGGTCACCGCCTGCCTGCCCGTGCTGCTCGCGCAGATCCGCCTGGTCCGACCCCGCGTCATCGTCTCCCTGGGACGCATCAGCGCCCAGACCCTGCTGTCCTCGGGGACGCCGATCAGCCGCCTGCGTGGCCGCTGGCACCGCTTCGAGGGCGTCGATCTGATGCCGACGTTCCACCCCGCCTACCTGCTACGTTCCCCCGAGAAGAAGAAGGAAGCCTGGCAGGATCTTCAGTTGGTCATGGAGAAGCTCCGTGAGCCCCATGCCTGAGCCCACTGAGTCCATGCCCCGGAGGAGCCTGCGGGAACACCTGCAGGAGCTGGCGTACCGGATCAAGTTGGCCCTGTTGTGGATGGCCGTGGGGACGGTGATCGCCTTCGTCTTCCGCGAATGGATCATGGAGTGGCTGATGGTGCCGCTGGCGCCGGCCCTGGGGGCGGATCCGAAACTGCACTTCTCGAGTCCCATCGAGCCGTTCTTTACCTATATGCGATTGGCGCTGCAGGCAGGCCTGTTCATTGCCTTTCCGGGCCTGCTCTGGCAACTCTGGTCTTTCATCGGACCGGGCCTGCACCGGAAGGAACGACGGTTCGTGCTGGCGATCACCTTCTGGGGCGTGTTGTTCTTTTTATCGGGGGTTGCCTTCGCCTATTACCTGGTGTTTCCCTACGGCTTCGACTGGCTGCTGAACTTTGCCCGGGGCGAGACGGTTACCAGTCCATACTTCGTGCAACTGCAAAAAAACCTGACGCTGGCATACGGTCCTGAGGCCCGGCTGGCGCTCTCGGGCGGACTTGTGCTGGAGCCCACCATCATGATGGATGGGTACCTGAAGCTCATCATGAGTCTGCTGTTCGCGTTCGGGGTGATGTTCGAGCTTCCGCTGGTCATTTATTTTCTGGCCGTTTCGAGGGTGGCATCCATCTCCGGCCTGATGCATTTTTTCCGCTATTTTGTGGTGATTGCCTTTATTGTTGCGGCCGTCCTGACGCCGCCAGACGTCATCACCCAGATCATGCTGGGGGTGCCCCTCGTCCTGATGTACCTGATCAGCGTCGGTGTCGCTGCTCTGGTTCTCCGTGGAAAAAAAAGTTGACCCGTTGACCATTCCATTTGATTGTGCTTTACTCCCGTCGCATGTTTTCCACACAGGGATCCTTTGGTTTGCGGGTTTCCATGGTCAACGGAGACATGCGGGAGATGACAGTGAAGACGCATCTGTTTCAATCCGGTTTACTTTTTGTTTTAATCATAGCCCTCTCCGGTAGCTTCGGTTGCAAGAAGGACAAGAAGAAGTCCACGACGCCTGACAAGACCGCGGCCAAGTCCGAGTGCAACTGCCCCCAGATCCGGGTCTGTGCCAAGGAAGAGGCCATCGCGCGGGTCAAGAACCGCTGTGAGAACTGGCAAAAGGAATTTGCCAAGTCCTCCAACGCCGCCGCGCCCACCCTCAAGCGTGAAGAGATGTTCCTCATACCGGTCAATCCGATCGGCATCATCCGCACCACGCGTGACGATGGCACCCTGGCCTGCCGCGAGGTCGACATGAACGGCGACGGCCTGGTCGACATCCACTATTTTTACGACGCCTCCGGCTCCAATATCCTCGAGATCCAGCAGGACACCGGCCGGGACGGCATCATCGACGTGGTCCGCACCTACCGTTCGGGCATGCTCTTCGTCGAGAAGTACAACAACGACGCCGACGAGACGACCTGGGAAGTGATCAAGACCTATTCCAACGGCGTCATCACGCAGATTGCCTCCCGCGTGATCAACTCACAGTCCACGGGTCAGAAGATCTGCCCCGGTCACAATTACTTTGAGAACTTCGACGAGAAGGGCCTGCTCGTGACGATTTCCTACGACACCGACTGCGACGGACGGGTGGACTTCGTCATCAACAAGGAGGGCAAGAACGCGATGAACCTGCAGCTCAAGGAGCAGGACACCGTGATCAAGTTGAAGGAAACCAAGCCCGCCACCCCCTGACCGTCGAACATCAACCTGTGCACAGCAGGAGCCGCCAGTGAATCATAGAAAAAACAGACATCTGCAGGACAAGTACCGCCTTTCCCACGAACAGTTGTATCTCCGCTGCGATCCGGACCAGCTGGGCTTCGAGACCACCCGGGATCTCCCTCCCTGGAACGGCACCCTGGACCAGAAGGACGCCCTTGACGCGATCGACTTCGGGCTCTCGATCAAGAGCCGCGGCTTCAACATCTATGCAGTGGGTCAGCCCGGATTCGGGAAGACCTCCACGATCCTGCGCCTGGTCCGCAACCGTGCCCGCAAGGATCACATCCCGCCGGACATCTGCTATCTCTACAACTTTGAGGACACCTACGAGCCTCAGGCGGTGCTGCTGCCCTCGGGCAAGGGCCGCAAGCTCGCAGAACTGATCGAGGGCCTGGCGTTGGACCTGCGCCGCGAGACGCAGCGGATCGTGATGCACCCCTCCGCCCAGCAGTACCAGCAGAAGCGCGTCGATGAATACCGGGTACAGATTCAGGGCCTGCTCACGGGCATGGTGGCCGAGGCCACGTCCCTGGGCTTCGAGTTGCGCAGCTCCGACGAGCAGGGCTTCGTGCCCGTGATCCCGTTCCAGGACGGCTTCGTCGGCGAGGCCGAGCTGCGGGACATGGCCCCCTCCCCTGAGACCGCAGCCCTGCGCGAGCTCATGGTCAACGCAGTCAACGAGCTCGAGCGCATGCTGCACGAGCTCGACCGCCGGCAGCGGCAGTTGATGAAGGAGCTCGTCGGCGTGATCATCGAGGACCAGCGCGCCAAGTTGTCCCCCATGGTCGAGCGACTGATGGTCGAGGTGCGCGAGAAGCTCGGTGTCAAGAACAAGATGCTGGACACCTACATGGGTGGCCTGAAGACGCGCTATCTGGAGTACTTCCAGCGCTTTCTGCCGCATGACGAGGAGGAGAGCGAGGAGGAGGAGGGCAAGGACAAGGGGGAGACCGACGAGGAGTCCGAGTTCCTCAATGAGATGGAGATCGAGCACGACCAGGAGGAGATTCCGATCGAGTTCCGGGTGAACGTGCTTGTGGACAACAGCAAGGAGACCTCCGCTCCCGTCATCATGGAGAAGGTGCCGACCTACGCCAACCTGGTGGGGTACCTCGAGTACCAGGACAAGCTCGGCGCGTTCTCGACGAACCACACGCTGGTCCGGCCCGGTGCGCTGCATCGCGCCAACGGCGGCTACCTGATCCTGCAGGCCAACGACATCCTGCTGCACCCGATGTCCTGGTTCGCCCTCAAGAAGGTTTTGCGCCACAAGGAGATCCGGATCGAGGAGATGCAGGAGGAGGGGCGTCCCCGCGTCACCGGCACGGTGCGTCCGAAGTCCGTGCCGCTGGACCTGAAGGTCGTCCTCGTGGGCAACGACGACACGTATTACCTGCTGCAGAATCACGACGAGGAGTTCAACCGCCTGTTCAAGGTCAAGTCCGACTTCTCCCACAGCATGGCCCGCCTGCCCGAAAACGTGCACGCGATGGCGTGCTTCCTCGGCCAGATCGCCAAGGAGGAGAAGTACCTGCCGGTGCATGCCCGTGCCGTGGCCCGCATCGTGGAGTACGCCGCCTACATGGCTGATGATCAGGAGATGATCTCCAACCGCACCTCCTCGCTGATCGACCTGCTCGCCGAGAGCGACTTCTGGGCGCACCAGAGGCAGAAGCGGCCTCGCTTCATCGATGCACGGGATGTTGACAAGGCACTCGAGGACCGGTCACGCCGGCACTCCCGCATCGAGAAACTGGCGTTGCGCGAGATCCAGAGCGGCACCGTGCTGATCGACACCACGGGGGAAGTGGTCGGGCAGATCAATGGCATGGCCGTGTATGATCTCGGTGATCACGCGTTCGGCATCCCCTCGCGCATCACGGCGATCACCTTCGCCGGCGACAAGGGCATCACCAACATCGATCGCGAGGTGAACCTGTCCGGAAACATCCACGACAAGGGCACCCTGATCATGACCGGCTACATCTCCGGGCGGTTTGCCCGGAACAAGCCCATGAACCTGTCATCCTCGATCACCTTCGAGCAGACCTACAACCAGGTCGAGGGCGACAGCGCCTCCTCCACCGAACTGTATGCGCTGCTGTCCTCGCTGGCCGATGTGCCGATCCACCAGAGCATCGCCGTGACCGGCTCCGTCAACCAGCAGGGCTACATCCAGGCCATCGGCGGCGTCAACGAGAAGATCGAGGGCTTCTACAAGGTCTGCAAGCTGCTCGGGACGCTCGACGGATCGCAGGGTGTGCTGATCCCGAAGGCGAACATCCGCAACCTGATGCTGCCGCACGAGGTCGTCGAGGCGGTCCGCGAAGGCGTGTTCCATGTGTTTGCCATCTCCCACATCGACGAGGGTGTCGAGATCCTGATGAACATGTCCTCCGGCGATCAGCACGAGGACGGGACCTGGACGTCCGGCTCATTCAATGACCGGGTGGCGCGGCGCATCGAGGAACTGTCCCTGGCCTTCCAGAAGAGCCAGAGCGACGGGGAGTGGAGCACCCCGTGAGGCCCGCTGTTCTGTTCCTGTTTTTCGCTGCCTGCTTCGCCTGCGTGTCCTGTACGGGCACCAAGGGACCCGAACTGACCGTGCGGCTGGAGTCCGCCCTGGTGGGCAGGACCATCACGGTGGAGGGCCTGGCCGAGAACCGGAAGGACGGTGCGGTCCTGCGCGGGGATCACTTTGAACTGTGGATCGTGGACCTGACGGGCTGGCCCGACAACGATCGGAAACGTGTGCGCGCCACCGGAGTCCTCGCCGAGGATCACGGTCGTCCTGTATTTGTTCGACGCCCTGAAGAGCCCATCGTCCAGGGGGTCGAGGTGCCCGAAGGGACCGATCTTGAAAAAGCGAGCCGCCGCTGGGTGCTGAAGAACGTGCGCTGGCAATGGATTCCCTGACGGACACGTTCTCCCCGGTTTCAGCTTTTCAGCTTTTCACCGTGTCCGATGTGGAGTAAAAATTCTACTGTTTTTGTGGACGTACAAACTGGATTGACAAGCGTGTCCCGGACTTGAGGGCCGGCAGTTTTCAGGAGAATGTGAATGCAACTGCAATACTATGGCGAAAGTAACATGGGGCTGGTTCGCAAGAACAACGAGGACGCCTGGGGAATGATCCCTGAGTTGAACCTCTTCATCTGCTGTGACGGCATGGGCGGTCACGCCGCCGGTGAGATTGCCAGTTCCATGACGGTGGAGGAAGTCAAGCGGGTGATGGAGGACAATCAGGACATGATCCTCGCCTTCATCGAAAACGGCGAGCGCAGCGGCCACTCCAAGCACGACCTCGCCAAACTGATGGAGCAGGCCGTGCAGTCTGCCTGTATCAAGGTGTACCAGGAGGCCCAGCTCGACGACGCCAAGCGCGGCATGGGCACCACCTGCGACGTTCTGCTGCTGACGCCCGAGACCGGCTTCATCGCCCACGTGGGCGATTCGCGCGTGTACCTCGAGCGGCAGGGCAAGATCCACCAGTTGACCGAGGATCACAGCCTGATGAACGAGCTGCTGCGACGTGGCAAGTACACGCAGGAGGAGTTCGAGAAGACGCCGTTCTTTGAGCACCGCAATGCGCTGACACGCGCGGTGGGCGTGTATGAGTCCATCGAGGTGGAACTGTTCGACTTCTCGGTGCTTCCCGGCGATGCCTTCCTGATGTGCTCCGACGGCATGAGCCACTACCTGACCCCCTTCAACATGAGTCAGGCGTTGCAGCACGAGAACCCTGAGGACATCGTCAGGGAGTTCATCGAGGTTTCGCGCGCCGGCGGCGGACACGACAACATCACCGGCATCCTGGTGAAGATTCCCATCGCCGAAGACGCCGCCGAGAGCGCCATCGCGCGCGCGGCCGAGATCAACCTCTCCCTGGAGGTGCTGCACCACATCCCGCTGTTCCAGCACCTGGACTACCGCGAGCTCGTGCGCATCCACAACCTGACAGCCGTGCGTTCCTATTCGCAGGACGAATTGATCGTGAAGGAAGGCGAGGAGGGCCGCGAGTTCTTCGTGATCCTGCGCGGCAAGATCCGCCTGGAGAAGGAGGGCACCGAGATCGCCATGCTGCAGGACCGGGACCACTTCGGCGAGATGGCCCTGGTCGACAAGTCCCCGCGCAGCGCCTCGGCGTTTGCCGCCGTCCCCACACGCGTGCTGGTCATCCAGCGCCGCGACTTCTACAACATCGTACGCTATGAGCACGCCATCGCCGTCAAGCTGCTTTGGAGCTTCGTGCAGGAACTGACCAAGCGCCTGCGCATGACCACGAAGGAATTGTCCACCGCCCTCGATGCCGAGGAGGTCTCTGATCTGGTCGAAGAACTGCCCCACGACGAAGAATAGTCACCTCGGAGGAGATCCATGAAACTGAATCAAGTGATATCCGTTCTGCTGGGCGTGTCCCTGTTTTCTTGCACGCCGAAAACCACTCCGCAGACCTCGCAGAAGGGGCCGGACAAGGCGGTTCCCGTGGAAAAATCCATGAAAGAGCAAGCCGGGGAATTCCTGAAGTCGTACCAGACCGAGCTGGCCACCCTGGAGGCCGCCTACGCCCAGGCCTTCTGGAAGGCCTCCAACTCCGGACAGGACGCCGACTTCGCCGAGGCCGGCAAGACCGAGCTGGCCCTGCGTGCCTATCATAGTTCGCCTGAAATGTTCAAGAAAATCAATGGTTTCCTGGCGAAGAAGGCCGAGCTGGATCCGTTGGCCGTGCGCCAGCTCGAGGTGGCCTATCTCGCCTTCGCGGAGAACCAGTTGACCCAGGAGCAGTTGAAGGTCCTGGTCGACAAGGGCAAGGAGATCGAGAAGATCAACAACAACTTCCGCGGCAAGGTCGGCGACAAGGAATACACCAACAACGCGCTGCTGCAGATGCTGGCCAAGGAGAAGGACTCCAGGAAACGCCAGGCCGCCTGGGAGGCCCTCAAGCAGGTCGGCGCCCAGACCGGACCCAAGCTCGTCGAGCTGGCCAAGATCCGCAACGAGGCCGCGCGCAAGCTCGGCTACGCCAACTACTGGGACATGCGCATCCGCCTGCAGGAACACGATCCCGCCATGATCATGGAGATCTTCGACGGCCTCGAGAAACTGACGGCCGAGCCCTTCAAGAAGATGAAGGCGAAGATGGACGCCCAGATCGCGAAGAAACTGAAGGTGAAGGTCGCCGATCTGATGCCGTGGCACTACGACAACCCGTTCTTCCAGGAGGCGCCTCCGTCGGACGAGATCGACCTCGACGTGTTCTTTAAAGGAAAGAAGGAGCAGGACATCGTTGACATCGGCAGGAAGTTTTTCGCCGACATCGACCTGCCCATGGACGACCTGGCCGCCAAGTCCGACTTCTTCGAGCGCGCGGGCAAGGATCAGCACGCCTTCTGCATCACGATGAACCGCGCAGAGGATGTGCGCATGCTGCTCAACGTCAAACCCACCGCCCAGTGGATGGACACGATGATGCACGAGACCGGCCACGCCGTGTACTACAAGTGGATCGACCGCACCCTGCCGTACAACCTGCGGGAGTCCTCGCACATCTTCACCACCGAGGGCATCGCGATGATGTTCGGCGCCCTGGCGAAGAATCCGCTCTGGCTGACCGAGATCGTCAAGGCCGATCCGAAGTTGGTCTTGAAGGTGAAGGCAGCGATCCTCGATCAGCGCAAGCTCGAGCAGTTGATCTTCGCCCGCTGGGCCATGGTCATGCTGAACTTCGAAAAGGCGCTCTACGAGAATCCGGATCAGGACCTGAACAAGTTGTGGTGGGACCTTGTCGAGCGCCTCCAGATGATCAAGCGCCCGGCCGGCCGCAACCTGCCTGACTGGGCCTCCAAGCCTCACTTCACCATCGCACCGGTGTATTATCACAACTACGCTCTTGGTGAACTGTTCGCCGCCCAGCTGCGCGCTGCGATCTCCAAGAACCTGAAGCACACGGGCCCCGTGTCCGACATGAGTTGGAACCAGAAGGCGATAGGCCAGTGGCTTATTCAGGAAGTCTTTGCTCCCGGCATGAAGACCCCCTGGCCGCAGTTCGTCGAAAAAGTGACGGGCGCCAAACTGTCCGCAGATGCTTTCGCCGCCGAAGTGAGCAACTGATTTCCGGGAGCAGTTTCTCTTATCATGGATTCGATTTCCATCCTGTTTGCCATTTTCTTTCTCGGGTGGGCGGTCCTGGACCTGTTCACCGGCAAGAGCCTGTACCTGACCCGGTTCGGCATGGCCGAATATGATGAGATGGACGACGGCTTCGTGTACTGGCTGGTCGTGCTGGGCAAGTTCGCTGCAGGCGCGCACTTCGCCTGGGAATTCTTCACCGTCTGACAGCGGTGTCCAGGACCGCTGATCCGGTCACTTTGTGACCTCAAACGAGACGTCCTTTTGCGGTCGTCTCCTGTCGCGAATCAGGGAACCTGATTCACGCCGTGAGATTGGCAGGTGAGCTCATGCTTCCCGTTTCCGAACTGCAGAAAATCCTGATTCGTCATTTGCCCCGCCGGCACTTTTCGCAACTTCTCCTGCGCTGGTCCCGCATGCACCTGCCGGGGCCGGTCAACCGCCTGCAGAACGCGGCGTTCGCCAAGCTCGCACGGATCGACGTCTCCGAGGCGGAGTGGCAATTGGCACAATATCCCACGCTCAACGCCTTCTTCACGCGCCGCCTGCAGGCCGAGGCCCGTCCTGTCGACGCCGACGAAGCCAGCATCGTGTTTCCTTCCGACGGCAGGCTGGGGGCCTTCGGCCCCATCGTGGGAGACACGCTGATCCAGGCCAAGGGAATCGACTACACCCTGAACCAACTGCTGCTCGACTCCGAGCTGGTGGAACGTTTCAGGGACGGTCGGTTCTTCACGATCTACCTGAGCCCGAAGGATTATCACCGCGTGCACTTTCCCGTCTCCGGCACGGTGGTCCGTTACCGGCACATCCCGGGACACTCGGGGACGTCCTATCCGGTGGGGAAGTTCTGCACGCAGAAGATCGACAAACTGTACTGCCGCAACGAGCGGCTGATCTCGGTGCTCGACACGCCGCACGGACCGGTGGCCGTCGTGATGATCGCCGCCTGCGGTGTCGGCAACATGACCCTGTCCTACCTGTCGACGCACTTCTCCCAGAAGACCCGCCTGACGGATCATGGACAGGACGTGCACGTGCCCGTGGCCAAGGGCGACGAGTGTGGCATCTTCCACATGGGCTCGACCGTCATTCTTCTGTTTGGGAAGGGCTCCTGGGACTTCGCTCGGGCCGACGAGGGCCGTTTTGTCCGCATGGGTCGTCCGATGGGCTCGGTCTGAAATAAAAAAGTTCTATTCATTCCTGCGAAATTTTCATAAAATGCTGGACACGCGGAGGTCTCGATGGCAGCCAACACATTGTTCACGGCTACTGAACTGGAAACTGTAGGTATTCATCTGGAGGAAAAACCCAGCATCAACCCGCACATGATTCCGCTGCACGATCTGGAGACGGCGATATACGGCGATCAGGAGATTCCTCTCTCGGCGGGGCTGATCCTGCCGGACATGGAGTTGTTCTGGAAACTCTACAACCGGCTCGAGGGGCACGACGAGG
>PHAZ01000030.1 GCA_002841825.1 Deltaproteobacteria bacterium HGW-Deltaproteobacteria-22 | reverse complement strand
CCCGCCTTGACATCCTCCCCGACCTCAGGGATATTCTCCCCCGGAGATGAATCAATGCGCGACCCAAACCAAACCATTCCCGTTGCTCTCTCCGCGCGGCACGTCCATCTTTCCCAGGAACATGTCGAGGCTTTGTTTGGCCCTGGATATCAATTAAAAAAATTATTTGATCTGAGTCAGCCCGGTCAATTCGCCTGCCATGAAACCGTGGAAGTGCTGGGGCCCAAGCGTTCCATCGCCAAGGTGCGCATCCTGGGACCTGTTAGAAATGCCACCCAGGTTGAATTATCGACCACTGACGGGGTGGTGCTGGGCATCTCGCTGCCCACCCGCGACAGCGGCGACACCCGTGGGACCCCCGGCGCACACCTGATCGGACCCAGGGGCGCGGTCAAGATCAAGGAAGGTTGCATCGTTGCCTCCCGACACATTCACACCACGCCCGAGGATGCCGAACGACTGGGCATCTGCGACAACCAAAAGGTGTGGGTACGATTTGTCGGATCACGCGGGCTGGTTTTTTCGGATGTGCTGGTTCGTGTTTCCCCGGCCTTCAGGACCGAGCTTCACCTGGACACCGACGAAGGCAACGCCGCCTCCATCAAGAACGGTGAACAGGTCCAGGTCCTCTCCAGTCTCTGCGAAGATTTATGCGACCTTAAAAATTGTGGCATCTCTTCGGCGCTTCTGCCTGGTGAAAGCAAACCATATTGTCAGTTGACTTCGGTTGGCCGGAGCATTCGATAGCCGCATGCACCCTCACGAACTCGACCAACTCGTTCAAGCCATCACCGATCTGGTGATGGCCAGGTTGAAAAGCATGGCCCTGCCGCCGGACAGGACGCAGACCCTGACCGTCCTGTGGCCGGTGGCTTCGGCCGCAAGAGACCGGATTCTGGAAGCGGTCTCCGCGTTTCGCCAGGAGGGTCGAAGGGTGCAATGGCTGGTGCGCGCAGACTTGATCCACGAACTGCTGCCCATGCTGCCTGCCGAGGAACAGCCACGCTGTCATTCGCTGGATCAGGCGCCCGTTCAAGCCATCCTGGCAAACTTGCGCAGTTCCGATGTGTTGTTGCTCGCGGCCGTCCATTTTGAAGCCGCCAGGCAGCTTCTGGCGCTGGATGACGGGCACGTCTGGATTCATGTCCTGTTGCAGGCCCACCTGACGGGTCAGACCGTCCTGATTTGTGAGGATTTGCTGTCGAGCAGGGGACTGGCCGCGCAAAACCTCGTGGCGCAGGAAGCGCACAGGTTCTTGCGCCTGTTGCAGCAGACGGGGTATCAACTCGTTGCTGCACAGGACCTGGCAACCCGATTGAAAAACATGACCCAGGCGTACAATCATGGCTTGCAGAACAACCGCGAATTGTTGACCGAACAGGACGTGGAAAATCTGTTCCGTGCCGGCCACCGGGAACTTCGCCTGCAAGCCGGAACCCTGGTGACGCCCCTTGCTGAGAGCAAGGCAGCCGAGCTGGGTCTGCGTTTGCTGCGCATGCAAGAATAGGAGAGCTGATGCTGTTGGCACGTGTCGTTGGAAATGTCGTGAGTACCCGCAAGAGCGAACGCCTGACCGGAACCAAGCTGCTGATCATCGAACCGGTCGATTTCAAGGCGCAAAAATCCGACGGCAAACCACTGGTCGCGATTGATGCAGTGGGCGCCGGCGTGGGGGAGATTGTCCTGATTGTCCAAGGTTCTTCGGCGCGCCTGACCGAGACCACCAAGGACACGCCCGTGGACGCCACCATCATGGCGATCGTGGATTACATCGAGCTCGAAGGAAAACGAACTTTTGCCAAATAATTGAGTCAGTCCTGAGAGGGAATCAACATGGCCATTCAAATAGATGAACATCAGTTATCCAAATTAGTCGAAGCCGTGCTTGCGCAAGTCAAGGAACGCGGTCTGATGCCAAACGAATCTGCTGATCATCCGCGATCCACGCCCGTTCAGGGTCCCACAGGCACGACGGCACCTTCAGCCAACAACGCCGATGGCATTTTTCTTTCCGTCGATGAGGCCGTGGCCGCAGCCAGGAAGGCATATGTCGAATTTTCGTCGGTCAGCCTCGAACGACGCAAGATATTTATCCAGGCCATGCGCGAGGCGGCCATTGACAACGCCGAAGCGTTTGCCAGGGAAGCCGTGGCCGAAACGGGTTTTGGTCGTGCCAGCGACAAAATTCAAAAAAACCTGCTGGCCGCCCGCAAAACGCCCGGGACCGAAGATCTGCTGCCGATGTGCTACACCGGTGATGATGGATTGACCCTGGTGGAGCCGGCGCCATTTGGCGTGGTCGGCTCGATCACCCCGTGCACCAACCCGGCAGCGACCATCATCAACAACAGCATCAGCATTGTTGCCGCGGGCAACGCAGTGGTCTTCAATCCGCATCCATCCGCCAAGGGCGTGACCAATCACACCGTGGCGGTCCTCAATCGCGCCATCGCCAAAGCCGGCGGTCCGGGCACCTTGCTGTGCAGCCTGGCCAATCCGTCCCTCGAGACCTCGGCGGCGGTCATGAACCACAAGGATATCCGCCTGCTGGTGGTGACCGGGGGCGGAGCGGTGGTGAAATCCGCCATGACCTCGGGCAAGCGCTGCATCGCCGCAGGGCCGGGCAATCCACCGGTCATCGTCGATGACACGGCTGATATTTCCCATGCGGCCTGGTGCATCGTCAACGGTGCCAGCTTCGACAACAACGTGCTGTGCACCGCTGAAAAAGAGGTGTTCGCCTTCGACAACATCACCGATCGCCTCATCGCCGAGATGCAGCGGCACGGTGCGTATCTGATCAAGGGCGCGCAGGTGGAGCAGATTACAAAAGTCCTGGTGGAACCGGGTGACAAGTATTCTCACCCCAATAAAAAGTTTGTGGGCCAGACCGCGGCGGTGTTGCTGTCGACGATCGGCATCACCGCTCCGGATTCGGTGCGCCTGGTGATCTGCGAAGTCCCCGACGACAGCCACCCGCTGGTACAGGTTGAAATGCTGATGCCCATCCTGCCGATCGTGCGGGTGAAGGATCTGGAGGAAGCCCTGAGCAAAGCCAAATCCGCCGAGCACGGGTATCGTCATTCGGCCTACATGCACTCGGAGAGCGTCAGCAACATGTCCCTGGTGGCCCGGGAGATTGAAACCACCATCTTCGTCAAGAACGCGCCGTCCTATGCCGGCCTCGGTTTTGGCGGCGAAGGATTTTCGACCTTGTCCATCGCGGGTCCGACAGGCGAAGGTCTGACCTCGGCCCGCTCCTTTACGCGACAACGTCGTTGCGTGCTGGCGGGTGCGTTTCGCATTGTGTAGCGACCAACAAACGGAAGAACGTGGATGAAAAAAGTTTCCAAAAAAGAAATCCTCAAACGCATTCGTGACGCCGGTGTCGTCGGAGCCGGCGGAGCGGGATTTCCCACCCATGTAAAGTATGATGCAGCCGTCGAGGTGGTCGTGGCCAATGGTGCCGAATGCGAACCGCTGGTTCGTGCCGATCGCCTGACCATGCAGAACCACCCCCGCGAAGTGGTGCTGGGGATGTTGTATGCCATGGAGGCCGTGGGAGCCAGCCGGGGCATCATTGGGTTAAAAGCCAAATACAAAGATGCGATTGTCGCGCTGGACGAACAGATTCAACTTCAAAAGGTGGCCGATCGCGTTTCGTTGTTCAAACTGGATGATTTCTATCCTGCCGGGGACGAGTTTGTGCTCGTACGCGAAGTCCTGCAGAGGACCATCCCCGAGTTCGGCCTGCCCAAAAACGTCGGAGCCGTGGTCAGCAACGTCTCCACCCTCGTCGACGTCACACGTGCGATTGAGGATGGCAAACCGGTGACCACACGCCTGGTGACGGTGTCGGGCGCGGTGAAAAATCCGGCGACGTTTGAGGTGCCCGTCGGCACGCCCTTCTCGAGCCTGATCCAGGCCGCGGGAAATCCGGTGGTCGAGGGGGCCCGCTTGATCATCGGCGGTCCGATGATGGGCAGCCTCTCCCCGGATTTTGCAGGCTTTGTCAGCAAGACCACCTCCAGCCTGCTCGTGCTGCCCGAAAATCATCCGGTGGTGATGCGCCGTCAGCGTGACAGGAAACGCCAGTTGCATCTGACGCGTTCTGCCTGTCTCAAGTGCATGATGTGCAGTGAACTGTGTCCGCGCAACCTGCTCGGTCATGACCTGTATCCTGATCGCATCATGCGCAACATCGCCGCGGGCGTCGCCGAAGACATGCAGGCCTATACAGGGGCCTATCTGTGTTCCGAGTGTGGCTTGTGCGCCACCTATTCGTGCGTGATGAACCTCGACCCCTGTGCCATCAACGTCGAACTGAAGGCCCTGCTTGGCAAGGCCGGCATCAAACGACCCAGCGAACCCCGGGAGACCCAGTCGCGGGTCTTCGGTGATGTCCGGCACGTTCCCGCCCTTCGTCTGATTTCACGCCTGGGCCTGAAGCCCTACGACCTGCCTGCCGTATCAGCGACTTTCACCGAACCCGTGACGTTTGTCTCGATCCCGCTCAAGCAACACGTGGGGGCTCCCGCCCAGGCTTGTGTCAAGGCGGGCGACGCGGTGGTGGTCGGCCAGTTGATCGGCGAGATTCCCAAGGACAAGCTGGCCGCCAATGTTCATAGCAGCGTCTCGGGCATGGTGCGGGAAGTCACCCCCGAAGCCGTTTTGATTGATGTGAAATAAGGAGTGTCTCTTGCAAAGCATGAATTGCCCTGACCCGACGACCGAAGCCACCACGGTGCGAAATTCCCGTCCACAGGCGGTGGGTTGTATCGAAACCAGCAGCATCGCGCGTGGCCTTGAAGCCGCCGATGCGATGTTGAAGGCGGCGCAGGTGTCACTACTGGCTGCCAACCCCATCTGCCCGGGCAAATATGTGGTGATCGTCGGTGGACACGTGGCCGAGGTCAACGCTGCGGTGGCGGCCGGTGAAGCGGTGGCGGCCGACACACTCGTGGATCGCATGGTGATCCCCAACATTCATCCGCAGGTGCTGCAGGCGTTCACCGCCACGACCAACCCGAAAAAAATCGAAGCCCTGGGCATGATCGAGACCTTCTCTGCGGTGGCTGCGATCATCGCCGGCGACGAGGCGGTCAAGGCCGCCCAGGTGGATCTGCTGGAAATTCGCCTGGCCCGCGCGCTGGGCGGCAAGGCGTTCGTGCTGCTGACCGGCGAAGTCTCCGCGGTCCGTGCGGCCATCGAAGCCGGAAATCGCGCCGCACGGGCTCAAGGCCTGTTGCTGGGCTTCACCATCATCCCGTCACCCCATCCGGACTTGATTCCGAGCTTGGTCTGAACATGAAGATTGCGCGTGTCATCGGTTCGGTCGTGAACACCATCAAGCTCGAAAGCCTGAACGGTTTCAAACTGTTGTGGGTCGAACCAATCAACGAAAAAGGCGAGAGTTCGGAACCCGCCGTCCTGGCGGCTGATGGCGCCCAGGCCGGATTGGGCAACATCGTGCTGCTGTGCCAGGAAGGCAAAAGCGCCCGCATGGTCATGGACAGCATCGATGCACCTGTCGAGGCGGTGATCGTCGGCGTGATCGATTCCATTGAAATCAATGGCCAAGATGTTTCTCTGAATGAGAATGCAAAGGAACTCCCGTGAGCGACCTACGAAATCTGATCGAGCAGTTGGTCCTGCAGACCTTGCAGGAGTTGCGTCCCGGGTTGCCGGAAATCCAGCCATTGGTGGAGGTGAGCCAGTTGAAAAACACTTCGAACAACTATGGCAAACGTGTGCCCTTGGTGGCCGCCAACTGGAAGATGAATCAACTCTCGGCATCGGCCAGATCCTTTGTTCTGGAGCTTCAAAAACTGGATCGCAGAAACGTGCAGACCGTGATCTGTGCGCCGCACATCCTGTTGCCCGTGATCTCGGCGGTGCGGAAGGAAGCCGATCTCCTGCTCGGCGCACAGAATTTTTATCCGGAGACCTCTGGCGCCTTCACCGGCGAGCACAGCCTGGACATGCTGGCCGATGCAGGCATTCAAACCGTGATCATCGGACATTCGGAGCGCCGCAACCTGTTTGGTGAACAGGATCAGTTGCTGGCGAGGAAATTGGCCCACGCGATTTCCCGTGACTTCCTGCCGATCTTCTGCATCGGCGAAAATCTTGCCGAACGCCAGGACGGTTCGACCTTCAGGGTACTGCACAATCAGTTGATCACCGGACTTTCGGAGATCAAGGCGCCGTTTCCGGATCCTAAAAAAATCGTTCTGGCCTACGAACCGATCTGGGCCATCGGCACCGGCGTCAACGCCTCGGCCGAACAGGCCGAAGAGGTGGTGGCTTTCGTGCGCGAACGCATGGCCGAGAAATTTTCCTATGCCTACGCTGAAAAGGTGCGTGTGTTGTACGGCGGATCCGTCAACGAGAAAAATGCGGCCTCGCTGGCTGCCAAACCCAACATCGATGGATTCCTGGTGGGCAACGCCAGCCTGAAGGTGTCCACGTTCATGTCGATCATCGAGCAGACCGCGGCATGCAAGCGCAGGGTATGATTCACGAGGCATAATATGAGTGGAGTGAAGCCTTCCAAGATTTTCATGGGTGCCGACCACGGCGGCTTTGAGATGAAAGAACAACTCAAGGCGCACCTGATTGCCCGGGGTTATGACGTGGCCGACTTTGGTACCCACTCCAAAGAGGCGGTGGATTTCCCCGATGTCGCCTTTTTGGTGACCCAGGCGGTGACGGGCAATCACAACGCCGGAGGACGCGCCGTGGGAATCCTGGTCGACAGCATCGGCCAAGGGTCCGCCGTGGTCGCCAACAAGGTGATGGGGATCCGTGCCGTGGTCGCCATGGATGCGTTTTCGGTCAAGAGCAGCCGCGAGCACACCGACGCCAATGTGCTGTGCCTGGGTGGCGCGTGGCTGGGTCCCGGACTGGCCAGGGATCTGGTCGACCTGTGGTTGGAGACGCCCTATGGCGGCGGAAGACACCAGCGCCGGCTGGACAAGATCACTCAAATTGAAAAACAAACCATGAAAGTTGTTTGATATGGATTTATTTTTGCACAAGGGGCAACACCATAAACAATATTTTTAACCGTTAGATGGAGGTCGTCATGAACGAAAAAGAAGCACTGGGAATGATCGAAACAAAGGGTCTGGTAGGCGCCGTCGAAGCCGCTGATGCGATGGTCAAGGCCGCGGGCGTGACTCTGGTCGGCAAGGAGCGCATCGGTGGCGGATTGGTCACCGTCATGGTCCGTGGCGATGTCGGCGCCGTGAAGGCTGCCGTGGAAGCCGGTTCGATTGCGGCGAAAAAAGTGGGCCAACTCGTATCGGTGCACGTCATACCCAGACCCGATGAACAAGTGGAAGGCATTCTTCCCAAAATGGGGTAGTCGTTTTTGAAGGATTTGTTGGACTTGCAGTTGGAAACGCCCTATGCTGCCCGACGGCGTAGATGGCGGATGGGCAAGTTCATTTAAATCGAAAGTAAAAGACGAAGGTTTTTTAGACATGGATATGGGACGAGTCATCGGACAAGTGGTTGCGACCGTGAAAGACCCGAATATTGCGGGTCTTCGCTTGTTTGTGGTGCAGGGTCTCAATGAACACATGCAAGCCAAAGGAAAGCCATTTGTGGCGGTGGACGGCATCGCCTGTGCCGGCATGGGTGATGTGGTGACGTTGACTTTTAAACGGGATGCCGCGATCGCTCTGGGGGATAAGCCCCCGATCGACGCGTGCATTGTCGGGTTTGTGGACGAATCAACTGTTCTGGAAAAAGATGGTTCCATAAACACTTTTAAACCATAACGTGGAGGTTATCATGGACGCGAAAGAAGCATTGGGAATGATCGAGACAAAAGGTCTGGTTGGTGCGATCGAAGCCGCTGACGCGATGGTCAAGTCCGCGCGCGTGACTTTGGTCGGCAAGGAGTTCGTCGGTGGTGGTTTGGTCACCGTCATGGTCCGTGGTGATGTCGGCGCCGTGAAGGCCGCCGTGGAAGCCGGTTCGGTCGCCGCCAAGAAGGTCGGCGAGCTCATTTCCGTGCATGTCATCCCGCGGCCCGATGATCAGGTGGAAGGCATCCTTCCCAAAATGGCGTAATGGTTTCTTGATTGAATGGGGGCGGTGATGACCTCCTCCATTCAATTATTACATCGCCCACAACCGGGTTTCAAGGAGCCTGAATTCCAAGCGTTGACTTGCTGCGGGTTGATGTGTGGCAATGATTCGCTGTTTGAGGATAAAATATGGATCAAAAAGACTTGGTTGCCAAAATCACCGCCGAGATCATCAATCGACTTCAACTGGACGCTGGATCTCACAAACCAACCGCACCTTTCGCCAGTAGCCCGAGCGGCCCCCGCAGCGTGTTGGTGTTATTGACCGGAGCCAATCGCCACACCGATCAAGTTGTTCATCAAGTCGGAAAGATCGCCGAATGCGCTTCGGTGATCAAGGTGGCCTTCTCCGGTTCGGCTCAAAACTGCATTGGCGTGCCCGCCATTCGTCGAGTGGCCCCCAACGCGCAGATCCTGACCGAAGGCAACATCTGGAAGGTCCTCGATGACGTGGACACCCTGTGTCTGCCAAGCATGTCGCTGCACATGCTGTCCAAGCTGGTTCACCTGCAGGCTGACACCTGGATTTCGATCCTGGCGCTCTCGGGCATGACCAAAGGACTGCGCGTGATCGGCTGTGCCGAATCGTTGCTTCCGGCCGAAATCAACAGCGATTATGTACCTGCTGCCATCAAACGTCGCATGGACGCTTTGCTCTCGGACGCGCAGGAAATGGGCATGGAAATTTGTCCCATTGAACAACTGATGGATTGTGTCTGCTCCAAAAGCGTCTCCCGGACCGTCCCCAAGACCAGCCAAACGAGCACGTCCGCCGGCTGCGACGCCAAGAGTGGTGAATGCAGCGCCTGCGGACTTTGCGTTGAACACCGTGTCCGGGACGTCGAAAAAATGGTCTCCTCCGGCGCCAAACGCATCGCAACCACGGTGGGTGCGCCGGTCGCACAAGAACTCGCCAGGTACATCGATCACACGTTGCTCAAACCCGAAGCGACCGAAGATCAGGTGCGCAAGTTGTGCGAAGAGGCACGCAAACACACCTTTGCGTCCGTCTGCATCAACCCTTCCTGGGTGGCGCTGGCCTCCCGGATGCTCAAGGGATCGCCGGTCAAGGTCTGCACGGTCATCGGCTTCCCGCTGGGCGCGACCACCTCGACGGCCAAGGCCATCGAGACCCGTGACGCCATCGCCAACGGCGCCAACGAGATCGACATGGTCATCAACGTCGGTGCGCTCAAGTCCGGCAACGACGCGGTGGTCAAGGACGACATCGAAGCCGTGGTCATGGCCGCCAGGGGCCACGCCATCGTGAAGGTCATCCTGGAGACGGCGCTGCTCACCAAGGAGGAGAAGATCAAGGCCTGCCTGCTGTCCAAGATGGCCGGGGCCGATTTCGTCAAGACCTCCACGGGCTTCGTCCCCGGCGGCGCCACCGTCGAGGACATCGCCCTGATGCGCGAGACCGTGGGCCCGGACATGGGCGTCAAGGCCTCCGGCGGCATCCGCGACACCAAGACCGCCTCGGACATGGTGGCCGCCGGCGCCACGCGCCTGGGCGCCTCGGCGTCGGTCGCGATCATCAGCGGCCAGGCCGCCTCGGGCAAGGGCTATTAGTCGCCGGCCGGCCTTACCCATGCCTCACCGGAGCCTGACCATGCTCTTCCGCTGGCTCCCCTGGGCCCTGCTTTTCATCCTCTTCATCAGCAGTTGTTCCGGAAAAAAAGCATCGTCGCCGGTCGCGAAACTGAACCCATCGGACTTCCTGGTGCCCGTGGGCACCAGGACAGAAAGCCGCTTCGCCAGTTTCCGCAACGACAAACGGTTCGAAGAAATGATCGCTTTCGACCTCCGGCTCCCCGACCGGGTCATCCCTGAGTTCGACGGTTCAGTCTTGGTGTGGCAATCGAACCTCGTGGTCCACCGTGCTGACGGACAGGCCGAAACCATTCACTCGATGGACTTTCACCATGTCGATTCGAACAGTTTAAGCATCCTCGGCCTGCAGTTATTGAATGAAGACGGGACCTCCCTGAGCCCGATCATCCGGAATCCGTACCCTCTGATCGCACTCCAGGCTCCGCTCGTTCCAGGACACTCCTGGACGTTCCCGTACAAATCCTATGCCATCCAGGAACCCAAGACTGTGAAGATCAGTTTCAACTACCGACACCGCGTGGACCAGGACGACCTGTCCGTCCAGGTGGAGGCCGGACGCTTCGACCGCTGCCTGCGGATCATCACCGAAGCGGAATCGCTCGAACCCGTCCAGGTGTTGTGCGAGGACGGAAAAAAATCCCTGACGCTCCTGAAGAACCAGGTGTCCTACCAATGTCCGGGGGTGGGATGGGTCCGGGAGATCTGGCACGACCGTTACGGCTTGGGAGGAAAGCCGGACCCGGCCTGCCCGGTCTATCGCTTCGAATCTTCAGTTTTGAGTATTCGGAGACCCTAGTACCCGCTCAGATCGTTCTTGACGAGGATCCGCGAATGTGATCTAAGGTTGAGATGAACAAGCGCGAACTGAAACGACTCGACAAAGAATTGACAAATTATCTGAACTCAATGACTTGCGGCATGGGCCGACTTGAGCGTCGACAGTCGATGCGGGATTACCATGCATCGCCAGATTTGCACGGAACTCGCAACCTTCGCATGTGATCATGTAGTACTAGGCACGGACTTGTGACGGGGCTGCAAGGACTTGTGACGGAGCTGCACGGACTTGTGACGGACCGGCACGGGCTTGTGACGGAGCTGCAAGGACTTGTGACGGAGCTGCAAGGACCTGTGACGGAGCTGCAAGGACCTGTGACGGGGCCGCTAGGGCTTGTGACGGACCGGCACAGCTTGTGACGGAGCTGCACGGACCTGTGACGGATCTGCCGGTCGCACTGGCGTCGACGCGGGACGCGACGGCGATTTCCCCCCTGCACCTGGTCTGCCACGCGGGCGCCGGACACCGCCGCGCTCGTGCCTTCACCCTTCAGGAATCTCGTGCGTCGTCGGGTTGTCGTTCATCGTTCCAGGCTATCGCCGTGACAACCCTGAAGCAGCTCGCAAGGAAAAGGAAACAGCCAGGAGGATCCCGATGCCGAGGAGCCCGGCGGTGATCGTCGCCAGGGTCGCGTTGGGGATGGCGGGGACCATGTAGTCCGGGAAGAGCACCGGCAGGTGAGCCCCGGAGACGGGCGCCAGGGACAGGTCTCCAAGCACCCGCTCAAGGCCGTCCGGGAGCCCGCTAGCCAACGGGCTGCAGAGGGCGGCCACGCAGGCAAGGAGGATCGCCCCGAGGGAGAAGGCGCCTTCCCGCTCCTGCCACAGGCGTCCATGAAATTCCAGACCGGCGAGCAGGGCCACCGTCAGCAGGGCCTCCCCCACGCCGATGAGCGCATGCAAGGAGAGCATCGCCGTCAGCATCCCGGTCCAGCCGGCCGTCCCCGCCAGGGCAGCCTCGAGGGCGCAGGCGAGGGCGCCGATGACGACGGAAAACCAGGCGGCCGCGGCGATCGAGAGCCTGCGGGGGAGCCCCGCCCTTGTCAGGCGCTGCAGGAGCACGCCGGCCAGCCCGGCGCCCAGCAAACTCATGTTGAGGATGTTGGCGCCCAGCGCGTTGATCCCCCCGTCGCCAAAGAACACGGCCTGGACGACCAGGATCATCGTCATGGACAGGACGGCGAAGGGGATCCCCAGCAGGCCCACGGCCAGAACCGCACCGACCAGGTGGCCCGACGTCCCGTCCTGGATCGGATAGTTCAGCATCTGGAGCGCGAAGATCAACGCGGTCACCGCGGCGAACCGGGAGGATGTGGGCCTGTCTTCACTTCGCCAGGCGAGCGCGCCGGCGGCCAAAACGCCCACGGCTGACACCGCGGCAGTGACCGGACAGATGGACCCGTGCAACATCGAAGCGGGAATATGCATGATGGACTCCTTTGCAGGCAGTCTGGATCGGAAAAAACCCGGACCGGTGGTCTACTGTCCTTCGATGCCGGAGCAGGTGACGAAGGCGGGATGGCAGTTCTCGTTGAGGCAGGCTTCGCACTCGGGGCTGGCGCCGCCCATGCAGGCGGTCATGCAGTTGGTCTTGCCGCAGTCGGCGGTGCCGCCGTAGCAGGCCGAGCAGCCGGCGCTCAGGCCCGAGTCGGTCTGCACGCACTCGGTGACACAGGTGAGAAAGTCGCCGTTGAAGAAGCACGACTGGGTGCAGGTGCCGGTGATGGCGTCCTGGTCCACGGCGGGGTTCTCGATGATCGCCAGATCCGCGGCGTTGTCGCAGGCGCCGTTGGAGACGTTGTTCGTGCTGCAGTTGGCGGTAGCCGCGCAGTCCGTGTCGTCGCAGTCGGTCGAACCGTCGCCGTCGTTGTCGATGGTGTCGTCGCAGATCTCGGCGGTCGTGTTATTGACGTTGTTCGTGTTGCTGTTGTTGGATGTGCCGTCATCCGAACAGCCGGCTGCGAACGAAAGAAGAACGAAGATCAGTATCATCTTTTTCATGGTTGGTTACTCCTGTGCCAGTTTTTCGTACATATCCAGCCGCAGCAGGCGGCCGTCCAGATCCCCGGAGGGCAGCGGAATCTTGCGCGTGGGCTTCAGGTGCAGGTCGCCGATGCGGCTGCGGTCGCCGAGGTACACCCACGCGGTGGAGCCGGGACAGTGCAGCTTGAGGAAGTCGCCGAAGTCCGTGTAGAGCTGGCGCACCTCGTGATCGCTGCCCAGGCGCACGCCGTAGGGTGGATTGGTCACGATCAGGCCGTCGCGGAAGTCCGGCATGTTGCGGAAGTCGGCGATCTTGAACTGAACCACGGGCGCGAACGGCAGCTTGGACAGGTTTTTCCTGGCGAATCCAACGGCGCGGGCGTCGAGGTCCGAGCCCAGGATCATGCCCGGCACCACCGGACGAATACGCGCGTCGGCCTCGGCCTTCACCCGCTTCCAGACGCCGGCGTCGAAATCCGAGTAGGAGAACAAGCCGAACTCCGAGCGCAGGTAGCCGGACGGTATTTCGGCGGCATGCATCAGCGCCTCGGCGACGAGGGTGCCCGACCCGCACATCGGATCCCACAGGGGCCGCGTGCCGTCGAAGCCGGTGTGGCGGATGATCGCCGCGGCCAGGGTCTCCTGCATCGGCGCGGGGCCTCCGCCGTGGGAGCGGTAGCCGCGCTTGTGCAGCGCCTCGCCGGAGAAATCCGCGGAGAGGACCGCCTCGGGCCCGTCGATGAACAGGTTGATCACGACCTGCGGGTTCTCGGTGTCGACGCTGGGCCGGCTGCCGGTCTCCATGCGGAACCTGTCGCAAATGGCGTCCTTGATGAGCAGGCTGGCATACTTGCCGTTGCGGATCACCGAATTGCCGACGTTGAAGGTGACCGCGAAGGTGCGGTTCTTCGAAAACAACTGGTGCCAGGGCAGGTCCACTGCGATCCGGTGAAGGTCCTTCTCGTCGGTGAACGAGGCGCGCATCAGCGGCGCGAGCACACGGGAGCACAGACGGGACTGGTAGCAGATGCGATAGGCGGTGGCGCGATCGGCGGAGATGGCGATGCCGCGATAGGCGCGCCGAAGGTTCGTGGCGCCCAGCTCGGCCAGCTCGGCCTCTCCCAGTTCCTCCATCCCATGGGCAATCTGAACGAAATATTCATTTTTTTGATAGAGAAACATGACGCAGACTTCGCCACCTTTCGACCCGGGGGCGACGGGAGAATGTATCCGGCAGCTAGGCTTCTTCGGGACTACCCGACGCGTCGTCGGGACTACCCGACGCGTCGTCGGGATGTTTCAGGCGCAGGCTCACCCAGATGCCGAGCACGCCGATGGAGATCATGATCGCGCTCTGGATCACGGTCTTGGGCACGAGCTTGCCCTTCGCGGTCTGCCAGGAGATGAACAGCGCCCCGATCGCGCAGAACAGGATGTATACGATGAACATGATGCGGCGTGACAGGGTGCGCGTGTGCGGCGTGTCCTTCCCGAAGACGCGGTTGTACACGAACAGGCTGCCCATGGACACCAGCCCCAGCGCGCCGAAGGTCATCCAGAACGAGCGCACCTGATCAACGGCCGCATGGGGCGCGCCCTTGAACGGCGCGAGGAACTCATGATACATCTCGCCGCCGACGTTGGCGCCGACCAGCGAACCGATGACGCCATACAGGAAGGCGTAGCCCATGTAGACGGCCTTCTTCTCGGCGGGCGCGACGATTCCGATGTAGGAGTAGTACTTCGGATGGCAGGTCATCTCACCGATGCTGAACACCGCGATCCCCAGCACGAACAGCCACACCGACGAGGAGATGGCCAGGATGAAGAAGCCCAGCGAGCCGATGCCGATGCCGAGCATCATCGAAGGCAGCGGCGGGATTTTCTTGGTGAACAGCGAGACCACGACCTGCAGGAACACGATGGTGCCTGCGTTGATGACCGTGACGTGCTCGGGGCCGAGCTTCAGGTTGATGCCGATGCCCGCGAAGAACTGGTTCACCGGCGTCGGATCGAGGAAGTCGCGCAGGTACCAGAGCACGGTGCCGAAATTCTGGAAATAGAGGATCCAGAAGAGCGAATAGATGAACACCATCAACATGAACCGGCTGTCGGACAGGACGACCGCAGCCCCCTTGAGCACCTCGCTGAGCGACTTCGTGCTCGCAGGCTTGGGCGGATCCCTGTACAGGAAGATCGCCGGGATGAACATCAGCAGCGTGCAGGTGCCCGAGAACAGGAACACATAGCTCCAGTCCTGCTTGTGCAGCACGCTGATGATCAGCGGGGCGACGAGGGCACCGAAGTTGATCATCCAGTAGTACAACCCGAAGCCGAACCCGGAGGTGACCGGGTTGGTCGTGCGCGCAATGGTCCCCGAGATGATGGGCTTGAACAGGCCCGCGCCCAGCGCCATCAGGGCCAGGGTGATGAAGATCTTCCAGTAGGCTCCCGCGAAGGCGCTGAGATAATAGCCACCCGTCAGCAGCGTGAACGCGACCATGAGCATGCGACGGTAGCCGTAGCGGTCGGCCAGGGCGCCGCCGAGAATGGGGATCACATAGGTCAGGGCATAGATGATGCCCTGCAGGAAGCCGGCCTTGTCCTCGGACAGTCCCAGCGCGCCGCCTGTCTTGTTCGTGAGATAGACCGCCAGCACGGCGTTCATGCCGTAGTAGGCTCCCCGTTCGAACAGTTCCATGACATTGGCGATCCAGAACGCCCTGGGAAAGGATCGCAGCATGCTCTTCTTGGGCGTGGGGGTTTCTGCTTCCGTCATCGCTCTCCGAGAGGCGCCACGCTTGTGCGCGGCGCTCCATGGTGATGGGCTGGTGACGCCGTCTGCCCTCCATGGCCGACGGCCGCGTGAATCTAGCCTGAACGATCCCGGTGGTCAACCGAAATAGCGATGAGAAATGGCGCTTCCACGCGTATCCAGTGCGCCCCGTGACAGTGCATTGCATCGGGGGCGTTCTTGTGCATAATAAAATCCAAATCGTTCGGGTTTCATTCCAGGAGGTTTTCCATGAAAAAGTGCATTTTGCTCACACTCGGAGCCATCGCCATCCTCGGGTTCGGCTGCGCCAAGGCACCCAGGAAAGAGCCGACCAAGAAGGACTCATCCGGAGTGAAGCCCGTTGTGGCGAAGCCGGAGACGAAGGATGCGCCCGGTGTCACCCGCGGCCTGCTGTTCACCCTGGAGAAGGGCCCCGGGTCTTCGGGCGCCGGCGCGACGGTTCAGTACACCCCAGGAACCCCGCTGACAGAAGCGGAAAGCCAGGCTTTGCTGGCAAGGCTGCAGCCCTGGAAGGATCTGCCCGACCTCAAGAAGAACTTCGCGTTCCGTGATCGCTCCCTGCCCCCGCCGCGCACCGGCGCCGTCGTGCAGACCGCCTGGCCGCCGCCGCCCAAACCGGTGCCGACGGTCGAGCCGGCCGGCGCCCTGGAGGTCGTGCGCACCTCTCCGACCACCGACGTCTACATCGCGCCCAACATCAGCGTGACGTTCTCGCAGCCGATGGTGGCCATCACCAGCCATGCCGACACCATCGCCAAGGGCGTTCCCGTGAAAATCTCGCCGGAAGTCAAGGGAAAATGGCGCTGGCTGGGCACCAAGACGCTGATCTTCGAGAGCGAACTCGAGCGCCTGCCCAAGTCCACGCGCTACACGGTGACGGTGCCCGCCGGCATCGCCTCGGCCAAAGGGGAGAAGCTCGCCAAGGAGGTCTCCTGGGAATTCTCGACGCCCACGATCCAGGTCGAGACCTTCCATCCGCAGCATGGTCCCCAGATCCTGCGCCCGGTGTTCTTCATCCGCTTCGATCAGCGCATCGATCCGGCGGCCGTGCTCGCCTCCATGGTCATGCAGAGCAACGCCAGCGTGAACGTGCCCCTGCGCATGGCCACCGAGGATGAAATCAAGAAGGACACCGCCGTCCAGGGCATGGTGGAGTACGCCAGGAAGGAGTTCGAGGGACGCCACTTCGCCTTCGTGCCGGTCCAGGAGCTGGTCCCGGCGACCTCGTACACGATCCGCATCGGTCCGGGCACCGGATCCCTCGAGGGCCCCGAGAAGACCAGGGAACCGATCATCCACAGCCTGCGCACCTACGATCCGCTGACGATCGAGGACCAGAACTGCAAGCCCCAGTACAAGTGCCGTCCGCCGTACGCGATGTTCCTGCGGTTCAACAACCCCCTCGACGAGGAGAAGTTCACCCCCGATCTGGTGAAGGTGAGCCCTGCGATCGATGACATGGAGGTCACCGCCCGTGGAAACTCCATCGTGATCACCGGCCGCATCAAGGGCCGCCGCGACTACAAGGTGACCATCGGCGCCGACCTGAAGGACACCTTCGGACAGACCCTGGGCAGCACCCAGGAGCGCACGTTCCAATACCGCGAGGCCGAGCCCGACCTGCTCCACAGCTATCGCAACCTCACCGTGGCCGATCCCTCGGCCAAGCCCGAGGTGCGCTTCTCCTCGATCAACATTCCGAAGATCGACGTGCAGGTGTACCGCGTCAAGCCCGAGCACTATTACAAGTACCTCGAGTATGCCCGCGTCTACCGCTACGATCCCAAGCCGCCGGCGATCCCGGGCACCCTGGTGCTCGAGAAATCCTTCAAGCTCGACGGGTCGTCCGACGAGCTCGTGGAGTCCGTCGTGGACCTGAAGAAGGTCGTGAACCAGGACGGCAACGGCCAGTTCATGGTCATCGTCTCCCAGTCCCCACGGCCCGAGGAAAAGTACCGCTGGCAGACCTTCATCACCTGGATCCAGTTCACGAAGATCGGCGTCGACGCCCACATGGACGCCAGGCAACTGCTGGCGCTGGTGACCAAACTGTCCGACGGCAAGCCCGTCTCCGGGGCCGAGGTCAGCATCCTGACCGGTCCGTCCGGAAAGACCGACGCGTCGGGGCTCTCCACCATCGCGCTGCCGGACAAGCTCGACAGCGACCTCGGCGGCTTGCTCGTGGCACGCACCGGGTCGGACCTGGTGTTCCTGCCCCGCGAGAGCTACAGTTATTACGGCGGCTCCGGAAAGTACCTCGCGCACACCCCTTCCGAGCGGGACTACCGGTTCTTCACGTTTGACGACCGCAAGCTCTACAAGCCCAAGGAGAGCGTCAACATCAAGGGCTGGATGCGCGTCGTCGGGCTGGGCCGTGACGCCACGCTCTCCCTGCCGGGCGAGATCTTCAAGGAGGTCTCCTGGACCGTCTACGATCCGCGCAACAACAAGATCGGCGAGGGCAAGACGCCCATGAACATCCTGGGCGGCTTCCACTTCGCCTTCACGCTCCCTGACAACACCAACCTGGGATCGGGCCGCGTGGAGATCACGACCAACCTCGGCTTTTCGACCACGCATTACTTCACCATCCAGGAGTTCCGCAAGCCCGAGTTCGAGGTGGGCATCGCCTCCTCCGAGGGTCCGTTCATCCTGGGCGACCGCGCGGACCTGACCCTGTCGGCGAGCTATTTCTCCGGCGGCGGGCTGCCCGGCGCGGAGGTCAACTGGAACGTGAGCGCCTCCCCGGGCCACTTCTCGCCTCCGGGACTGTGGGAATGGTCCTTCGGGGATTCCTCGATGCGCTGGTGGTTCTTCGAGGACGACGACAACCCGTCCGTCGGCGTCAACACGAGCCAGCACCTGGCCGGCGCCACCGACTCCCGTGGCCAGCACTCGGTGCGGCTGACCTTCAAGGACGCCAGGCCCGCGATCCCCTACTCGGTGACGGCGTTCGCCTCCGTCGTCGACGTCAACCGCCAGTCGTGGACCTCGAACAAGTCGCTGCTGGTTCATCCTGCCGATCGCTATGTCGGCCTGAGGACGAAGAAATACTTCGTGCCCGAGAACACGCCGATGATCGTCGAGGCCATCGCCACCGACCTCGAGGGCAAGAAGCTGGCCGACGCCACGATCACGGTGACCGCCGAGCTCGACGAGTGGAAGTACCACCGCGGCAAGTACCGCCGGATCCATAGTGAAAAGCAGACGTGCACCGTCACCACCTCGGCCACGGCCGAGTCCACCTGCACCTTCAAGACTCCCAAGGGCGGCTCGTACCTCATCTCCGCGACGATCACCGACGCGAAGGGACGCACCAACGCCTCGAAGATCACCCGCTGGGTCGAGGGCGGCGGCCTTCCCCCGGTGCGCGTGGTCGAGCGTGAGCGGGTCAACATGATCCTCGACAAGAAGGAATACAAGCCCGGGGACACCGCCGAGATCTTCATCCAGGCGCCGTTCTATCCCGCCGAGGGCCTCTGGTTCGTCCGGCACGTGGGCATCGACAAGCCGGTGCGCTTCACCATGACCGGCCCAACCCACGTGCTCAAGGTGCCCCTGACCGAGGCGCACATGCCCTCCACGGAGGTGTGGGTCGAGCTCGTCGGATCCGCCGCCCGGGTCGATGACGCGGGGAAACCCGTCGCCGGAGCCCCGAACCGCCCGGCCTACGCCGGCAACACCATCACGGTTCCCGTCTCGCTGGAGAGCCGCAAGCTCGATCTGAAGATCACCCCCGAGTCTGCGCAGTTGATGCCCGGCGGCAAGACCCGCGTCACCCTGGAGGTCCTCGACCACCAGAAGAAGCCCGTCGCCGACGCCGAGATCGCCCTGGTGGCCGTGGACGAGGCGGTCCTGGCCCTCACCGGGTATCGCGTGCCCGATCCGATTTATTCGTTCTATCCGTCGCGTGCGGGCGGCTCCTACCATCGCTGGCTGCGGGAGCACGTGCTGCTGTCCGACCCCCTCAAACTCAAGCAGGAGGCGGACATGGTCGCTGCCCAGTCCGAGATGAAGATGGCCGAGGCCTCCCCCTCGGCCGACAGAGGTGGAATGCCTCCACCGGCGCCGGGCGCCAAGCGCGGCCTTCGCAAGGAGCGCGCCAAGGACAAGATGGACTCGGCCGCGGACATGCCCGCCGAGGAAGATGAGTCCGGCAAGACCGGCGACGATGGTCAGCCCGTGAAGGTGCGCAGCAACTTCAACTCCCTGGCGCTGTTCGCGCCGGAGCTCCGCACAGGCCCCGACGGAAAGGCCACCGTGGAACTCGCCCTGCCCGACAACCTCACCCGGTACCGCCTGATGGCGGTGGTCGTCTCCGGCGCCACCCACTATGGCCTCGGCGAGAGCCAGGTCACCGCCCGTTTGCCCGTGCAGGTGCGGCCCTCCCCGCCGCGTTTCCTCAACTTCGGCGACCAGTTCGAGCTGCCCATCGTGGTGCAGAACCAGACCAATGTCCCGCAGGAGATCAAGGTCGCCGTGCGCGGCTGGAACGTGAAATGGAAGGGCCCCATCGGCCAGAAGGTCACCGTGCCGGCGCTGGATCGTCGTGAACTGCGCTTCTCCGTGGGGACGGACATGGCCGGGACCGCCAAGTTCGAGGCCGTCGCCGTGGGCGCGGGCGGCTCGGACGCGGCCGGCTTCGAGCTGCCGGTGTGGACCCCCGCCACGACCGAGGGCTTTGCCACCTACGGGACCATCGACGCGGGCTCCGTCGTGCAGCCGGTGCAGGTCCCGTCCAACGTCGTCATGGAGTTCGGCGGCCTCAACGTGCAGACCTCCTCGACCCAGCTGCAGGCCCTCACCGACGCGGTGCTGTACCTGTACGCCTATCCGTACGAGTGCGCCGAGCAGTTGTCCTCGCGCATCCTGTCCATCGCCGCGCTGCGCGACGTGCTGACCGCGTTCCAGGCCGCCGGCCTCCCCTCGTCGGACAAAATCGCGGCTGCCATGGCGCGGGACCTTCAGAAGCTCGCAGGCATGCAAAACTACGACGGCGGCTTCGGGTTCTGGATCCGTGGTCAGGAGTCCTGGCCGTTCCTTACCATCCACGTCGCCCACGCCCTGCTGCGCGCCAAGGAGAAGGGCTACGGCGTCTCCGAGCAGACCCTCTCCCGGGCGATGCAGTACCTCAAGCACATCGAACGGCACATCCCGCCTGATTATCCTGAGTGGGTCAAGCGTTCGATCATCGCGTACAGCCTGTTCGTGCGCAACCTCAACAAGGATCCCGATCCGGCCAAGGCCATCGAACTGTATCCGCACTTCGCCGACGGCAAGCAGCCCGACCTCGAGGGCGTGGGCTGGCTGTACCCCGTGTTCATCTCCGCCAAGAAGGAGGATCACCTCGTCAAGATCCGCAAACTGCTGCTCAACCGCGTCAGCGAGACGGCCGGCAACGCGCACTTCATCACCTATGCCTCCGACGGAGCGCACCTGATCCTCCACTCGGACCGCCGCGTCGACGCGCTGCTGCTCTCGGGCGTCATGCTCGACCAGCCAAAGAGCGACCTGATCGCGAAGATCGTGGCCGGGCTCCTGGCCCACCGCAAGCAGGGCCGCTGGACCAACACCCAGGAGAGCGTGTGGGTGCTGCTGGCCATGGACCAGTACTTCAACACCTTCGAGAAGGTCACCCCCAACTTCGTGTCCCGCATGTGGCTGGGCGACAAGTTCGCCGGTGAACACAAGTTCGTGGGCCGCACCACCGAGCGCCATGTGGTGAGCATCCCGATGCTGCAGCTGGGCAAGCCCGGCGACGTGAAGGATCTCCTGCTGGCCAAGGAGGGCGCCGGGCGCCTGTACTACCGCATCGGCATGGACTACGCGCTGTCGGACCTGCGTCCGCCCGCGGCCGACCACGGCTTCACGCTGTCGCGCTCCTATGCGGCCGTCGACGATCCCAAGTCCGTCGAGCGGCTCGCCGACGGCACCTGGCGCATCAAGGCCGGCTCCCGGGTGAAGGTCACCCTCACCATGCTCGCCCCCTCGCGCCGCTATCACGTGGCCCTGGTGGATCCGCTCCCCGCGGGCCTCGAGGCCGAGAACGCCGCGCTGCTGGGCGCCCCCCCCGCATCCTCCGCCTCGAGCAACACCTCCTACGGTCCCGGCGGCGGCCGGCATGGCGGTCGCAACTCCGGTCGCTCGTACATGCTGCGCTGGTGGCGCATGTGGGGCCACTGGTACGAACACCACAACATCCGCGACGAGCGGGTGGAGGCCTTCACCTCCCTGCTCGACGCGGGCGTCCACACCTTCGTGTACACCGCGCGCGCCACCACGCCGGGCAACTTCGTCGTGCCCCCCCTCAAGGCCGAGGAGATGTACGCCCCGGAGACGTTCGGGCGCTCTGCCGGCGACCGGGTCATCGTCGTCCCCTAGGACAGGGCAAATCGCCGGCGCGGCGACCGGGTCATCGTCGTCCCCTAGGAC
>PHAZ01000029.1 GCA_002841825.1 Deltaproteobacteria bacterium HGW-Deltaproteobacteria-22 | reverse complement strand
TGGCCTCGATGGCCTTCTGCGCGTTGTACTCCAGGGATCGCGCGGTCGCCGTGTCGGCGCGCACCGTGTCGATGCCCCGCCGGGCGAGCAGCCGGGCGAACGTCTCGTCGAGCTCGGTGCCGCGCGAACCCTCGGTGATGACCCCCATGCAACTGACGATGGAGAAATCCAGCTTTTTCGCCGGCGGGTCCCACAGCAGGCGCACCAGCGGGTCCTCCCACACGGCCTTCGCGTCGGCCGCGTCGTGGTACAGCGCCCCGATCACGGTGTGGGCCAGATCCTGCTCCCCCTCGAAGTGCTCCCGGCCCGTGCGGCGGGTGATCCAGGGTCTGACGCGATCGATGTCCTCCTCATGGTTGCGCACGATCGAGAGCACCTGCAGCGCCTCGAAGTGGCGGGCCATGTAGTCCTTGAACCAGGGCTCCGAGAAGGCGCGGGCGTCAGTGGACAGGACCTCGCGACAGGCGGACGCGGCGGCCTCATGCGCGGCGATGGCCTTGGCGCGACGGGTCTTCTCGCGCGTCGAGAAGGTGCATGCGGCGGACAATTTGTCCGCATGGGCGATGGCCTCACGGGCCGCCTTTGCGTCGGGCAGCTCGCCGGTTGGAAGTATCGAGGGCGCCGGATGCCGGAAGGCGCGCAGGTGCGAGAACAGGGCGTTTTCGGCATCGAACTGTTGCAGCAGGGAGGCCGCCGCACGCGACAGCGCCTCATAATAACTCTCCCGGGCGTGGCGTCCCTGGGCGAGGTATTGCGCCTGGCGCGGCATCGGAACGCTGGTGGCCCGCTCCACGAGGGCGACCATGTCCACGGGCTCCCGAAGCAGGTTCTGCGACTGGTTGAAGAGGCCGTACAGCACATGGGAGAGGAGGCGCTCGCTGTTCTGTCCAAGCACGCACAAAACCTGCCGGACGCCGGCGTGGGGTGCGCGTGACAGGAGTGTAAACAGCAAATGCTGGTTCACCTGCACCGTGCGCGTGGTCGTCGGGGAAGCCAGCCCGCACTGCAGCAGCACCGCGATGTCATGGGGCCCGAGGACGCCCTGCAGGATCCGGGCGGGATCGAGGCGCCAGATCGGGAGGTCGCGGTCCACAGGAATCCATCGTAAAGGCGGCCGGTTGTGTGGAAGGTCCGCGGCGGCGGCCTCACCGAGGAAGAACGAAAGCGCCCAGGGCTGGAAAAGGTGCCCCACGCCGCCGAAGTGCTCGGAGAAGGCCTCGATCCGTTCCTTCAGGTGGAGGATCAGGTGCACGCGGGCGCGATCGGCCGGATGCCAGGGGAGCGACGATCTGGAGGCGAGGTGCCGTAGTTGGTTCAGCGTGAAGTAGTGGGCAAGGCCCGAGAAGATGGTCAACCGGTCCGCGGTGACGGCGGAATCGGCCACTGCGATCAGATCGGCCGCGCAGGGGAGCTCGCACAGGAAGGTGTGCTCAGGCGCCAGCGCCAGCGGCTGCACCTCGATCTCGCGGGAGGGAGGAACCGGCTCGGTGGGCGCCAGCAGCAGCGCCGCGATGCGCAGCATGCGGTCGAGCTCGAAGTGGAGGTGGTGCTCGGGCAGGACGCGGTCGAGCAGGCGGCGCAGGCGGGGCGCGTCGAGCCCCCGGCCGGAGACGACCTGCAGGGTGAGCTCGTGCCACTCGGGTTCCATTCCGTCGGATTCGCACGCCAGGCGGGAGGCGAAGGTGGCCAGCCGGTGAGCCGGCAGGAAGTCCCCGGGTTTCTTCACCCCCATGTCATCGAGGATGTCGCGGGCCCGCAGCGCGAGTCTCCGCATGCGGTCGAGCGCCTTCGCGCCGTCGCTATGGAACAGGCCCAGGGAGCGGACCACCTTGTCCATGGCGTCGTCGTCGAGGAAGATCTCCATCCATCGCGCGGGCTCCGCGCCCGGGTTGATCAGCGCGTTCCAGAAGTGCGCGTCATACAGACCGCCGGAGTGGCGGCCGGAGTGCACTCCGGACACCTCGAGGTGCCCCATCGGGTCAAGGTCCAGCCGTATCCGCCCGCTCCACAGTTCCGGCACGAGCACCTCCACGCGACCGGCGACCGACGAGAGCACGGGGGAGAAGCCGTTCATGGACCAGCCAAGGACTGCCTGTGTGCTGCCTCGGCCGGTGGCATCGAGCTCCATGCGGTCGACCTCCATGGAGAGATCGAGCCCCTCGGGGAACTCGAACCCATAGCCGGAGGCCGAAAGACCCAGCTCGGAGATCTTCGCGTCGAAGCGGGATCCGTCGAAATCCATCCGTGCCGGCTCCGTGTCGTGGACGGCGGTGTGCAAATCAAAACGGACCGTCCCTGCGACCTTCGCGTCGAGGAATCCGTCGTCGAGGCCGAGCTCGGGAAAGGCGTCGATCTCGACGCGGGCGCCCAGTTGAAAGGCGCAGTCGCCCTCGAGGCGCGCATGGAGGCCGCCTTCCGGAAGGATCCCGGCCGAGGCGGACAGGACGCCCTGCAGGGTCTCGGGATCGACGCGGGAGCGGCCGTCGTTGATGGATGCGGCCTCGGTGACCTGGAACGTGGAGCGCGAGGATGCGGACAGTTGGGACAGGACCCAGGGCTCGCCGGATCCGCCGGAGGTCAGTTCGAGGTCAAGGGAGACCACGCCCTCGTCGAGACGGACGGGAAACTCCGAGCCGCCCCGGATGTACGGATGAAAGTAGCGTACGAGCAGGTCCACGGCGCCCAGCGTGGACTCCGGATGCAGGTGCAGCCCCAGGCGCAGGTCGGCATCGGCGCTCCCGCCACCTGAGTCAGCTTCGCCGGCGATCTCTCCTCCGACCAGTCGCAGGACGCCGGCCTCGCAGGGAAGAACTCCCGGCGTCCTGGAGCCGATCTCCAGGGTCAGGTCGCCGGTGAGTTTCCGATCCTTCTGCTCGATCTCGACGTCGCGGGCCTCGGCGGTGAAGCGCTCGGGTCCCTGGGTGCCCTGCAGCATGCCGGAGATCGTGAGGTCGGCCAGCTCGGCCACGACCTGCAGCCGTGCGTGATCGTGCAGCCGTGCTTCGAAGAGCGCCTGGGGGCGCGTGATCTGGATCTTCCAGGCGCCCTCGACCGAGTCGAGCATGCGCGCCGCGCTGCGCGCCATGGACAGGCCCGCGATCTGCTCCAGGTGGAGGTAGGCCGAGGACATCGGCTCTGCGGTCAGCAGGTCCGCGAGCTCGCCGTGCAGCGAGGGGATGAGCGTCTTGGGCAGCACCACGTCCTGGAACCTGTGGAGGATCCGGCCGGACCAGCCGACCTCGCCGGTGAAGGCGAAGTCGATCTCGCGGCGCCCCTGCCGGCTCTTCGGAAGGCCGCAGACGCGTGTCAGGAACACGCACGGCAGGTTGGGATCCCTCCCGCGCAGGCGGTCGGACAGTTGTTCGAACATGCCGCCCACGGATCTCGCCGCGGTTTTCAGTTTTTCCTGCAGGACCGGATCGCCGATCTCGTCCACGCCCTCCCGGACGTGACGGCCGAGATTCTTCGTGAAACGGGAGAAGGCCGACTGGATCTCGCCCAGCCCCATCTGTCGGGCGGCCCCGCGCCAGGCCGACCAGTCGTGGTCATCAAACAGTTTCGGCAGCACGAAGAGCGTCGGCAGGACGTTGTCCAGCAACAGCGGACGGTTGAAAACGATCTCCAGCGAGGTGACCACAGGGGTGTCCGCACCGTCCACGCGGGCGCAGGAGACATGGATCTCGGCGGAGAAGTCTTCGGGCACGCGCACCAGCAGAGGGTCCTCGCGCTGCAGGGCGAAGGCATACTCGCCGGGGGTGAAGCGGCACATCAGGTGGGCGCTTGCCCGCTCCACGGCCGCCGCCGCGGTCCGCGGCTCGAGGAACACCGCGTCCACCACCGTCGGAAGCGTCAGGGGACAGAAGGAGCCGTCGGAGAAGTCATGACGGGGTTTCATGCGGATGGTGATATGGGGGGATTTCTTCCGGGGTCCGGTCAAGGGTCACCTCTAGAGAATGAAAAATATCGAAAAATGGGCACCAAATGCAATAGAATCCCCCTGTGGATCGTCGAATCCTCCTTCAAGGGAGTTCATGTCATGAGGAATTGGTCGCTTTTCATCCTTGTTTTCCTTGTTCCCCTGGGATTTCCCGGGCCGGCTTTGGCCGACTCGCCGATCACCAGCACCGGGTTTCACCAGCACTATGCCCAGGCGGGAGTAGTGGCCGCCCGCAGCGGTCGCCTCTCGACGCCCGTGCTTAACTTCCTGCTCGGAAGGGCGCCCACGGATCAGAAGGCGGCCTGCGTGAACGCGCTCTCGTGGCAGAAGGACCCCACCGGCAACGCCCAGGCCTTTGTCAAGGCGCTGGAGGGAAAATACCGGAAGCAGGGGAAGGCACTTTCGACGGGCGATCTCGCGGCAGACGAACTGATGACGCTGGGCTACCTGCTGGCGATGCATGACTACTTCAAGTTCGAGCCGCTGGAGAAGTCCCGCGGTGGTTTGTGGGCCGCGCAGCCCAAGGCGCTGCTGGCGGAGGCCGTCCTGCGCTCGCCCGCTGACTTCACGATCGCCATGATTGCCGCGCTGATCGCAGTGCAGAACACGCCGGAAAAGGACTGGTGCCAGGTGTACAGCCTGGTTCAGGCGGTGCTCGACCGCTTCCCGGAGGCCGATCGGAACCTGAAGCCCGAAGCCGTGAAATCGATCATGGCGTACATCGGCGCGTACAAGAAATATTGTCCCCTGCCGGCGGGCCAGCTGGATTTGGGCTTTTTGGATGCCCAGGAGATGATCCCCTACGCGGGCCAGCTCGCGGTGGCCACCCTGGCCGGAGTGGCCCTGTGGGATTCGAAGACGCACAAGCTGCTGTCGGTCCACAAGCGGGGCATCACCGTCTCCCTGGCGGTCCTGGGCGGCAAGCTCTGGGCGGGCTCGAACTCGACGCTGGCGCGGTGGGACGGCCGGGCCTGGAAGGAATACCTGAAGTGGGATGGCACGCAAAAAACTGGCTTCTACCGGCTGGCGACCGACCCGAAGGGCGTGCTGCACGTCTTCTGGAACCGCTCGCACTGGCAATATGATGCCACCGGGGATCGGTTCGTTGCGCTGCCCACTGAGGGTTTTAACTTCTTCCATGGCGCGTTTTCAACGACCGGTGAGTTGTGGGGCATCAGTTTGCTGAAAGGAATCCGCCGCAAATCCGGCACCGCCTGGTTTTCTTACGCGACCAAGAGCGCCGGTTACCCGGGCAGGGATCCGCGTCGCGTCATCGTGGACGCCCGGAAGCATATCTGGATCGCGGATTTCGCGAACGGCTTTTTCCGCTTCGATCCGGTCAAGGATCAGTTTGTCCAGGATGGACCCAAATTAGACAAGGCGGTCGACCTGCGGGTGGACGTGGCGCGCGGCCGCACCTGGTACCTGCACTATACGAAAGGTGTGACGCTGGTGGAAAACGGGAAGCTGCAGGCCTTCGACTTGTCCAGGGAGATCCTCCATGGACAAGTGATTCACCACAAGTATCTGCGCTGCCTGCACCTGGCCGACAACGGCGATCTGTACGTCGGCACGGAGAACGCGCTGGTGCGTATCTACCGGGAAAAGGGGACGTATCGGATCAGGAGTTACACCCAGACGAAGCTGCCGTAAGAGGAACGCCCGCGTTACGGACACGTTCGGACCCTCACAGCCGTGGGGCTGGTCCACGAATTCCGCCTGGAACCCTTGCCTGGTTTTGAGGCGCCCGCCAGAGGGCGCTGGATGATCCTCCGGAACTACTGCAAAAGATCCATCTCCGTGGCGAGCCAGCCGTCACTGATGGTGTGGGCCGAGACGCGGGTGGCCGCCTCGCGCACGGCGGTCAGGGCGTCGCTGGGAGCGCTGGAGAAGCCTGCTTGGCGCATCATCGGGATGTCGGTGATCCAGTCGCCGAAGGCGGCGGTCGATTCCTTCGAGAATCCGGCCGCGGCGATCATGCGCTCGAGGGCGGTGCCCTTGTCGCTGCCGGTGGGCCGGATGGAAAACCCCACGTGCTGATGGGTGAATTCCTGGTTGTCGAAGACTTCCTGATCCCCCTCCGGCACCGCGGAGAACCGTGCGATCAGGCTCACTGCGGCGGCCCGTTCGAGGATGAAGCGGACCCCGACCAGCGGCTCGCCGGCGAGGGCCTCCGGAAGCTTCGTCCAGTCAGGCAGGGGATGCACCACCGGAGAGGTGATCGATGCCAGCCGGTAGGTGATTTTTTCGGTGGTGCCCACGGCGATCACGCGCGTAGGGGTCAGCGCAAGGCCGGGCTGGTCCGCGGCGACCAGATGGGGGAGCAGCGTCTCTACCGACAGGGCCCGGGTCCAGGCCCATTCCAGGGTGCCGTCGGCGTTGAGGACGGCCAGCACCGCACCGTCGCCGCCGCCGATGAGCGTCCCGGCCGGCAGCTCCAGCAGGCGCGCGGGCTCGAGCATGCCGCAGGGCAGCCGGCCCGAGAGCAGCGCGACGGTGCCTCCCCGCTCCCGGTAGGCGCGTACGCGTTCCACGACCCGGGGGTGGTAGTTGTTAAATCCATTGGTCAGGGTGCCGTCGATGTCAAGTACACAAAAAGAATAGCGCATGGGAATTCCTGGGTGCCGACGACTGGGGATCGTCCGCGGTCGACAGCTTTCATATCAGACAGTTCCCGGAGTTGTCAATGAACTCAGGGAAGGCGGAATGGTACAAAAATGAAACATAAAGGGCGTTATATAGTACAAGAGTGTGCGTATATATGGGCGGCATAGGGGTTTTATTGGGATTTTGCTACAAAAGTGTACAATTAAACCAAAAAACACCCGAATTTTGTCCGGCGCGATACGCGAAAAGCAGGAAAAGGTCATTCATTTTTGATGGCCACTATTTCCTGTCCATAAAGTTCCAGGGCGAAAAAATACCGTCACGACAGGGAATTGAAATTTCTGACATGAAAATCGGGATTTGGCACGAATTTCGCTTAAAAAGCCCCCCGTCCAGTCCGGAGGTACTCCATGATTGCCCTGATTCAGTCCCTGCGACGATCGCCAAGTCCCGAACATGCATTGATTCTTGAGCACCTTCCCCATGTCCGCCGGCTGGTTCGACGTCATGGTCAGCACCTTTCCATCGAAGACCGTCAGGAGATCCTCTCCGCAGCCATGATCGGCCTGATCGAGTCGGCCTCACGTTTTGACTCCATTGAAAAAAATCACTTTTGGCCCTATGCAAAGAATCGCGTGCAGGGCGCCATCCTCGACGAGCTGCGGCAGAAGGACCCGCTGACCCGGACGCAGCGCCGGCAGGTCCGGATCGTTGAAAAGTCCGTGGCCACCCACCTCTCCGAAAACGGGGAGACTCCCCAGCTGGACACCTTGTGCTCCCTGACCGGCATGACCGAGTCGATGGTCCTCAAGACCCAGAGGATCCGCGCTGCCGGCCACACGATCCACTTCTCGCGTCTGGAAAACGACGAGGACGGCAGCCTGCTGGATTTCATCGCCGACGAGAGCGTCCCCCTGCCCGAGGAGGCCTGCCTTTATCATGAAGAGCGGCTGCTGCTGTCCAGATGGGTCGAACTCCTGCCCGAGAGGGAGCGGCGCGTGATTGAGGGCATTTATTATCTGCACATGACTCCGCGCGCCCTGTCCGATGAGATGTCCCTCACCGAAGGCCGGATCTCCCAGATCCATCACCATGGCCTTCAACTTTTGCGGCAGCGCGCCAGGACTATCCAGTCCGTCGCCTGACCCTGCTCATTTTTCCCCGGTCGAGACGTTGACTTTTTCACAGGGATCTGTATTTATCACACCCGTTTGTCGGACCTGCGGGTCTCATTGGGCCGTCGACAAGTGGCAAGTCACGGGGCTTTGGTCCCCGCATTCGAAGGTTCGAATCCTTCCGGCCCAGCTTCCGGGCGACATCCGCAAGGTGCGGGTGCCCTCAGTATTCACTCTTTTCCTGAGGTGTTGCTGCCATGCTCAAATCCTTGGCTGTCTTTTCCGGAACCTCCAACACTGCGCTGACGGCGGAAATCTGCCGCTACCTCGAGATCGTACCGGGCTCGATCACAGTCAGCAAGTTCTCCGACGGGGAGACCTTCGTCACCATCAATGAAAATGTCCGCGGCGTGAACTGCTTCGTCATCCAGCCGACCTCCATGCCGGTGAACGAGCACCTGATGGATCTGCTCATCATCATTGACGCGCTGCGGCGGGCCTCGGCCGGCTCCATCATCGGAATCCTGCCTTACTATGGGTACGCCCGGCAGGACCGCAAGGTGCGGCCCCGCACGCCGATCTCCGCCAAGCTGGTGGCCAACCTGATCACCACCGCCGGCGCGTCCCGCGTCCTGATGATGGATCTCCACGCCGGCCAGATCCAGGGATTCTTCGACATTCCTGTGGATCATCTGACCGGGCTGCCCGTGCTGCTCGATGCGATCCGCAACGAGTTCCGCAACGAGGAATTGGTCATCGTGAGCCCGGACGCCGGAGGCACCGAGCGCGCCCGCGGCTACTCCATGCGCCTGGGCTGCCCGCTGGCCATCATCGACAAGCGGCGTCCCCAGGCGAACCAGTGCGAGGTGATGAACATCGTCGGCGACGTCGCCGGCAAGAAGGCCGTGATCGTCGATGACATGATCGACACCGCCGGCACGCTGAGCAAGGCTGCCCAGGCCGTCATCGACCAGGGCGCCGTCGAGGTCTATGCGGCGGCTTCCCATGGTGTTTTTTCCGGAAAAGCCGTCGAGAACATCATCAAGTCCCCGCTCAAAAAGGTTTGGGTGACCAACACGATCGCCCTGTCCCAGGAGGCCGCAGAGAGCGGCCGAATCCATCAACTATCGGTGGGACGGCTCCTTGGCGAAGCCATCAAACGCATTCATCATGGAGATTCCATCAGTTCACTCTTTACTTGAGAAGAATTTTCAGCTATATGTGTTCGTCCCGCGCACCGGCATCGCGATCGAGGAGCGGGGTTGCTTTTGAAATGAGGTATGAGTTATGGAACCCGTAAAACTGTCCGTTGAACTGAGAAATGCCACTGGGAAGAACGAAAACCACCGCCTGCGCGCCAGCGCCATGATCCCGGCGGTGCTGTACGGCAAGAAGCTGCCGTCGATCTCCCTTAAACTGAATCCCCGGGATCTGATCAAGACCATGGATCCCGAGAAGAAGCGCAACACGTACTTCCTGCTGGACATCGAAGGCAAGGAAGAAGTGCCCGTGTTCATCCGTGACGTCCAGTTCGACACGATGACCGGCGCGATCAAGCACGTGGACTTCCTGCGCACCGCGCCCAACGATCTGGTTCCGGCCACGGTCAACTTCCGCATCACCGGTCGCTCCGAGGGTGTGAAACTGGGCGGCTCCATCCGCCTGACCATGAGCCATCTTCCGGTCCGCTGCGCCGCCTCCGAAGTGCCCGCCTTCATCGAGCAGGATGTGACCTCGATGGGCCTGGGTTCGGTTCTGCGCGTCGAAAACCTGAAGCTGCCCGAAGGCATCAACATCCGTCTTTCCCCCCGCCAGGCGCTCGTCATCGTGTCCGGCGGCAAGGACGATCGTCCTGAGGAAGGCGCTGTCGCCGCCACTCCTGCCGCCGCTCCCGCGAAGGCAGCCGCCCCCGCGAAGGCCGCTCCTGCGAAGCCCGCTCCCGGCAAGAAATAATCCGTTGAGCCACAGGTTGGCCGACAGGTGACCTTTCAAGGCTTCCTCATCGCCGGACTGGGAAATCCAGGACCGGAATATGCCCGTACCCGCCACAACCTGGGTGCGCGTGCCCTTTTTCTATGCGCCCAGAAATGGTGTGCACCCTCCTTCCGCAAACGCTTCGAGGGCGAGTATGTGCAGACCGTCGTGGATGGCTGCGACGTGGCCCTTCTGTTTCCTCACACGTACATGAACATCTCCGGGCGATCCATCGCCGCGGCCATGCGGCATCTCGGGATTGATCGCGACCGGCTGATCGTGCTGCACGACGACGTGGACCTGGCCTTCGGGCGGCTGCGCGTGAAGCTCGGTGGCGGAAACGGCGGTCACAACGGCCTGAAGTCCATCTCCGGCATGGTGGGTGGTCCCGAATACATCCGCGTTCGTCTGGGTGTGGGGCGCCCTCCCGGCGACATGGTGGAATATGTCCTTTCGGCTTTCACAGCTGACGAGCGTCCAAGCATTCCCGATATGCTCGAAAATTGCGTGAATATCGTGGAAACGATCTTGAAGAAGGACGTGACTTATGCCATGAATGCCTTCAATGGGCAATCCTGATTTTGTATTATGTCCCTACCGCTGCCGGACCCGGTATCCGGGAAGGGATGGCGTTCCCGAATTTTCCATCAGTTCTCGGCTGAAAAACAACCACAACCAACCAAGGAGGTAACCGAATGAACAATCTTTTCTATGTCGTGCCGGCGTTCGGCCTGGCTGCCCTGTTGTTCGCGTTCTGGAAGACGCAGTGGATCAAGAAGCAGGATACCGGGACCGACCGGATGAGAGAGATTTCAGGTTATGTGCGGGAAGGCGCCATGGCGTTCCTCAACGCAGAATACCGCGTCCTGATCTGGTTCGTGCTCGGCGTGGCCGCACTCCTGATCATCTCCAACATGCTCGGCAAGAGCACCCCTGAAAACTTCAAGCATCCCCTGATGGCGTTCTCGTTCATCATCGGTGCGCTGTGCTCGGTCCTCTCCGGTTATTTCGGCATGAAGGTGGCCACGCTGGCCAACGTCCGCACCACCGCGGCCGCCCGCACCAGCCTGAACAAGGCGCTGAGCGTGGCGTTCTCCGGCGGCACCGTCATGGGAATGAGCGTCGTTGGTCTGGCCCTGCTGGGTCTGGGCACCCTGCTCATCATCTATTACATGCTCGGCATCGTCGGCACCGGCGAAGTCGGCCTCCGCAACTCGATCACCGTCGTCTCCGGCTACAGCCTGGGCGCCTCCTCGATCGCGCTGTTTGCCCGCGTGGGCGGCGGCATCTACACCAAGGCCGCCGACGTCGGCGCCGACCTGGTCGGCAAGATCGAAGCCGGCATCCCCGAGGACGACCCGCGCAACCCCGCCACCATCGCCGACAACGTCGGTGACAACGTCGGTGATGTGGCCGGCATGGGCGCGGACCTGTTCGAGTCGTATGTCGGCGCCATCGTCGGCACCATGGTCCTGGCGTTCGGCGCTGGATGGGTCGGCAACTACGAGGGTTCCCCCGAGCTGCGCCTGGTCCTGCTTCCCCTGATGCTCGCCGGCGTCGGTGTGATCGCTTCGATCCTGGGCACGTTCATGGTGTCCACCAAGGAAGGCGGCAGCCCGCAGAAGGCGCTCAACATCGGCACCTTCGGCGCTGCGATCCTCATGCTGTTCGCCACCGCCGGCATCTGCTACTGGATGGTCCCCGTGGAAGTCAAGATGCACGTGCTCGGCTACGGCATCGTGAAGGCCACCTGGCTGAAGCTCTTCGGCGCCACGGTCATCGGTCTGCTCGCGGGCATCGCCGTCGGCGTGACCACCGAATACTATTGCTCAAAGGATCGCGCCCCGGTCCACAAGATCGCCATGGCCTCCCAGACCGGCGCGGCCACCAACATCATCGCCGGCCTGGCCAACGGCATGGTCTCCACCGCGCTTCCGATCATCTGGATCTGCATCGCCATCATGGTCTCCTTCAAGCTCGCCGGCCTGTACGGCATCGCCGTGGCAGCCCTGGGCATGCTGTCCACCACGGGCATCCAGCTGGCCGTGGACGCCTACGGTCCCATCGCCGACAACGCCGGTGGTCTGGCCGAGATGGCCGAGCTTCCCCCCGAGGTGCGCGAGCGCACCGACAAACTCGACGCAGTGGGCAACACCACCGCCGCGATCGGCAAGGGCTTCGCCATCGGCTCCGCCGCGCTGACGGCCCTGGCTCTGTTCTCTGCGTTCCAGATCCAGGCCAAGGTCCCGACCATCGACGTCTCCAATCCCGTGGTCATGGCCGGCCTGTTCTTCGGCGCCATGCTGCCGTTCCTGTTCTCTGCGATGTGCATGACCGCCGTCGGTGAGGCCGCCAACGAAATGATCATCGAGGTCCGCCGCCAGTTCAAGGAAATCCCCGGCCTGCTCGAAGGCACCGCCAAAGCCGACTACGCCAAGTGCGTGGAGATCTCCACCAAGGCCGCGATCCGCAAGATGATCGTCCCGGGCCTGCTGGCCGTGTCCGTGCCCGTCATCGTCGGTTTCTGGAACAAGTTCGCCCTCGGCGGCATGCTCGCCGGCGTCACCGTCTCGGGCGTCCTGCTGGCCATCTTCCAGGCCAACGCGGGCGGCTCCTGGGACAACGCCAAGAAATACATTGAAGACGGCAATTTCGGTGGCAAGAAGTCCGACGCCCACAAGGCCGCCGTCACCGGCGACACCGTAGGCGATCCGTTCAAAGACACATCCGGCCCCTCGCTGAACATCCTGATCAAGCTCATGAGCGTCGTGGCGCTGGTCATCGCTCCCCTCATCGTCGGAGCCGAGTCGAAGGCCGATCCCAAGACCAACGCTCCGGTCGTGGCCGCCCCCGCCCCGGCTCCGCAGGTGGCTCCGGCTCCGGCTCCGGTTCCCGGTCCGCGTCCCATGGGTCCCCGCATGATGCCCCGTCAGCCCCGGCCGATGGGTCCCGTGGCCGGCCCCGGCCCGATGCCGGGCCCCGCTCCGGCTCCTGCTCCGGCTCCGGCCCCCGCCCCGGTAGCTCCGTAGTCTTCCATACTAAAGATTGAGTTTGAAACCCCACGGTGAGATCACCAAAGGAACCTCCGGCGTGATGATCGCCGGCTTGCGTACGTCAACTTGGGCGCGCCATGCTGCTGATCAGGTGGAAAAGATCCCGAAGAAACCCAGAAAAAACATTGTGAGAGTGATGGTAAACACCACTGTGTCCTCCTGGACGTATATTATACCGGAGCAGGTGCAACATTTACGCCGATATTACAATTGCGCCCATGTGACGGTCCCTTGACATGGACCCCTAGCGCGGGGATACTTTCCACCGAGACCCGAAACGGAGGCCCATGCGCACCCAGTCCTCTTCCCTTACGTTCATTGTCCTGTTCCTTTCAATCTTCTCCCTGACCGCCTGCGACACGAAAGTAAAGGTTAAGGACGCCTGCGGCGACGGGTTCGTCGACCCCGGAGAGCAGTGCGACGGCGCCGATTTGGCCGGGGCGACCTGCGCCTCCCTGGGGTTCTATTCCGTCTCCACCCAGCCCGCCTGTAGCGCCGACTGCACCTTCGACTCCCTCGGCTGCGGCGAGCGCTGCGGAGACGGCGTCATCCAGACCGCCTTCGGGGAGACCTGCGACGGCGAGGCCCTGGCCGGGGCCACCTGCCGCACCCTCGGCTTCACCGGCGGGATCCTGGCCTGCGGGGAGAACTGCCAGCCCGACGTCTCCGGCTGCGACAGCCTGTGCGGCAACGGCGCGGTGGATCCAAGCGAGCCCTGCGACGGCTTCGATCTGCGCGGGCAGACCTGCCAGAGCCTGGGCTGGGGCGCCGGACGCCTGGACTGCCTGGTGTCCTGCCAGTTCGACGAGTCCGAGTGCCAGAGCACCTGCGGCGACGGCCTCGCCGAGCCCGACGAGGCCTGCGACGGCGCCGCCCTGCGGGGCCTCACCTGCGCCGCCCTTGGGTTCGCCGGCGGCACGCTGGCCTGCGACGCCGGCTGCGCGCTCGACACCACCGGCTGCACCGGCGGCACCTCGTGCGGCGACGGCATCCTCGACGAGGGCGAGGCCTGCGACGGCGCCGAGCTCGCTGGGGCGGACTGCTTCACCCTGGGGTTCGACGGGGGCGTGCTCGAGTGCGGCGCCGACTGCCGCCTGGTGACGCGGCGCTGCCTGGGCAGCCGCTGCGGAGACGGCGTACGCGAAGATGGCGAGGAGTGCGACGGTGAAGACCTGGGGGACGCCACGTGCCCGTCCCTGGGCCTGGGACTCGGGACCCTGGCGTGCGGCTCGGACTGCCACCTGGCCACCGCCGGCTGCGAGGACGTGTGCGGAGACGGCGTGATCCAGCCCGAGGCCGGCGAGGACTGCGACGGCGAGGACCTGGGCGGCTTCGTCTGCTACGCGGGCACGGCCACCTGCGGCGATGACTGCCGCGTGGACATCGCCGCCTGCACGAGCTTCTGCGGCGACGGCGTGGTGGACGAGGGCTGGGGCGAGGTGTGCGACTCAGAAGACCTGGGCGCGCTCACGGCCTCCTGCGGCGAGCTGGGCTGGGCCGGCGGTCAGCCGGCGTGCCGCGCTGACTGCCAGGCGCTGGACTACGCCACCTGCCTGCCGTGGGTCGACCTCGCGGCGGCCCAACTGCACCGCACCTGCGGCGTGGATCCGAACAGCCACTTGTGGTGCTGGGGGGTGAACAAGGCCCACAACGCGGATTGGTATTATGTGCTGGGGGACCGGACGAATACTCACAGCAACTGCGGCTACGGCGACTGCAGCCTGGTGCCCGTTCAGGTGGTCATGGACGGCAACGGCACGCCGCTGGACGGCGTGACCGCGGTGACGCTCGGCATCAACCACTCCTGCGCGCTCAAGCTCGACGGGACCGTCTGGTGCTGGGGCCGCAACAACTTTGGCCAGCTTGGCGACGGCACCACCACCGATCGGGTGACCCCGGTGCAGGTCGCCTCCCTCCAGGGCGTCACCCAGGTCGCCTGCAACGGCGATTTCTGCTGCGCGCGGACCTCGCTGGGCGCCGCCTGGTGCTGGGGCAACAACCAACAGGGCCAGCTCGGCAACGACCTCACGACGAACGCCTCCACCCGGGTGCGGGTGGTGCACGCCGCCGACCCGAGCGGCTTTCTCGCCGACGTCGCGCGGGTGGAGGCGGGGCCGGCCAAGACTTGCGCGCTCAAGACGGACGGCACCCTCTGGTGCTGGGGCGCCGCCAACCTGGGCGACGGCACCACTGCCGCGTCCCGGGTCCCGGTCCAGGTGCTCGACCCGGCCGGCGCCGCGCCGCTGACCGATGTGACCGATTTCAGCGTATTTACCAACACCTGCGTCCGCCGCACCGACGGCACCTTGCTGTGCTGGGGCCACAACACCCACGGCTCCCTCGGAGATCAGACCACCACGCCCCGTGCGCTGCCCGTGCACGTGCTCGTCCAGAGCGGCCTGGACCCCTACACGGGGGCGGCCCAGGTGAACATCGGCGCTGAGCACTCCTGCCTGATCCGCGACGACCGCACGGCCTGGTGCTGGGGCAACAACCTAACCAGCCAGTTGGGCATCGGTGGTACCTGGGGTTTCGGTTACCCCGTGCAGGTGGCGGGCTGGCAGGTTCCCCATCTGCTCGACGTGGCGAAACTGGCGGGTAGCGAGGCTGGCTCCTGCGCGCGCACCCAGGATGGCCGTATCTACTGTTGGGGCGTGAACGGCTACGGGCGCTTCGGCGACGGCACCCAGGACAGCCACGGCGGCACCCCCGCTCCCGTCCACGGTCAACTGCCGTAGAGGACGGTCCGGACCCGCCGAAACAACCACGGCGTGCCCATAACTTTAATGCTCATTGTTTTTCTGGTTCGTCCCCGTCGCCACCGTGCGGAAGGCGTGCAGGGCTTGGCGAACGGGGCTGGAAGAGGAGGACCAGAATAGATTCTTTGCGTTTGAGGCTCCTAGAACGATTTTCCGCAGGAGGGGCACTCGAACTGGCCCCAGGGGATGGTCGTGTTGCAGTGCCGGCAACGCTTGGTCAGATCGAAGGAGGGTGTTTCGGGGAAGGTCGACTGCGGAAGTTGGCTGGTGGTGGGCTCCTGGCTCCGGCCCGGAGCGTTTTGGCTCCGGCCCGTTTCCAGGACCGCTGCGATCTGCGAGAACAGTTCCAGGAGCCGCTCAATCCCCACCGTGAGATCGGTGAACAGGATGTCCTTCTTGTAGTCGGCCTGAATCCACTTGTCGGTCGTCTCAACCGTGTCGATCTTCAGTTCCTCCATCCACTCCAGCAGGCTCTTGATCGTCGCGGCGTCCATCAGCGAGATCACCTGCAGGGATTTCCCGAGTTCCGCACGGGTCTCCTCGATATACACACCATCCGACAGGAAGTGCACTAACTCTGAATCATCCGCATCGTCCCACTGGTCCCTCTGCTGTTGCTTGAGCTTCCGCTTGGGATCGCGGTACAGGCAGAATGGCTCGAGGGTGTTTTCCACGAGCATCTGGACCTCCGGGCTGCCGTCGTAGTAATCGATTTGGATGCGGTAGGGTCGTCCCCCGAACTCCCCGACATACGCGATGGTGTAGTCCTCGTCGCGTTCCCGGACGCTGCCGTGGAGGATCGGATCCAGAGGGGCGAAGTGCTCCCGGCAGACGGCCTTCTTCTGCTCGTCGTCGGAGATGTCGGAGAGCGAGGTATAGATCTTGTGGAGCGGCAGACCGACGATGTCGTCGCAGGATTCAAACCGGCACCTCTTCACGCGGGCGCCGGTCCATGATGCACCCTTGAAACGACAGTATTCGAACACCGCATCCTTGATGATCGCTTCATCAAGGATCGCGTCGGGAAACGAGCAGGACTCGAACTTCACTTCCGACAGGTCGGCCTCGCGCAGGTCGCCTTTCTTGAACTCGCAGTCCAGGAATGAAGCCCCCCGCAGGTTGGCGCCCCGCAGGTTGGCCCGCTTGAACTCGCGGGAATCGAACGACAGACCGGAGAGATCGCATCCGCTCAGGTCCAGGTCGTTGAAGTTCTTCGTCAGGTTCTTCGTCAGCGCTTCGATTTGGGGCCGGGAGATCGCGGGCATCTTCATTTCCTTTCCTTGGGCGACGCACGCAATCTATCATTTTTTCCCCGAAGTTGTACAGTGTGTGGAAATGCCGTTTCCAGCATCCGTCCAACTCGAGTTTTCCCCGCATTTTCATGAGCCGGGCGCTCCGGACCAAACCCGGATCGGGTGCCGGATCGATCAGTCCGCCGACCAATGCAGCGTCACTGTTTCCGGTCCGGTCACAGGACAGCCTCCTCCGCCGGGCCCCGCCGGCCGCTTCGAGGAACTTTGGCGGCATGACGTGATCGAGGTCTTCCTGCTTGGGGCAGGGGAGCGCTACCTCGAGTTGGAGCTGGGGCCCCATGGTCACTACTGGCTGCTGATGCTTCACGGCTGCCGGAACATCGTCTCCGAGTTCGAGCCGCTGGGTCATACGTGGCTGTGCGGGGAAGATCGCTGGGAGGCGTGCGTGCGCATTCCCCCGGCGGTGCTTCCTGCCGGCCTTCGCGCGTTCAACGTCACCACCATCCTCGGCCCCCGGCGTTTCCACGGTTCCTACGTTCCCCTGCCCGGGGAGAAGCCGGATTTCCACCAGTTGGATTGCTTCCACTTTCCGGGTTGAACTTGGCAGGACAATCGGGGTAGGGTGGGCCGGTCCATTCTTTTCCGGAGGTCATTGCCATGTTCGAACCCCAAGTGTACCAGAACCGTCGCGCCAGGCTGCGGGCAGCCATGCCCGGTGCCGTCATCCTGATTCCCGGCCATGTCGATTCCCCGCGCAACTACCTTGCCAACACGTACGACTTCCGCCAGAACAGCTCCTACCTCTATCTGGCCGGTCATGCCCTGCCGGACCTGGCGTTGCTGATGCTCCCGGACGGGGAGGAGATCCTCTTCGGAATCCCGGCCACCATCGACGACATCGTGTGGACAGGGCCCGTGCCCTCCCTCGAGGAGCTGGCCGCGGCGGCAGGCATCGCCCGGGTGGAGCCGCTGCCCCGGCTCGAGGATCGGCTGGCCCGGCTCAAGGACGTTCATTATCCCCGGCCGTTTCGTGGGGAAATGGAGCTGCGCCTGGCTCACTGGCTGGGCATGCCTCCCTCCTCGGTGCGTCCGGAGGCCAGCGCCGACCTCATGAGCGCCCTCGCGACCTTGCGCCTGTGCAAGGAGCCGCGCGAGGTCGAGCAGATAGAGCTGGCCCTTGAGGCGTCTGCCGACATGTATGATGCCGCGCTGGGGGCCATGATGCCCGGGGCGCGGGAGCAGGATGTGGTCGCGGCCATGACCGGCGCGGCGCTCTTTCACGGGTGTGCGCAGTCGTTCACGCCCATCGTGACGATTCACGGTGAGGTGCTGCACAACCACGCCTACCACAACACCCTGCACGAGGGGGGACTTCTGCTGGTGGATTCCGGGGCCGAGACCGCCGAGGGCTACGCCTCGGACATCACCCGCACCTTCCCGGTCTCGGGCCACTTCTCGGCCAGGCAGAAGGACATCTACGAGGTGGTCCTGCGCGGCCAGCTCGACGCGATTGCCGCCTGCGCGCCGGGCGTCGGGTTCGCCGACGTCCACGGAGTCGCCTGCCGTTCCATGGCCGAGGGCCTGGTGGCGCTGGGTCTGTTGCAGGGCGATGTCGGGGAGCTCGTGGCCGCCGGAGCCCACGCGATGCTTTTTCCGCACGGACTCGGGCACCTGCTCGGGCTCGATGTCCACGACATGGAAGATTACGGAGATCTCGCGGGCTACGAGCCTGGAACCGGCCGATCCCGAAGGCCGTCGACGAGGTCATGGCCGCCTGCGCCCGCCAGTGAAAATGACCGTTGCGCCTGCATTTCGGCGTGCTACAATTACTGCGGTCTTCCACAAGGAGTCTTCCCATGAAATCCAAATATTTTAGCCTGCGTCCAGTTTCTTCCGTTCAAACCCCAAAATATCCAGTCAAATCAAGCCTGGTTCACACGCCCGGCAGGCTGGCTGTCGGTGCCGCCGTGGCTTCGGGCCTCGGGCTGCTCCTGGGCGCCGGCTGCACCGTGCCCCTCGAGGAGAACCCCGATGTCTGCACGACCGGCGACGCCATGTGCCGCGACGTCGATACCCTCGTCTTCTGTGACGAGAATCACGTTCGGCAGGTCGTCGACTGCAACGACTACTGTGTGGCCAACTACGGGGTCGACTGGACCAGCCACGGCTGCAGCGCCGAGAACGCCGACAACCGCTGCCAGTGCGACTACGATCAGATCGACGGCATGATCGCCCAGTGCTATCCCGACGAAATCTACTGCCAGGACGAGGAGTACATCACGTACTGCGACATGACCCAGGGGTATGGGGATTTTACCGGCACCCCGGCCACCCTCACCTGCGACCAGTACTGCAAAACCACCCTCGGTCCGGATTACTCGTCCTACCTGGGCTGCACCGCCGACAACACCGGGAACCTGTGCAACTGCGAATATGACATGATCGACGGCGACATCGCCGAGTGCGTGCCCTCCGACATCCTGTGCATGGACGGCGGCCAGGTCGCGATCTGCAACGATTCGTATTACTACGACTACTTCAACTGCACCGACAAATGCGTCACCGACCAGGGTGAGGGGGCGATTTCCCTGGGCTGCGATCCCGCCGTCACCGAAGATCCCTGCCAGTGCGTGATTCCCGAGTAGCCCCTCGTCTCCGGCCTAAAAACACCCAAATTTCGTTGACAAAACGGCATTTTTTCGATACATATCGACCCGCCTGAACAAGTGTTTCTCACTTTTTTCACAAGCAAGGAGTTTCTCATGACGGATTCTGTGATTGGATCGAAGAAGGGCTGGATCGTCACCCTGGCGGGCACCGGCATCAACCTGGCACTGGGTGTCCTGTACACCTGGAGCGTCATCTCCAAGAGCATCCCCAAGAGTTGGGGCTGGGACGAGGCCGACAAAGCGTGGCCCTACACCGTCGCCTGCCTGGTGTTCGCGTTCATGATGGTCCCGGCCGGCCGCCTTCAGGACAAGCTCTCCCCGCGTCTGGTCGCCACCATCGGCGGCGTGCTCATCGGGACCGGGCTGATCATCGCCAGTTTCTTCAGTTCCGTGCTGATGTACATCATCGCCTTCGGCGTCATCGCCGGCACGGGCATCGGCTTCGGCTACGCCGCGGCCACCCCGCCCGCGGTGAAATGGTTCCCGCCGGCCAAGACCGGCATGATCGCCGGCATCGTGGTGGCCGGCTTCGGCCTGGCGTCGGTCTACATCTCCCCCCTGGCCAAGACCATGATCGGCGCTTACGGTGTTCCCCGGACCCTGTTGATCCTGGGCATCGCGTTCCTGGTCGTGGTCGTCGGGCTCGCCCAGTTGCTCGTGAATCCTCCTGTGGTAGCAGCCGCGGCCGGTACCAAGGTCAACACTGCCAATGATTTCACCGTCAAGGAGGTCCTCTCGACCCCGCATTTCTACCTGCTGTGGCTCATGTACGCCTTCAACGCCGGTGCAGGACTGATGGTCATCGGCAAGCTGGCCGCCGTCGTGCAGAAGCAGGCCGGCTATGAAGGCGGCTTCATCCTCGTGGCGCTGCTGGCCATCGGCAACGCAGGCGGTCGGCTGATCGCCGGATCCTTCTCGGACAAGCTCGGACGCATCCGCACGATGCAGGTTTTCACGGCGCTGCAGATGATCCTGATGTTCCTGATGCCCATGATGGACAGCGTAGCCATGCTGATTCCTGCGGCGATCCTGATCGGCGCCTGCTACGGCTCCAACCTGGCCCTGTTCCCCTCGATCACCAAGGATTTCTTCGGTCTGAAGAACTTCGGCGTGAACTACGGCCTGGTCTTCACCGCCTGGGGCGTGGGCTCCATCATGGCCGTCGGCGCCGGCATCATCCAGAAGCGGACCGGCTCGTTCAAGTACGCCTTCTACCTGGCCGGCGCACTGCTGATCGTCTCGATCCTGATCACCTTCCTCGTCAAGAAGCCCGTCAAGAAGGAAGCCGCAGCGGCCTAGCCTCCCGGCTTCTCCGGTTCCCCTCCGTCTTCTCTGCAGTTTCTCTTCAAATACCGGTCAATTTTCCAGCACCAGCGCGGGCAGCTCACTGACATTCGAGACAAAGATGATCTCCATCTCCCGGCGGGCCTCGTCGGGGATCTCCTCGAGGTCCTTGCGGTTCTCGGCGGGCAGGATCAGGCGGCGTGCGCCGGCGCGATGGGCAGCCAGGGCCTTCTCCTTGATGCCGCCCACGGGCAGCACGCGGCCGCGCAGCGTGATCTCGCCGGTCATGGCGACGTCGTGGAGCACCTTGCGGCCCGTGAACGACGACAGCAGCGAGGAGAACATGGTCACACCCGCAGAGGGGCCGTCCTTGGGCACCGCGCCGGCCGGAACATGGATGTGCACGTCCATCTGCTCGAGCAGGTCCTCGGAGATGCCGTAGATCGCCGAGTCCGCGCGCAGAAGCGACAGGGCCGCCTGGGCGCTCTCCTTCATCACATCGCCGAGCTGGCCGGTGAGCGTGAGGATCCCCTTGCCCTTCATGCGGCGGCTCTCGACGTAGATCACGTCCCCGCCCACGGGGGTCCAGGCCAGCCCGGTGGCCACGCCGGGCTCGTGGTGCTCGACGTGCTGCATGTCCATGAACTTCTGCGGGCCGAGCAGCTCCTGGAGCGCCTCGGGTGGCACACGCAGGCCCTCCAGTTTTTCGCCTTCGGCGACACGCACGGCCACCGAACGGCAGACGCCCTCGATGGTCCGCTCCAGGTTGCGCACGCCGCTCTCGCGGGTATAATTGTCAATCATTCTATAAACTGTTTCATCGGGCAGCTCCAGGCCGATTTCCATGATGCCGTTCTCGCGCAGCTGCCTCGGGATCAGGTAGTTGCGTGCGATGTGGAACTTCTCGGTGCGCGTGTACCCGGCCAGATCCAGGATCTCCATGCGGTCGCGCAGGGCTGCCGGGATCGTGTCGACCATGTTGGCCGTGGCGATGAACATCACCGAGGAGAGGTCGAACTGGACCTCAAGATAGTGATCCGAGAACGTGTTGTTCTGTTCGGGATCGAGCACCTCCAGCAGCGCCGAGGCCGGATCTCCGCGGAAGTCGTTGCCGAGCTTGTCGATCTCGTCGAGCATGAACACCGGGTTGTTCACCTTCACCTTGCGGATGC
>PHAZ01000028.1 GCA_002841825.1 Deltaproteobacteria bacterium HGW-Deltaproteobacteria-22 | reverse complement strand
GGTACAGCACCACCTTCGTGATCGGAAGGTCGCTCTGCACCGTCCGGCGCGGCATGCTGCCGTCCTCCTCGCCGCGACAGCTGGCGACAAATCCCAGTAAAATAGTCAACATTAACATTCTTCGCATGATAAACCTCCTTGGTTTCATCGATTGTGCGCTTAGAAACATGCATTTCCCCACAAGCCACTCATGTGGCACCCAAACCGCCTTCTTGTCAAGCCGGCGTTCGTCGGACTCTCCCGGACCCATGTGGTCACCGCGCAAGAGAATGTGAAAGGAAAAAAGGATCAAAGAGACTGCGGAGAAGACGGAGGGAAGATAACGGAGAAAACAGAGGAGTTGGGGGAGACGACTGGAGTATGTGGGAAATGGACAGCGCCAGATCACCTGACGCATCCGTCTTCTCTGTTCCCGTTCCGTTTTCTCCGCAGTCTCCTTAATCCCGCAGTCTCTTTACTTTCTCCGCATTGAGGCTGCTCAAGGCTACCGGACGCCGGAGATCTCCTCGGAGATGTTGACATTGTGATCGGCGATCTTCTCGAAGGAACTGATCATGTTGATGAAGATCAGGCCGCCTTCGATCATGCAGGTGTTGTCGGACATTCGCTCGATGTTGCGGCGGCGCAGGATCTTGCAGGTCTCGTTGATGGCATCCTCATGCCCGAAGGCGGTCTTGAGGATGTCCCGCCGGGTCAGGATGCTGCCGGTGGTGAAGGACAGAAACTCCTGCACGCGACGCGACAGGTCGAGGATCTCCTCCCGTGCCTCCTCGGAGAACTCGTGCTTCTTCTCGTGCTTGCGCCGCAGCAGTTTCATCAACAGTTCGCAGTGGTCACCGATGCGTTCGTAGTCCGCGGTCGTGTGCAGCAGCGCCGCGACCTCGTGGGCCTCCTCGTAGCTAAGGGTACCCTGGGACAATCGAACCAGATACTCGACCATGCCGTCGGCCATGCGATCGACGCGCTCCTCGATCCGGGAGATCTCCGCAACCACCTGACCTCGCGGGGCATCCGGGTTCCTGATCAGTTCATCGATCTGTCCGAGCATCCTCTGGATCTCGCCGCCCATCACCTGCAAATCCTTGCGGGCCGCCAGTATCGCCAGTTCGGGCACCTGGACCTGCCGGAAGTTGATGAACTCGAAGATCGGCTCCTCGCGTCCGGCGCTCGCGGGCTTGTCGGGGACCATCCAGGTCGCCGCCCTGGCCAGTTGCTTCACGAACGGCAGGAAGAGCAAGGCGTTGAACACATTGAATAAGGTATGAAACACGCTCATGTGCACCGGAAGGTCGGCACGGGAGGTGAGCGGACCGGGCGCCAGCAGGTCGATGAACTGCACCCAGAAGGGCCACACCGCGAACACCCACATCACGCCGAACACGTTGAACAGGAAGTGCGAACGCGCCGCACGTCGAGCGGTCACGGAGGCACCCAGCGCCGCGATGTTGGCGGTGATGGTGGTGCCGATGTTCTCACCCAGGATCAGCGCGAACGCCGTCTCGTGGTGTATCACGCCCTGGAAGGCCAGGATCAGCGTGATGGCCATGGTGGCCGAGGAGCTCTGGATGACCATGGTGACGAGGCTGCCCACGGCTACGACCCAGAGGCGCGACAGGGGGCCGTCGGCGTTGATCCACCCCATCCAGCCCTTGACCATCTCCAGGTTCTCCGGAGTGGAAAGCGCCTCCTTCATGAAATTCAGGCCGAAGAACAGAAGGCCGAAGCCAAGCATGATGTCCAGCAGCGCCTTCTTCTTGTCCCGGCTCACCAGGCTCCCGAAGAACCCGATCGACAGCGCCGGCAGGGCCAGCGCAGCGATGTTCATCTTGAACCCGATCAGGGAGACGATCCAGGCGGTGATCGTCGTGCCGATGTTGGCGCCGAGGATCACGCCGATGGCCTGCATCAGGTCCAGCAGACCGGCGTTGACGAAGGAAACCACCATGACGGTGGTGGCTGAGGAGCTCTGGATCACACCGGTGACCGCGACGCCCGTCAATAGACCGAGCACGGGATGCCCGGTGACCTTCGACAGGAACAGCCGCATCCGCTCGCCGGCCACCTTCTGCAGGGCGTCGCTCATGAGAGTCATGCCCATGATGAAGAAAGCCAGGCCGCCGAAGACGTTGATGGCCATGGAAACCGTGTTCATGCCTCACCTCCGGATTCCCCGTGGGAATCCTGAGGTATGACTACCAGAAACCGCACAGCTCCGTGGTTAGCAGTTCGTTAGAAAACCTGCCGATTGTGAGAATTGCGTGAGGAAAGTTAATTTTTTTCTGTCAGGGTCTTGCGGACCAGATCCAGGATGGCGGTCATCGGATAGGGCTTGACGAAGACACCACGGACTCCAAGCTCGCGGTACAGGAAGACCAGGCTGTTGTCGGCCGACGAGAGGAACAGGAACACGGGCACCCGGGACGACTGCAGGCGGGAGCACAACTCCAGCAGGGAGAAGCCGTTGAGTTGGTCGGTGACGAAAATCACGTCGGGCCTCTCCTGCATGGCCGTGGCGATGGCGTCCTCGGGATCGGGACTGGACAGCACGTGCATGTTCGGCAGTTGGGTGCGCAGCGCGCTCCTGAGCGCCTCTCCGTCCACGGTGTCGGCGTCGAGCAGCAGCAGCAGCGGCCGTGTGTACTTCTCGGTGCGCGACGGCATGCGGAACTGGAGCAGCTCGGTGCGCAGCGCTTCGCAGGAGCGATAGCGGCGACCATAGTCCTTGGCCATGGCGTTCTGCACGATGGTGTCGACGTACAGCGGCAGATCCGGACGCTCGGCCGTGATCCGCGGGATCTCCTCGTGCAGGTGCATGTCCAGCAGCTCCACCAGGGAGTCGCACTCGTACGGCGGATGTCCGGTCAGCAGTTCAAAGAAGATGCACCCGATGGCATAGATGTCCGGAAGGTGCTGCCGGTCCATCGGCAGGTCCTCGGTGCGGATGCGCTCGGGCGCGAGGTACAGCGGTGTCCCCTCGACGAGGCGATCCCGGGACGACGGCGACAGGGAGGTCAGTCCGAAATCCGTCAGGGCAACTCGGAAGTTGTCATTGGCCAGCAGCACGTTGGCGGGCTTGACGTCACGGTGGGCGATGCCCTTGGCGTGGACCGCCCCGAGGCCGGCGCAGATCTGCGCGATGATGCCGATGGCCACGTCCAGGGGCAGCGCGTCGTGCCGGGACGCATAGTCCTCGACCAGATCGGCCAGGTTGCGGCCGGGAATGTGTTCCATCAAGAAATAATAATAATCATCCTTCTCGCCGAAGGAGAAAATCTGGACCACGTTCGGATGGTTGATATGCGCCATGGCCACGGCTTCGCGCCGGAAGCGCTCGATGGCATCGGGGTTGCGCACGGTCTTGAGTTTGAGGACCTTGACAGCCACGCGACGCTCCAGGAACAGGTCGGTGGCCAGGTAGACGACGCCCATGGCTCCCCGGCCGAGGATCTTTTCCAGGCGGATCTTGCCCTCGAGCAGGGTGCCCAGGGGAAAAGGATCGGCGGCAAAGGAGGGGATTGGCGGTTCAGACATGTTGTCCTAGTCGACAGGAACCACGTCGGTGACCCAGCGGTAGTAACTGACCAGGACTTCCGAGGGATGGTTCGGATCGAACGACTGTCCGATGAACACGATGGTGTTGGCGCTGGCGCGATAGTCAAAGCCGGAGACGCGGCTGCGGGGCAGCGGCAGACCGTCCTTGGACACCGAGAGCGACAGGCTGATCGGGTGATGCAGCAGGCGAACCGGGGAGGAGGACGCGACGATGTCCTCGATGATGACCTGCAGCGTGGGGCCGAGATCGGTCTGGCAGATCGATCCGATCTGGCCACCGAGGTACTGCACGACGTCCAGGTAGCCCTGGCCGACCTGGGTGGCGGTGTCGCAGCCCGTGGGCGGGGGGCCGATCAACGCGTGGGCCTTGCCGATGCCGCCCGTGGAGGACGCGCCCTGCAGCAACTGGACCGTCGGGCCGATCACGTCCCACATGCAGGAAGGATCGACGCTGGACATGCCGGAGCCTTCACCGGCGCCGCAGGAGTCCTTGAGCTCCTCGGCGCGCTCGTCGGAGACGTAGATCACGACCAGCGTGGCGTCGGGGCGAATCCGGCTGGGGCTGCCGGCCGCGCGCGGCAGGTGGTTCACGATGGCGTTGTAGCCCTGCGTGATGCCGTGCTCGGTGCCGCCCTCTTCCTGACCGCCGCCCCACGGCTCCAGCACACACTGCTGGAACTGGGCGAGGTTTCCGGAACCCAGGAAATAGTCGCCGGACTGGCCCTGCGCGGTGCAGAAGCGGCCGTCATTGACGATGCCGACGTCCACGACGCCCATGCGGAAGTCCAGACCGTAGGCGATGGCGCGGTTGAAGAAGTTCACGGCGTTGTTGGCCACCGAGGTCTGCTCCTCGTACATGGAGCCGGACTCGTCGATGACCCAGATGATGTCGGCGATGGGCACCGTGGAGACCTCGTAGGGCTCGCACTCGTCCTCGTGTCCGGCCGACGGTCCGGCCCAGCCCGTGGAGTTGGAGAAGTCGTCGAGGTTCATGGCCGTGGTGACCGCGGAGTTGTCGTACTGGGTGCGGCGGGCGACGCCCCCCTGGACCACGAGATAGGTGTCCTTGATCGTGAAGGTGCCGTCGGTGTTCCAGCTCTTGGGCTCGGCCTTCTGCACCGAGACCGCCGCGACGAAGGTCGTGTCCGCGGAACCGAATGCGTCCACCGGAGGCAGGTTGGTCAGCGTGTTCTCGGGGACGCCCGTCAGGGCGGCCAGGAGCTTGTTGCGGACGGCCGACGGAGTCAGGCTCGAAGAGCTGGTGATGTCGAAGATGGCGTTGACGATGGTCGGATATTCCTCATGGGACATCGTCTGGCTGCCGGAGGCGCGCATCAGGACGTTGGCCGCACCGAAGGCCAGCTCGACGCGGGTCTTCATGAGGGTGAAGTTCTCGCTGAGGCTCTCGACGGGGACGCCGCCGCTCTGCTCGAGATCGCGGGTCAGCGTGAAGCCCGCCACCTCGCTGCCGACCTCCTGGAGGTCATGGCACAGGATCTGGTCGTGGGCGGAGGGCGACTGAAGGTTCACGGTCTGGGTGACGGTCTTGTTCTCGAGGCCGAGCTTGACGAACGTCATGTCCATGAATTTGACGTCCTTGCGTCCCAGCGGATTGTCCTCGGTCGCAGGGTTGCACACGAAGGTGCCTTCCTGACCGTCGGGCACGCCGTCGCCGTCGGTGTCCGGATTCAGGCGATCCGTCTCGCCATTGGCGCACTGGAACGAATACGGAGGATCGCACACGCCGGTGCCCAGGCAGTACTGTCCGCCGCCGCACTGATCGGCGGGCTCGGTCGCACCGAACACGCAGGTGGTCTTGCAGGTGCCGACCACGCCATCACCGTTGCGATCCTCGTCGCGGTCAAGCACGCCGTCGTTGTCGGCGTCGGGATCGATGAAGTCGGGCTTGCCGTCACCATCGAAGTCCAGCGGCGGCGTGTTGGGATCGTCGTCGCCGGCCTCGAGATGATCCTGGATGCCGTCATCGTCGGAGTCCAGATCCATGTAGTCCGGGATCGTGTCGCCGTCGGAGTCGGTGTTGTACCGGCAGCCTTCGTCGCGGTTCAGGATGCCGTCGTTGTCGGCGTCCTCAAGCAGAACGCAGTCGGGGTTGACGACGTTGTTCAGGTTGCTCTGGTTGTTGTAGTTGTTGGTGTTCTTGTCCTTGCCCGTGTTGCAGGCGGTCAGGCCGGACAAAAGGACAGGGAGCAGGAGAATGGACAGGATGGAACGTTTCATGACGATACCTCATCGCGGCATCAGGACCGCGCTGCCCGGAAAAGGCAGATTAATATAGCGTTGAACGTGGGGATTGTCGAGTCAAACCGGGAGAAAGGGGCGAAGCGTGGCGTTTATGGACGGATCGCGGTGAAATCGCCGGTGAAGTTGCCGCCGGCGAGGGAACCGAACCACCGGCCCGGATGCATGTCGCGGTCGGTGACGATGGGGGACATGCCGCGCAGGGAGAGCAGGTTCAACTGGACCGTGATGTTGTCCAGAGCATTGAGGATGGCATTGATGGCGTTCTGCTTCTGGCTGTCGCAGGCCGAGTATACCGGGCTGTAGACCGAGGGGGCGTCCTCCCAGATGGACCACACGAGATCCTCGATGGCGACCGCGATGGAGTCACAGTCGATGATGTCCTCGAGGGCCTCTTCCAGGCTGTAGTAGCAGGGCATGTCCGAGGAGCTGCATGAAACAATCGTGACCATGGCTTCGATGGCCCAGCGAACCAGGCCGCCGACCACGTTCTCGATCCGGTGGCGGTCGATGTAGAACGTGCCGCAGATCTCGCGCGAGGTGAAGTCCTCGGGGTGCACGGAGAAGCCCAGGATGTTCTGGGGGCTGTCGGAGACGATGTTCCCGCGATAATCGAACTCGACGATGTCCCAGACCTGGGTGCCGTAATACTCGTTGTTGCCCATCGGGATCAGGAAGACGGTGTGGTAGACGCGCATGTCGTCGACGATGTCGGACACGTCGCCGAGCACGATGATCATCTGCTGGGCCCAGGGCGGGATGTATTCGTCAATGAGATCATCGACGAGATCGGCGATGATGCTCATCAGCCACGACGGGATGCCGCCGATGGACCAGGTGCCCAGGATCACGTCGCGCAGGAATTCACATCCGGTGAGGATGCCGCCGAGGAACGGACCCACGGCCTCGCGCAGATGGAGCATGGAGTCGAAGTTCCAGGTGCCACCCAGGCGAGTCGGCGGACCCAGGGGCTGGCACTCGGTGTCGGGATTGATGCAGTTGCCATTCACGCAGACGTCGTTGGGATCCGGACAATCGACGACCGGCGTGCACTCGGGATCACCGGTGGGCACGCAGGTGCCGTTGATGCAGTCAAACCCGAACGGACAATCGTCATGGGTGAGGCAGTCGCCGGGCTGTTCGACGCAGTAGCCGCCGATGCAGACCTTGGGCGAGGGGCACTGGTTGGCCGAGGACAGCATGTTGCAGCGCTCGCCCACCGGCGGCGCACACTGGTTGATCTCGGTGTTGCAGATGTAGGGGGAGATGCAGTCCTCGTTGGTCTCGCAGGTGCCCGAGGTGTTGCCCTCGACACAGACCCCGCCGTCACAGATGGGCGCGTCGGGACCGCAATCGATGCTGGTCTCGCAGGGGCCGGTGGAGGTGGCATTGATGGTGACCGACATCGTCAGCGGCTCGACCGACATGCCGGTGAGCGTCGCGCGGATCTGGGCCGTGAAAGCCGAGGATCCCGAGAGCAGAAACAGCGAGGCGTTGCCCGATGCGTCGGTGTTGACGGTGAGGGTGGCACCCTGGGAACCGGAACGGTCCTCCATGATGGCCCCGGTGCCGCCCCCAAGGAATTCGAACTGGACCGCGGCGTTGCCCAGGGGCATCTCGCCGACGCCGCCCACACGGGAGAAGGCACGCACGCCCAGGGAAATCTTGCGGTTGATGTAGGTCACCGAGGGATTGGCAGGCAGCGCCTCAATGGACACCAACTGGGCCTGCACCACGACCGTGTACTGCACCGAGCAGACGCCGTCGCCCGTAAGCATGATGCGGTAGGTGCCGGCTTCGGTGGCGGTGAAGTTCACCGTGGAGATGCCGTTCTCGTCGGTGGTGGGATCGGTCTCGTCGAGGGACCCGGCCGGACCGGTGGTGATCTCGTAGTGCAGGGCATAGAACGGCACCAGGGCATCCTGAAGGTTCTCGGATTCCTGCCGTCTCACCACCATGGCCTTCAGCCTCGCGGTGCCGCCCACCAGGACTTCCTGGGAAATCTGCCCGACGGGAACCAGCCAGTAGCCGCTCTCCACCGAGGCGGGACAATCCTGATCATTGTTGACATTGTTGGTATTGCTGTTGTTGTTCTTTTTGCCCGAGCTGCTGGCGCACCCCCAGGAAAAAAGCGAAGCGAACAGAAGAACCGCGATTCCGGTGAACAGTGTTTTCCGCGTCATGGCAACCTCCTCGTACGAATGAGTATACCCCGGGTTTTCCTATGGAGCATCGGACAACTGGCCCCGAAGGACCTTTTTTATTTCATGTCGGCTGGGGCAGCCGGGGTATCGGCCGGGGCCGCGGGCATGTCGGCAGGGGTATCGGCCGGGGCCGCGGGCATGTCGGCAGGGGCGTCGGCAGGGGCCGTGGGCATGTCGGCAGGGGCCGCCGGGGCGTCGCCCGTCACCGCTTCAGCGTTCTGTTTCAGGATTTCCACGGCACGGGGATCGGTCGAGGCTTCGCTGATACACTTGCTGTATTCGCCGCAATCCGTGATCTTCATGCACTTGACGAACTTGCTGCGCTCGGCCTTGCACACCTGCATGTAGATGGCCGCGTCGGCCGGATTCTCATCCTTTTTCTGGGTGACCTTCCAGCATTTCTGCATCTTCGCGAGTGACTTGTCACATGGTTCGCCGCAACCGGCGGCAAAGGCGATCAGGACACAAAGACTCATGGCGGCAACTGGACGCATGGAAACCTCCTCCAAGTGATACCTGGCCCGGATAGTAGATTCCCACGGCAAAAGAATCAAGGACGATTCCACACCGTTCGGAAAAACGCTGATACTGCTGCGTTTTCCACCCAAACCAATCTATTGTATTGACCCAGATTGACTCAAGTTTCAAGTGGCCCGAATTCCATCGGTATTTTGCGACCGCCGTGTGGCGGATCGAGAGACGCCGACGGGGCTGATTTTTCCTTGCGCATATGACGTTCTTCCCTGACCCGCACACTCATCCCCCGACCCTGCATGTGAATACCTAGTTGACCCGCCCGGCAAAGCCCACTACAATTATTGCCACTGGAGAACACCGCCAAGTGAAAGCCGCGGCATTGGCGAGCGTCAACGACACCATTTGCCCAGCCGTCTTGTTTGATGGCTGCCTGCCGGAAAAAGAGGTTCAAACCGATGCGAAAGTTATGGATCAAAGCAAAGCAGGCCGCCGCCTGGCGGGTTCTCTGCCGCGCTTACACACGCTGGGTGGAAGCCGATGGCAACGAGGGCGCCGCCGCCTTTGCCTATTACCTTCTGCTGTCATTCCTGCCTCTGGTCATCCTGCTGGTGACCGCCGGATCGCTGTTCGTCGAGCGCGACTTGGCGACGCAGGAGGTTGTGCAGTGGGTCAAACAATACCTGCCGCTGACCGGTGAACAGGAACACTCCGCCGTGGGGACCATTGGCGGCATGCTGGCGGCACGGGGCCAGATCAGCCTGGCGGCGATTCCGCTGCTGATTTGGAGCTCGCTGCAATTCCTCAGCGTGCTGATTCGGACCACAAACCGCCTCTGGCATTCGACGTCTTACAATTGGTGGCGGTTGCCGTTGAAAAGCCTTGCCCTGCTCGGCATCACGGTGAGCGCCGTGTTGATAGGCATTTTGCTGCCCGGAATGGCGGGGATTTTCCGGGACTGGCTCATCCCCCGGCTCGGATTTTCCGGTTGGATGTTCGCCATGCTTTTCCATTTCATTCCGTGGCTGGTTTTGTTCTATGGGCTGATCATGATTTACCGGCTGGCCCCCAGCCGGCCCACCCGGTTTTCCGAGGTCTGGCTCGGCGCGCTGGCTGCCACGCTCTTGATCTGGATTTTCGAATGGCTGTTCCTGCTTTACGGAGTCTACGTCACGAGTTTCAACGCCCTCTATGGCGCCTTCGGCGGCATCATGGCGTTCTTGATATGGACTTATCTCTCAAGCTGCATCTGCGTGTTCGGCATCTGTTTTTGCGCGGCGCTGGCGGAGGTCCCGGCGAAAGCCGATGGTCCGTTGCAATCAACCAGCGGCTGTATCGGACCTGCTGATTGACTTCCTCCCCGACCGCGCCGTCACCTCGCGCATACCGGTTACACGGGGTCATCCTCAACAATCTGCCGCGCCCCCCCACATGACTCTTTTCCCGGGTCAAAGTGGGTCAACGGCTGTCCCGGCATGACTCAAATGACCCGATTCGGGCGTTGACGTGCCTTCGCGTTTCGTTGCACATTGGCTTCATGCGCCTTTCCACCCGGCTCCGGGCCGGTTCCGTCCTCTGGATCTTTCCCTTCTGTGTGTTCGTGACGTATCTGTTCGTCACGCCTCCCACGGCCGACGACGTCTGGTGGCGGCTGCATTCTGGCGACCGGATCCTCGATTCGGGGCACGTCCAATCCCGCAATGCGTGGGCCTACAGGAACACCCGGCGTGCCTGGGTGAACCACGCCGCCGGGCATGACGTGATCGCCGCGGCGGTGCACCGGGTCATGGGGCCACGCGGGTTGATGTTTATTTATATTTTGCCATTGATCTGGCTGGCCTCCCGGCTTCTGAAAACCGGCCGCCTCGCCAAAGCCCCTCGCAACGATCTGGCCTGGGCCCTGTGCGTCCCACCGCTGCTGGCCATTCATTATGCGCTTCGGCCGTATGTCTTCAGCGATGTGTTCTTTTTCATCGCCGTGCACGCGGCGGTCCGGTGGCACGACCGGGAGGATGTCGGGATCCGCGAAGCGTTGCCCATCGGAGGACTCTTCCTTCTCTGGGGCCAGCTCCACGGGGCGGTCTGGCCGGGGCTGGCGTTCTTCGGCCTGTTCGCCGTGCGGTGGCGCCGGCTGTCGCGGTTCCGGCTCACCGAAGCACACGCCGAGGTGGTCCGCCTCCGCTGGCTGGTGGCGCTTCCAGCCGCCGCGCTGGCCAACGTGAACCACTGGCACGGCCTGCACCTGGCCTGGCGCTATGCGACCGGAGATTTTGCCTGGCTGTCCCGACTGACGGAGTGGCAGCCCGCCGGGCCGGTGGTGCTGGTATTTGCGGGTGTCTTCGCGGGCGGCTTCGTGTTCGCGTACCGGGCCCGGGGACTCGCCCTGGACAGGCTGCTCCCGCTTCTGCCGCTGGCCATCGCAGGCGCCCTGCAGATCCGCCACCTGCCCTGGCTGGTGCTGGGGGCGGTCGCCCTGCTGCAAGGGGCCGACGAGGAACGTCGGGCCGACGAGGGATTTCGGAGTGAAGGGCCCACACCGGAGACCGGCGTCCCGGCTGGTGAGACCGGGTGCTTTCACAACCTGATTCTGTGGGCGATCCTGGTTCCGCTCGCCGCGATCCCGGCGCTTCTGCACGCGGACCGGCTGGAGGATCCGCGGTTCCATCCGTCGGCCCTTTACGATCAAATGGACGCCCGGTGCCGTCTCGATGCCCCCCTGCGCGTGTTCGCGCTGCACGCCTGGGGTGGCTCCCTGGTGCACCATTTCAACGGCCGGCTGGCGCCGTTTCTGGACGCCCGCAACGACTGCTTCTCGAAGGAGACCTTCGAACGCTATTTCCACATCACGCGGCTTCGCGACGGATGGTACGAACTGTTGATGGCGGACCACCCGGACGGTGCCGTGCTGCCGGACGCCCATCCACTGGTCGCGCACCTGCTGCACCGCGGCTGGATCCCCGGTGCGCGCGACGGCCACGCGGTGTTCCTGGTCACGCCGGCCCACGGCCACCTGTGCCGCTGATCCCCCGACCTTGACTTCAAACGCAGAAAAGGGGGGACGTCACTCCCGGACGTAATGACGCGCGCAGCGCTTGCTCTCGTACAGCATCAGATTCAGGAAGCGCTTCCACTGCAGCTGGTTGCGCTCGCCGACCAGGGTGATCGCAGCCATGGCGCCGAGCACGATGGCGGGATTCTTGATCTTGTTGCGCATCATGCCCTGGCAGAAGGCCGTGGCCGCACCGGCGGAGTCGCCGTCGCGATAGCGGAAGAAGGCCTCGGAAAACGGCCGTGTCTCCTTGACCTCCTTGGCCGACAGGGCGATGGCGATGGCCGCCTCGAGGGTGGCCGTCTTCTTGTCCCTGGCGGTGGCGGCCGTGTGGATATGCGCGACGATCCGGCGACCGGCCCGGACCTTGCGCTTGGTCGACGACACGATGCAACCGGAGAAGAGGAACAAGCCTGCAAGGATGAGGGCAAGGGACTTGGTGCTCATGGAAACCTCCCGGAAATGACCAGTGCGAGACCGGCGCACCCAGAGTAAACCACCTCCCGGATCCGGTGCAAGGGGAATGTCAGACCGGTCTGACTGGATGCTTCCCTTGACCTGGGAAATGAACTACCCTGCGTCCGATGAACATCGCCGTCTCCCGCTTCGACACATTTTCGTTGATCGTTCTGGCGGCCATCTGGGGCGGCTCCTTCATATTCATGCGCATCGCCGCGCCCGTGCTCGGGCCGATCTGGACGGCCGACCTTCGCGTGGGCATCGCCGGTCTCGTGCTGTGGGCGGTTTTCCTGATCCGCGGCGGCTCCCTGGGCTGGCGGGAGCACGGCCGGCATTACCTGGTGCTCGGCTTCGTCAATTCGGCCCTGCCCTTTCTGCTGTACGCCTTCGCCGCCCAGCACATTCCGGCCTCATACTCTGTGATCCTCAACGCGACCTCGCCGCTGTTCGGCGCGGTGCTCGCGATCATCTTCCTGAAGGACCGCCTCACGGCGATGAAATGGATCGGCCTGGGGCTGGGCGCCCTGGGCGTGGCCCTGGTGACCGACCTGGGCGCGACCCGCACCGACACGTTGTTCTGGCTGTCCATCGGCGCCTGCCTGCTGGCGGCGGCCTGCTACGCCGTCGGCGCGACCTACCTGAAGCTGCGCGCCTCGCACCTGAATCCCACGGCGATCTCCACCGCGAGCCTGCTCTGCGCGGGTCTGATCCTGGCACCGGGCCTGCCGCTGGATCCACCACGCGCGCCGATCACCGGACTGGTGATCGCTTCCGTGGCCGCGCTGGCGGTGGTCTGCAGCGCCCTGGCGTATTTGATCTACTACCGGCTGATTTCGCGCATCGGCCCCACGCGGGCGCTGACGGTCACCTTCCTGATGCCGGTGTTCGGCATGCTCTGGGGCTTCCTCTTCCTGCACGAGATCATCACTTTGAAAATGATCGCCGGTGCGAGCCTGGTCCTGCTCTCGCTGCGCTTTGTCCTGGGCGACGGGCATCGACGGCGTTGACATCGGCCATCAGGGGCGTATTGTCGGTGCATCGGACCGGCCCCACGCCGATCACAACCCGCAAGGAGGTCTTCGTCATGTTCCCGAAAATCGCCACCTGTTCCGCCCTTGAAATCCTCGATTCCCGCGGCAACCCGACGGTCCGTGTGGAGATCCGGCTCGACAACGGCCTGTGCGCGACCGCCTGCGTGCCGTCGGGCGCCTCCACCGGCGAGCACGAGGCCGTGGAGCTGCGCGACGGCGATCCGAAGCGCTACCTGGGCAAGGGAACGCTGCACGCCGTCAACCACGTCAACCGCATCATCGCCCCGGCCATCATCGGCATGGATCCCCGCGAACAGGCCGCCGTCGACGGCATGATGATCGCCCTCGACGGCACCCCGAACAAGGGCAAGCTCGGCGCCAACGCCATCCTCGGCGTCTCCATGGCCGTGGCCGCTGCCGCCGCCAAGGCCGCGGGCCTGCCGCTGTACGCCTACCTGGGCGGCCCGGGCGCCCTGCGCCTGCCGGTCCCCATGATGAACATCATCAACGGCGGCAAGCACGCCGACAACTCCGTGGACTTCCAGGAGTTCATGGTCATGCCCGTGGGCCTGCCCAACTTCGCCGAGGCCCTGCGCTGCGGCGCCGAGGTGTTCCACAACCTGAAGAAGATCCTGTCGAAGAAGGGCTACGCCACCGCCGTGGGCGACGAGGGCGGCTTCGCCCCCAACCTCAAGAGCAACGAGGAGGCCTGCGAGGTCATCCTCGAGGCGATCCAGGCCGCCGGGTACGAACCGGGCAAGGACGTCGCGATTGCCCTGGACCCGGCCGCCAGCTCGTTCTTCGAAAAGGGCCAGTACCACCTCGCCAAGTCCGGCCAGGGCGTCAAGGACACCATCGGCATGATTCAACTCTGGAATTCCTGGGTTGAAAAGTATCCCATCGTCTCGATCGAGGACGGCCTCGACGAGAACGACTGGACCGGCTTCAACGCCATGACCGCCGCCATGGGCGATCACCTCCAGATCGTCGGCGACGACCTGTTCGTCACCAACCCCGCGTTCGTGGCCCGGGGCATCCGCGAGCAGGCCGCCAACGCGGTGCTGATCAAGCTCAACCAGATCGGCACGGTCTCCGAGACCATCGAGACCATCCACAAGTGCAAGCGCGCGGGGTGGAACTACATCATCTCCCATCGCTCCGGCGAGACCGAGGACACCTTCATGGCCGACTTCGCCGTCGCCATGGGAGGATCCCAGATCAAGACGGGCTCGGCCTGCCGCTCCGAGCGCATCGCCAAGTACAACCGCCTGCTGGTCATCGAGCACGAGCTCGGCGGCGCCGCGATCTTCGAGAACCCCTTCCGCAAGTAGCAAAGGACGTCCGGACCGATGAAATGGATGATCCTCGCCCTCGCAGGCGCCCTGGGTACCCTGGCCCGCGTGGGCATGTCCACCGCGGTGCAGAAGTCCGTGGTCTCCACCTTTCCCTGGGGCGTCACGGCGGTGAACCTGACCGGCAGCCTCCTGTTCGGGATCCTCTTCGCGCTGGTCAGCCTGCGGTTCCTGAACCATCCGCAGGCCCAGGCGTTCTTCCTGGTCGGCTTTCTGGGCGCCTTCACGACGTTCTCCACGCTGATGTTCGAGACGGTGCGGCTGATGCAGACCGGACAGATGCTGACCGCCCTGGGGCTGCTGTTGCTGCAGAACGGCCTGGGGCTGCTTTTTTTCTGGCTGGGCCTGCAGTCCGTGGTCCTGCTGACCGGAAAAGTTTTCCAGTAAGGTGGAAAAGTTTTCCACTTTTTGAAAAAAGCGACATATTCACTTTATGTCCTGTCGCTTTCCCCTTGATTTACATGACGTAAATACTTTGGCTTTTCGGGTTCAAGCGGTCCCATTCTTGCTGTTTCCAACCGCACTGGGAGGAAACCCGTATGCACAGCCGTCCCCGTTCCACCCGCCGCGCCGCCAGTCAGGCCGGCTTCGCCATGGTCGCCGTTTTTCTCATCATGATCGCCATGATCGGGGCGGCCGTCTCCATTTTGCTCAACACCCGGGCCAACATCCGCTCGTCGGGTCAGTCCCGCGAGAAGATCGTGGCGCGCTATGTGGCTGAAGCCGGCCTGGCGCGTGCCAAGTCGCTGGCCACCTCGCGCTGGAGCAGCCTCAACCGCTGGGGCGACCTGCTCACCGCACCCCCGGTCGAGGTGGGTGTCTATCACGACTTCAACTTCGGCGGCGTCAATGGCCTGCCCATGGTCCGCGCCCGCTACAGTTTCAACTTCGTCGACAACCAGGGTGACCCCGACGACCTTCCGCTGACCGACCTCGACGGACACATGACCATCATGGTGCGCGGCGAGCTCCTCGACCCGGTGGCAGCCACGCCTACGATTCTGGCCATCACGCTGCTGGAGATCGAAGTGTACAAGGAGGACGTCGCGGTCAGTTCGCAGGGATACACCGCCCAGGCCCACGGAGGAAGCTCCCAGGCGTCCTACAGCGGCGTCGACGCCGGAACCGTCAACCTGAACACGAGCACCGCGTTCTGAGGAGTCCATCATGAAACACGCACTTTCCTTCATCCTCCTGCTGGCCCTGGTCGCTCCCGGAACCGCCGCGGCCAACAACGGACGCTATCAGCGCGGCAATGCCGTCTACAAGGAAAAGCTCACCGAGTGCGCCATGTGGTGGTACCGCCTCGGCGACATCACCAAGTCCTCGGGGACGCGGATCAACACCGGCGATCTGGCCCTGGAGCTGGGACGCCTCGACGAGGCGCAGATCCGCCAGTGGCTGGCCGACCCTATGTCGATCGGACCCCGGGTGAACTGCCGTCCGGGACCGTTCACCACCGAGCGCCAGGTGATGGATTTGATCCATTATCTGCAGCGACGCGCCACCAACCCGGTGGTCATCCCCGTGATCACCCATGAACCCATGAAGCGCACCACCATCCGGCTGCTGCGCTCCCAGTCGATCCTCCGCGAGCGCCTGCGGGTCCGCGAGGAGATCCGCCGCATGAACGGCACCGGCGGGACCCCCGAAAAGCCCCGGACCACCGCCCCCCGTCCCGTTGTCCGCGGCCCCGTGGAAGGAGTGAGGTAACCCATGAAAAAGACGCTGCCGCTTCTCTTCTCGCTGCTCGTGCTGACCCACGCCCCGGTGGCTTCGGCATCGGCCCAGCCCGGGCGCCTGTTCCGCGCCGTCGTGCGTCAGGTGTTCTTCACGGCCAGTTCGTACTGCACGAGCCTGCTGGACCGCACCACCTACGGCACCGGGTTCTCCGCGGGCGACTTCTCCTCCTCGATGTCCATGACCGTCGACTCCGGCAAGCTCAAACTGGTGACCGATCACACCGCCCTGGCCGACGTCAACCGCATCGTCAACCGCACGCGCCAGACGCTCAAGGTCCTCTACGTCAAGGGCCTGCCCGAGGACGCCTCCCTGGGCTGGTTCCTCTGGGACAGCCGGGCCATCGCCTACACGCAGCCCGCCGGCGTGACCTGCACCTCCCGCGCCTGCACCTCCGACGCCAACTGCGACGCCGGCGAGACCTGCGCCTTCTGCTCGGGCGTCAAGCGCTGCACGTATCCCAAGTACGTGCTGCGCGACAGCGGCTACAATTCCACAGGCAACGCCAACGGCCTGTTCGACTGGATCGAGGCGCTCTACCGCAAGGCCGGCGGCACCAACGACGTCTACACCGTCCCGATGCTGCTCGATCCCATGCCGTACTCCTACAACGCCCTGCGTACCTACCGTGGCGACACCTACGTCGACAAGCTCTGGGACTGGGATAACAGCAGCAGGTCAAGCACCTCGAGCACCTTCTTCTCCGACAGCGGCACATACCCGCGCATCTCCAACGAGCTCGAGTACATGATGAACACCGGCGGCGGCATGATCTTCGAACTGACCGACGACGACGGCGACACCCTGACCGCGCCCGCCTGGACCTGGTGGACCTACGGCGGCTACACCTACGGCCAGTACCCCAACTGGCAGTGGCCCAACTTCACCCTGCCGCCCCGGCGCGACGTCTCCACGACCAACAACAACGGCGTGCCCGACTACGACACCAACGGCGACGGCTCCATCAACGACCTCGACCGGTCGGTGGACATCGGCACCTTCGACGCGGGCACCGAGCTGGTGTTCTTCCTGAACACCTACTGGCGCAACTACTCCGTGCGCTACGAGTCCGTGGCCATGAAACGACGCACCGTCGGCAACAACACCACCAAGATGTACCTGGAAAAAGCGCGCACGTTCACCATGCCGTTCTTCAACAAGTCCCTGCTGAGCCCGGACAAGTGGCCATCGACCACCACCGACACCAAGACCATGAACATCGGCTGCCCGTTCAACGTGTCCTCCAACGGCTGGACCTGGAACGTCACCCTGTGCCAGGTCGGCACCGGCGCGCTGAAGACCCTCTACAACACCTTCAATTTCTCCTGGAACAACTACTATGTCGGGTGGCTCGACGCAGCCACCCTCACGCGCCTGAACTCGTCGGCCTACAACTTCCTGCGGATCCCGCACGAGACGGTCACCTTCGACATCATGACCGACGGCTACCGGCAGCACATGGCGCTGGGCGCCCCCTCCAACGATCCCACCCGGTGGCTGCTGGGCTTCCAGATCATGTACGACGGCGGCGCCACGGTCACCTCCCACCCGGCTTGGCCCGACTGGATCCACAACTCGTTCAACCACCTCGTGTTCCTGGTGAACCGCCAAAACGGAGGCGAGGCGATCTCCAACGTGATGAGCAGCGAGATTCCGCCGGCCCAACTGGCCAACACCACCATCACGAAGGTCAAGATCAAGAAAAACGACTACATCCCCATTCCGCCGTGCACACCGTACCCCGACACGCGCATCGACTACTACATCTCCGTGTCCGAGCCCCCGGTCTGGGTGAAGGTCGAGTTCCCGCCGGGCTCCGACGAGACGACCATCGACCTGGCCTCCCTGGGCTACACCGGCGCCTACCTGCGCTGGAAGGTCGAGATCATCTCCAGCGACGAGAGCTGCCAGCCCGAGGTGCGCGACGTGGACATCGGCTATGAGGCGCTCAAGGGCGGCGAGTACTCCTTCTCCACCGCGCTGCCGCTGGCCAACGTCCTGTTCAAGGGCGTGCTCGAGACCCCCACCTCCGGGTGGACCGTCACCGGCAACGACCTGCGCAACCGCGGCCACTTCAGCCTGTACGAGATGTACGCGCCCGAGACCCCGACGGTCACCACGGTCACCGAGAAGTGGGACGCAGGCACCATGCTGGCCGCCCGGGATCCCTCGTCCCGCGTGATCTACACCCATGCGGGCACCACGCGGCTGTCCTTCACCAACGGCACCAACACCTGGCTGCTCAACGAGGTGCTCTCCCCGACCGACCGCGCGTTGCGCCACAACGGCCGCGCCGTGTACGATCTCAACGAGAACTTCGCCGCCGACGACAATGACGCCCGGCAGATCATCCAGTGGACGCGCGGACTCGAGTACCCGCTGCGCGCGGTGTGGCCCGCCTCCGTTCCCCGCCGTGCCTGGCCACTGGGTGCGATCCACCGCTCCACGGCCGCGATCGTGACGCCTCCGGGCTACCCCAACTGGCTCAACCAGCCGGGCATCCCGGCCGCCGTGAAGAGCTCCTACACGGCCTGGATGAACGATCCGCTGCGCGCCGAGCGCGCCACCATCGCCGTGGTCGGCGCCCAGGACGGCATGCTGCACGCGTTCAACGCCGGCTCCTTCCGGCGCGGGGATGATCCCACCACCGGCGGCACCGAGCAGCGCGGCTACTTCGTCAAGTCCGGCACCACCCGCACCTACGGCAACGGCGCCGAGAGCTGGGCCTGGATCCCGCCCTCGCAACTGAACAACCTCAAGAACAACTACGTGCGCGACTACTACCCCGAACAGAACCCGTGGGCCCAGGTCAACGGTTCGATCACCCTCGACGACATCCTCGTGGGCTCGGCCTGGAAGACGGCCGTCTTCTACACCCACGGCGTCGTGCATCCGTTCCTGTCGGCGCTGGACGTGACCACCACCACCGATCCGCAGATCCTGTGGGACCACGACTGGACCGACGCAGACTTCAACGGCACCTACCAGCCGCCGGCGCTGGCCTGGATGAATTCTTCCGGCTACAGCGGCCAGGGCAGGACCTGGGCGACGATCACCTCCTCAGGCATGAGCGACGTCTACGGCGACGTCTACCTCTACGTCATCGACGCGGACAACGGCAACACCCTGCCCAACGGCAAGATCAAGCTCAACACGGGCTCGGGCGCCCAGTCCAACCAGGCGCTGGGCGTGTGGGGCAGCCCCGTGGTGGTCGACTTCGACGAGGACGGGTACGCCGACCGCGTCTACGTGGCCGACACCAACGGACGCATCTGGAAGCATTACTTCAACGGCACCAACCTCAACCACTGCATGCTGGCCAACGTCGGCCCCGAGCCGATCTTCGTGACACCGGCGATCAAGCTGGCCACGGACGTGGGCACCGGCCAGAAGGTCGTCACCCTGTACTTCGGCACCGGCGATCATCCGGAGCAAAACGACACGCCGGCACCGCCGTATCACTTCTACGGCTTCGTGGACCGGGACGCCGACGGCGCCTGCTCGACGGCCGAGATGATCTACAGCCTGGGGCTGTCCATCGACGAGAAGGTCTGGGCCGACGCGTTCATCTCCGGCGACGAGGTCTACGTCGGCACCTCCAAGGGCGACAAGGCCGACATCTGCGACGAGGACACGGGCAATCCGGGCCGCATCTACATCCTGTCGGTGGACGCCGACACCTCGGGCCTGCCGATCCAGATCACCCCGTCGGTGGCCGCTCCGGGCAACGTGGTGTCCGGTCTGCAGGTGTACGACGAGCACCTCTTCGTCAACAGCCTGGGAGGCACGACGAGCATCGTGGGCGACTCCAAATGGAACAACACCTCGGCCTCCTCGGCCTCCTCGACGGGAGTGGAAGATGTCTACTGGAAAGAAGAATAACCCCGCTGCCAAACGCCAGCACGGCATGACCCTGCTGGAGGTCATGATGGCCTTCACGGTGCTCCTGGTAGGGCTCCTCACGCTCTTCAAGGTCGCCACCGTCGCCTCCAGCTCCAACGTGCGGACCCGCCAGTTCCAGAACGCGCTGACCAAGGCCCAGGACGTGCTGGAGATCATGAAGGACGTGCCCACCCAGACGCTGGCCTGCCTCGCCGGTGGCACGGCAGCGCCCGGCTGCTACACCTCGTGTGTCAACGCCGGCGCCGATCCGCAGACCTGCGGCGTCGCCCTGGGCACCGACGCGGCGTGGTACCAGGACACCCACGGCATGACCTTCATCCCCACCATCACGGCCGCCGCGGGCGCGTACACCTCCACGTACGAGGTACAGGTGGTCATCACCTGGGTCGGTGACGAGAGGCCCCCGAAAACCCATAATGTCATCCTAAAAACATTGGTGTATCGGCCATGAAACACTCCCAATCCGGTTTCACCCTCATTGAAATGATCATCGCCGTCTCGATCTCGGCGGTGGTGATCGCCGGCGCCATGTCGGTCCAACTGGTCTTCCACCGCTCGACCAATGAGGAGGAGAGCATCGCCGATATGCAGGCGAACCTCGATGGCATCCGATTCTATGTGCAGAAGAGCATGCGGCAGGTGGGCGCCGGACTGGGCGCCTCGGTCTCCTTCTACAACTGCCGGGGCGGCGTGGAGACGGTCAACACCATCGGAGTCCACAACAGCAACTCCATCCCGGTGGCGCCCGACATCACCGACGGCGGCACCGACACGGATCCGGACTGGATCGAGTACACGCTGGCGAGCAACCTCACGGTCACGTACATCGACGGCCAGTTCTCTCGATCGTGGGCCGACGTGAAGGACAACACGGGATTTAATCACAAGAACGTCCTGGGACTGACGATCAACGGCGTCACCTGCCTGATGCGCCTGACCAACACCGTGTCCAACGCCCACGGGGACCGGCTGCACTTCGCCCCCGCCCACGGCGGCCCCTTCTGCATGAACCAGGTCATCACCATGGAGTCCTGCGGTCTTTATACCAACGCCGCCCAGACCCCCTCCTCCCCGATCCCGATCATCAACCTCGGTGAGTTCCCGTTCCATGCCCTGCGGGTGGACAACACCACCTCACCGGACTCCCCGATGCTCATGCACGGCGTGCGCATGATGCAGGACGACTCGTCGGACTACATCTGGACGCCCCTGGCCCTGGGCGTCGAGGACATGCAGCTGGCCTTCCATGTCGACACCTCCGATCCGCCCGACGGGCGTGGCGACATCTGGGTGTCCTCCCGCGACACCCTGGCCACCGAGGTCGGCCGCATGCGCGCCCTGCGGATCTCGATCGTGATCCGCACCCCGACCCCCACCTCCCCCATCGCGACCGCACGTCCGGCCTTCGAGGACCGGCCCGCCGGTGACTTTGACCGCTACAAGCGCCGCACCATGCGGTTCGTGGCCAAGATTCCCAACCGTCCTTCGGCAGGAGGTACCTTCTGATGCGCCCGCGAAAAGCCGCGTTCACCCTCATCGAACTGATGGTCGTGCTCGTGATCATGTCCATCCTGGCCTCCATCGCCCTGATCAGCATCAACGCGCGGGCCAAGGAGGATGACATGCGCCAGACCGTGGTGCAGTTCATCTCGATGGTCAAGGAGAGCCGTCGCGTCGCGATCTCGCTTCGCCAGCGGGTGACCTTCGAGTTCACCCAGACCACCTTCCGGTGGTGCGTGGTCGACTGCACCGTGGTCCCCACACCGCTGATGCCGCAGAGCCGTATCTTCCGCGCCTCCCGCGTGAAGGTGCTAAAATACACGCGGGCC
>PHAZ01000357.1 GCA_002841825.1 Deltaproteobacteria bacterium HGW-Deltaproteobacteria-22 | reverse complement strand
CCCGGACACCTCGTTGGGATCGAACGCGGGCTTGGAGACGTAGGCCAGAACCTTCCCGGTGTCCACCTCCATGAGCACCGCCGAGCCGGCCACGAAAGGCGCCATGACCAGCTCCACGGCCCGCTGGATGTCGGCGTCGATGGTGGAGACGACGTTGTATCCGGGCTGTGCCGGCACATGGAACGGCCGGGGGAGCCAGCGCATGGCATCGGCGCCGGTCTTGATGCGGCCCTTGGCGTCACGCACGCGCCACAGGCTGCCGCGACGTCCGCGCAGGGACTTCTCCATCTTGGACTCGAGACCGAACTTCCCGATCCAGTCACGATCGTAATAGTCCGCGAGGGGCTGCCGCAGGATGTCTTCGGCGCCGACCTCGCCGACGAAGCCCAGCGCGTGGGCCGCCATCGGGCCATTGGGGTACTGGCGTTTCTCCTGCGTGGAGATGTCCAGCCCGGGAAGATGATCCCGGTTGCTCTCCAGGATCAGCGCCCATTCCTTGGGCACGTCGCGGATGGCCAGGAGGGAGAACCCCCGCTTGCGGCCTTCGGCGAGCATGATCTTGGATTGGATGTAATCCAGGTCCACCTGGGGCACCTGGATCAGGTTCTGCAGGGTCTCGAAGGCCTTGGCGTTGAAGAAGCGCGGCGTGATGAAAACGTTGTAGGCCACGCGGTTCTTCACCAGCACGGCACCATGGCGGTCCAGGATCAGGCCGCGGGGGGCTTCCAGGTTGATCTTCTGCAGGAAATTGGTGCGTGAGAGCTCGCGGTACTCGGCGCCATACACGATCTGGAGCTGGGCCAGCCGTCCGATCAGCACCAGGAACACCACACCCACGAACACGAAGGCGATGCGGTATTTCCTTCCGAATTCGCTGTCGTCGGACAGCACCAGCCTTCTCATTTGAAAATCCCTTCCACGGAGACCTCGTAGCTGGCCATGCGGTCCACCCGCCACAGCACGTAGAAGTACGCGGGGGCGAAGAGGCCGGTCACCAGCATCTGCAGCGGCAGGTGGGAGAGCATGGCCCAGGAATGCTCAACGGGGTTGAGCCACTGGTCGATCGAGATCACCAGGACGCCGACGGCGCCCGAAGCGAGCGCACCCAGCAGCGCCTGCAGCCACAGCGCGCGTCCGTAGATCCGGCCGAAGGTCGCGCGCACCAGGAAATACACGAGGACATAGACCAGCGCGTGCATTCCCACCGGCGCTCCTGAGAACAGGTCGATGACGTAGCCTATTCCCAGGGCGGCCGCCGCGCCGCGCGAAAGGCTGCCCCGGATGCCGTGGGCGCAGTAGACCACCGCGATCAGTCCCAGTTCGGGGACGTTGAAGGTGAAGAACGGCACCGCGAACAGCAACACGGGCTCCAGCAGCAGGGTGCCGAAGGTGAAAAGGAACAGTGCGGTGACGCGATTCATGGGGGCACCTAGAAGGGCCGCAACCCGGTTCGGGGCTGCTCCTTCTGCAGTTCCGGATCCGGGGCGGACTGGGGATCGGCCACCGGCGGCGGGGTCACCACCACCAGTACCTTGTCCAGCCGCGAGAAATCGACCGCAGCCTCGACGATGGCGTCCTGGAACTTGCCGAACTCCTTCTTCTGGACGGACACGATGCGGCCCACCTGCAGATCGGCCGGGAAACGAACGCCCGAGGTGCCGCCCATGCCCGAGGTGACCACGAGGTCGCCCACCTGGACCTCCTCCTCACGCCGCAGGTAGGTGAGCCGCGCAGTGTACTTGCGCGGATCGCCCGTTCCCACGAGCAGGGCTTCAGTTCCGGTGCGCTTGACCACCACGGGAATGCGCACCTTGGGATCGATCGCCAGCTGGATGTCGGCGTAGTCGCCATAGACGCGGTGGACCTTGCCCACCACGCCCTCGGGGATGATCACCGGATCGTCGGGCTTGATCTCGTGGATGCCGCGGTCGATGCGGAGCCGAAGGACACGGTAGTACGGGGAGAAGCTCTTGGAGATCACGCGTGCCGCGACCATCTCCGCGGAGCTGGCCTCCTTGAAACCCAACAACTTCTCGACCTCGCGGCCCCGCTGCGCCCAGATCTCCAGGATCGCATTGTTGGCCTTGAGGATCCCGTTCTCGGAACGCAGTTGGTCGTTCTCTTCCTTGAGATTGACGAGATAGATGTAGTTCATCCAGATCCCGTCAACCCACCGGTAGATGAACATGGAGGCCTGGTGCACCGGCGAGGAGAGCTTCAGGATCAGCCTGTCCATGGTGTTGAGCCGGTGGGGCTCCTTGATGTTGGCGAACAGGAACACCACCGGAATGGCCAGCAGGAGCACACTGAAGATGATTTCCTTGGCACGGCGGGAGAGAAGCATCAGGACCATGGTATTTAGAAAAGTTCGGCTACGCGCCCCGCGTCAGCGTCACTTCCTTGAGCAGGCGCAGTTCCTCGAGGGCACGGCCTGTGCCGAGCACGACGGCGCGCCACCGCCGGTCAGCACGACGCCGTGGGCGATGATGTCCGCGGACAACTCGGGGGGCGTCTGCTCGAGCACCTCTCGCACGGTCTCGACGATCTGCGAGAGCGGCTCGGCCAGCGCCTGACGCACCTCCTCGCTGGAGATCACCATCGAGCGCGGTATGCCACCCACAAGGTCGCGGCCGCGCACCTCCATGGTGAGCTCCTTCTCGAGTGGGTGGGCGCAGCCGATCTGAACCTTGATCTGCTCGGCCGTCTGCTCGCCGATGAGCATGTTGTGCTGGCGCTTCATGTACGCGATGATGGCCTCGTCGAGGCGGTTGCCGCCCACGCGCAGGCTCTTGGCGAACACGATGCCCGACAGCGAGATCACGGCCACCTCGGTGGTGCCTCCGCCGATGTCGACGATCATGTTCCCGCACGGCTCCGTGATGGGCAGGCCCGCGCCGATGGCAGCCGCCATGGGCTCCTCGATCAGGTAGACCTCGCGGGCGCCGGCGGCCAGGGCGCTGTCCTGCACGGCACGCTTCTCGACGTCGGTGATGCCCGCCGGAACGCAGATGATGATGCGCGGCTTGACCAGCGTGCGGTGCGAATGCGCCTGTCCGATGAAGTACCGGAGCATGGCCTCGGTCACGTCGAAGTCCGCGATGACGCCATCCTTGAGGGGGCGAACCGCCACGATATTGCCGGGGGTGCGGCCAAGCATCTCCTTGGCGGCCTTGCCGACGGCCAGAATCCGCTTGCCGCCATGGGGCATGCGCTGGACGGCCACCACTGACGGCTCATGGGACACGATGCCGCGGCCCTTCACAAACGTGAGGGTCGTGGCGGTTCCGAGGTCGATGGCCAAGTCATTGGAAAATAGGCTGTAGAGCCAATTGAACATAAAGAATCCTTCTCTTAATATCGCCAAAAAGCCTTGTCGTACAAGAGCTTTTCGGCTCCTTCTAACACAACGACCTTGCGAAGGCAAGATCTGCGTTTTTTGTATACCCCATGCCCTTGTTTTCTTTTATTGTTTCACTCCCGCTCATCAAGTTCACTGAACAGCGTGGGCATGTAGTGCGTCGCGGGGGGGGAGAAGCCCAGATGGGAGAACGCCACCCGCGAGGCGATGCGCCCCTTGGGGGTGCGCTGAATGTAGCCCTGCTGCAGCAGGTACGGCTCGCAGACCTCCTCGAGGGTGTCCCGCTCCTCACCCATGCCGGCTGCGATGGCCTCGATGCCAGCCGGTCCACCCCCGAAGCGCTCGATGATCATCGTCAGGTAGGCTCGGTCGGTCGGATCCAGTCCGGCTTCGTCGACCTCGAGCCGGGTCAGGGCCGATGCGGCGACCTTCCGGTCGATGATGCCAGCACCGGAGACCTCGGCGAAGTCGCGCACGCGGGCCAGCAGCCGGATGGCGATGCGCGGCGTGCCCCGGGAGCGGCGCCCGATTTCCAGGGCACCCTCGGGCGCGATGGCGATGCCCTGTCGTCCCGCGGAACGAAGCACGATCTCGGTGAGATCGTCGGGGCCATAGAACTCCAGGCGGATCGGGATGCCGAAGCGCGTGCGCAGCGGCGCGGTGAGCAGGCCCGAACGTGTCGTGGCCCCCACCAGGGTGAACGGCGCAAGATCCATGATGATGGCCTGCGCGTGGGGCCCCTCGCCGATGAGCACCTCCAGTTTGAAGTCCTCCATTGCCGAGTACAGGGATTCCTGCACTACTTTGGGGAGACGGTGCAGCTCGTCGATGAACAGCACGTCACCGCGATTGAGGTTCGTCAGCAGCCCTGCGAGCATGCCCTTGTGCTCCACGGCGGGGCCGGAGGTGCGGTGGATCGTGGTGCCCATCTCCGCTGCAATGATGTGCGAGAGGGTGGTCTTGCCCAACCCCGGAGGCCCCGAGAACAGGATGTGATCCACCGCGCCGCCTCGCGCCCTGGCGGCGGACACGTAGACGCGCAGGTTCTCGATGTGCTGCCGCTGGCCCACGAACTCCTCGAAACTTACGGGGCGGATGCGGCCCTCGGCGATGACCTCGGGGAGGGGCGCGGTCAATGGCTGGGGGGATAGCGGATCCTGTGGATCACGATGAGGTTTGCGTCCCATTTACGGTTTCTCCTTGCGCAGCAGGGAAAGCCCCAGCCGGATCAGATCGGCCGCGGGGACGCTCTGCTCGGCGGCTTCGTGCAGCGGCCCCGCGACGATGGTCAACTCCTGGGGACGGTAGCCCATGTTCCGCAACCCCGACAACGCACGATCCAGCATCGAGGAGACGCCAGGGTGGCCCCCGGCGGGAAGCACGATCTCCATGGAGTGGGTGAACTGCTCCCGGAACGGCAGCAGCAGCGCATCGAGGCCATCGCAGCCGGCATGGGTGAGGAGCGGGACACCCTCGAGGAGGTCTGC
>PHAZ01000027.1:1104-23543 GCA_002841825.1 Deltaproteobacteria bacterium HGW-Deltaproteobacteria-22 | reverse complement strand
ACGACGTTGTCGAACAGGATGCGATCAAAGTCGCGCCCACCGCACATGGCAATACCACCGTGAGCGAGCAGGTTCACCCGTCCACCGATGCTCTCAGCGATAGCGATGTCGAGTGTGCCGCCACCGAGGTCATATACGACGAACACACCGTCGTTTTTCCGCTGGCGCATGACACTCATCACGGCGGCGACCGGCTCTTGCATTAACGCGACACGCCCGAGACCAGCCGCATCTGCGGCGGCCATCGTCGAATCCTTCTGCATCTGGTTGAATGCGGCCGGAACCGTGATAACAGTACCGGTGTCGCCGTCGCCCCGAATCTCCTCCGGCAAATAGCCGAAGAGCGCGCGCAGCACCTCTGCGGAACACTCCTCCGGCGTCATGGTGAGGTTAACGGCTGGCAGCTTTACGGGTGTGCTCGTGCCCATGAGCCGTTTGAACAGCACCGCAGCGTTGTCTGGATTCTTCGCGGCACTGTTGTATGCGCGCGAGCCGACATACTTGTTGCCGCGACGGTCGATGAAGATGGCGGACGGCGTGACGTCGTGCTGCTCCGGACTCTTGTAGAGGTGAATCTTCTCCCCGTCGTACGAGCAGATGGAACTGTTGGTTGTTCCGAGGTCGATACCGACATATTTCATGCTTCCACCTTCCTGAGCATTACCGTGCCCTGTTTGCGCAGACCCTTCGGACCCATGATGATCGGTTCCAACATCTGATCGACGAGCAGCACATCCCGCCCATCGTCGAGCTGCTGCGCATGTGCAAGACCTGCGTCAAGGGACGGGGCCTGTACTGGGTCACCGACCTGCAGGACTTCGGGGAGTTCTGGTCCCGCAGGCACACCCGAAGGCGTGAGTCTTACTGTTCCACGAGGATGACCGGGGAGGACGTCAGGGGGATGGAGTCGCCCGCATCCAGCGGAAACATCGCGTCTCCATCCGCGGAATAGTTCCACGCATAGGCATTCAGTGGGCGTGTACCCGTGACGACCGCCGTGGTGGCCCCGTCCTCGCCAGAGTCCGCGACCGCCCAGAGGATGTAACCCATGCGATCGGAAAAGCGCATCACCACGCCGTCGATGCCCGAGCCGGTGACCTCGCCGTCCAACGGAGCAAAAGATTCCGCATTCGAGGCCAGCAGGCTCAGGGTGGCATGCGCGATGCCGGTCTCGGTCATCACGGCGTCGTCGGGGGACGACAGGTCCGCCGTGTCGAGAAACAATCCCATGTAATCGAAGGGACTGGACAGCTCCGACGGTGGAGCGGTGTCGGTCAGCAGGAACCAGTCGATGCCGCTGACCCCCTCAGCACGGGCCTTGGCGATCACCTTCAGCAGATAATTCCGGGCGTACTCGGGCCCGCCGGGGTTGTCGTCCACGACCAGGTGCGGGGCACCCGACTCCGTCACGATGAAGGTGCGAGGTCCCGAACCGTTGGCCGAAAGCACGTTCACGTGATCCTGCAGGTGGGCAAGAAAGCCTTCCACGCCGGTGTCGGAGTTGCCACCGCCAAAGATGGGGTAATAGTGGATCGAGTGCACATCGAACCAGTGTCCACCCCTATGGGGATAGGCCTCCGTGGCCGAGCCGTCGGCCGGATTGTCCGTGTACCGCAGCAGCGCGTCGACAAAGGACGGATAGCCGAGCCCGCCGGTCGCCACCAGGGCGTCCGGTGCGATGTGCCGGATGACCTCGGCGCTGACCCGGAGCAGGCGGATGTAGTTGAAGATGTTGCCGTTGAACCGCGGCAACTGTCCGGCGGTGGGCGGCTCGTCCCACCAGGTCAGCGTGTCATGCCAGTCGGCCACCCAGTCAGGTTCGTTCCAGATTTCCCAGATGTCGATCACGTCCTTGTAGACGGTGACCGCATCAAAAACATACCGCGCCCAGCAGTTGGCAGGATTCACCACCCCTTCGGAGAGCCAGATCGGCTCGTACAGACCGGCAGGCATGTGATAGGCCAGCTCCCAGTCTGCCGTGCCGGCCGGCGCGGTGGAGCACTCGACGGTCGGCTTGGTCAGGAACGCCACCAGATGCCGGTCGATGCCGTGGTCCCGGTAGTAGGCGATGTCCTGAACCTCGATCTCGTAGCCCCAGGTCTCCAGGTGGCTCATCGGCAGGCTGATGCGGGAACTGTTGACGCCGGCCCGGACGGCCAGATCCGCGGTCTGCTGATCGTTCCAGGTGGTGTTCCTGTGTCCCTTGTTGATGCCCAGCCGGATCCCGGGCAGCGGGACGATGGAGAACGTCTGGTTGTTGGTGTTGTTGACATTGTTCAGCGTGGCGCAGCCGGCAAAGTCCGCGCAATCAGGATCCATGCAGTCCAGAAGCCCGTCCCGATCATCATCGAGGGCGTTGCCGCAGTCCTCGGGCGTTGCAGCCTTCGTATTCGAGTCACATCCGCTCCACATCATCAACAGCACCGCAATCAGGATCATCGTCCGCATGGTTCACCTCAGAGGTTCCTGGAGCAGTATCCGCGATGCCGTCCACTGATGTCAATGCCGGCACGCGCCGGCCACCCCGCTTGACTTCGCAGGGATCCCATGGATACTGCCCATCGGGTGGAACGCCACCCGGAAGTGAACCCATGACCGATTCCTTTTTCAACCTGACGCCCGACGTGGTGCTCACGGCGCTGGAGGCCGACGGCCTGGAGCCGACGGGCCACATCATGACGCTGAACTCCTACGAGAACCGCGTCTACGACCTGAAGCTGGCAGACGACACCCACGTGGTCAGCAAGTTCTACCGCCCCGGACGCTGGTCCCGCGAGCAGATCCGGGAGGAGCATGAATTCCTCTTCGAGATCCGGGACAGCGAGATTCCGGTCTGCGCTCCGCGTGAGTTCCCCGACGGCGACACCGTCCACGAGACCGACGGCATCTTCTACGCTGTCTGGCCACGCACCGGCGGCCGCAGCAAGAACGAACTGTCCGACGCCGAGCTGGGGATCCTCGGCCGGCTGCTGGCCCGCATCCACAACATCGGCGCGGCGTCCCCGGCCAGGCACCGAATCCAGCTCAATGAAAAAACCTACGCGCTGGATCCGCTCACGTTTCTGACCACCCATCACTTCCTCCCCGATCACCTGGTGGACCGATTCTCCGGCGCTGTCAACAGCATCGCGGAGATCTATGCCGACCTGTCCGTCGGCGTCCCCGTCCACCGCATTCACGGCGACTGCCACCTGGGCAACCTGCTGTGCGGCACTGACGGCTGGTTCTTCCTCGACGCCTACCGCCAGTTCCGTGATTTCGACGCCTCCTGGTTCCGCCTGATCGAGCCGCTGCGTGCGCTGCGCTTCATCCACTACTCCGCATGGATCGCCCGCCGCTGGGACGACCCCGCCTTTCGCGCGGCCTTCTCCTACTTCGGCACTACCGAGTACTGGGAAGGCGAGACCAATGATCTCGAAAAACAACTCGACTACATCCTCCACCACACCGACGGCCTGGTTCCACCGGCGCCTCCGTCCGAGCCGGAGCCCGAACTGACCAACAAGGACTTCTTCTGGGACATGTGAAAAACGGATGGAAGATCCGGACGAATCGGAGTACGTGTCAGGGGTGGCATCACCATTCTGTCCAGAAGTGAAAACGGGTCGATCTTCCCCCGGTTGCATTGAAGAAGATGGCGGAGCCTACTTGACCTCGGGCGGGCCGTCCCAGTAGAGGGTGGCTGAGGCGCCGTTCTTGTCCCAGAAGTGGGTGATCTCCTCAAAGACCAACTCCACCCGCTCGAAGCGGCTCCCGCCCTGGATGTATTCCTCGATCCCGATCACCCTGGCGCCGGTGAGGAGGATCGCGTAATAGCGCTGTTCGCGGTCGAACATGTCCAGGGCATAGAAACGGATCATCCCGTCGAGGAGCTCGTTGTTGATGAGCGCCTGCATCAGATGCGGCGAGGACTGGTCCAGTGCCTTGGTGAGCACCAGGGTCCGAAGCATGTATTTTCCCGTGGGGAGGGGGAAACCCGGGGAGAAGGCGGCCTGGCAGACGCTGTGAACCTGGATCGACGTCTCCTCCCCGACGACCGTCACGCCACCTTCGATGTTACCCTGCCAGATGCCCGAAAGGCTCATGAACTTCAGGGGGTAGGCTCCCCTGGAGATGACGCAGCCGCCCGTCTCGGGGGCGTAGGTGTCGTCAAACCCCGGACCTTCCATGCCGCCCACGTCCGGCACGGTGACCTCATCTCCGGTCTCCTCGTAGGTGAGGATGAAGGACCGGTACCCGATGCCGACCCTCAGGAACTCCGCGTAGGTGCCGGGCCGGGAGGGATCGGGGAGGGTGAGCTGCTCCACCGAGAGGATCCGCCCGTCCGCGAGGGCAACGCTGATGGCGGGGTCGGCGGCGGAGAAGACACGGATGGCAGCCTGGATCAACTCGTTATTCGAGAATGAATTGTAGAACCCCGTGAGGGAGTCGCCGGCCTTGAGGATGAGGAAGTATGGTGAGACGGAGGCCTTCCCCGTGGCGTTCCCGGTGCCGAGGTCGGTGGGGGACGTGATGCTGTGGCAGGTCGCCCACACCGGGATGGCGTCGACGGTGCCGTCGGGTGCCGTCGCTCCACCTGGATAGATGCCCTGGGTCTCCCCCTCGATGAAGGCGTAGATGGCCTCGCCGGTGCCGTCGGTCCCGAGGGTGCCCTCGGGGCAGAGGCTGCCCACGGAGAACGCCGGGCTGGCACCATGGCACACGTACCAATGGGCGCCGAAGGCATCGGTGACGGCCACGCCGCCCTGGGGGCAGTTCTCGCCGGGAGGTTCGATGGCCAGGTTCATGGCCTCCTCGTTGCAGATGTAGCTGGTGCCGCCTGCGTCGGTCACGGCGAGTCCCCCTGCCGGACAACTGGGCCCCGCCGGGACTGGGGTCACCGTCACGCTCCCGGCCTGGTCGCTACACACGACGAGGATGTTCCCCGCGTAGTGAACCTCGATGCCGCCTTCTGGACAACGATCGCCGGGGGGCTGCTCCGTGACGGCGGCAACAGCGCCGTCGGCCCCATCGCAGACATAGATGATTTCGCTGTCGGGCAGGCTGGCGCTGACGCCGCCGTGCTCACAGTTGGCGCCGGGCTCCTCGGTCTGCAGAAAAACACCGAGGGCCTCATCCTTCGGACCCTCGCCACATCCAGCCAGTCCATACATTCCCAAAAAAACGACAAACAACAGCGATTTCCTCAACATGATAACCTCCTCGTCAGGGCTGCCCGGCGGGCCACATTTCGTTCAACCTCATCCACATACAACAACTGGCCCTGTTGTCCCAGAAAAAAGGACGAGCCCCGGCCACTGACGGCGCTCCCATCAAGTGCTACATGAATATCAGTTACGTGCAATATTTACGGTTATGAACGTTTCAAGGCGTGATGCAGTAGCCCAGCAGGCAGATCTGACCGGAGAGCATGCAGAAATCTTCGTTGCCCCAGTCCCAGCAGCCGTTGCCGTCCTGGACGCACTCGTAGGCATAGTGGATCATCATGCAGGAACGATCGCCGGGGTCGCACTGGTTGTCGCAGACGCAGGCGCCATTGGTGCAGAGCTTGCCCGTTGCTGCGCAGTTGACGCCGTCGACCCAGCCCCAGCAGCCCGTGCCCAGCAGGGTGCAGTTCTGCACCAGGGCACCGCTGCACTGGGTCTGGCCCGAGGAGCAGACGCTGGTGCACTGGGTGGCGCACACGGCCGTGCCCGAGGCGTCGTTGCAGATCTGGGAGGTCGCAGCGCAGTTGGTGCCGTCGGTCCAGACCCGGCAGCCGCTGGTGTTGGTGGTGCAGGTCTGGATGACGTTGGCGTTGCAGCGCGTCTGTCCGGCCGTGCACGCGTCGGCACACAGGCATTCCCCGCCGCTGCAGTACCTGCCGATCGCGGTGCAGTCCTGATCCTCCTGCCACTCAAGGCAGCCCGCGGTACCCAGGACACACTCGTGGCGGACCTCGACCAGGCACATGCCGTCACCGGCGGAGTCACAGGCATCGGTGCAGGGCGCCTCGCAGACGGCCGTCGTCCCGTCGAAGGCACACACCAGGCCGGTCGCGCTGCAGTCGGTGGCGTCGTTCCACTGCAGGCAGCCGTTGGCGCCAGTGGCACAGTCCTGGCTCAGGTTGCCGAAGCAGCGATGAGAACCGGACACGCAGGTGTCGGTGCAGGAGTCAGCGCAGCCCGGGCTGCCGTCGGCCTCGTCGCAGATCTGCTCTGCGCCGGCGCAGTCCAGCGTCTGAAGCCACTGGTAGCAGCCGTTGGCGCCCCGCTGGCACTCCTCGACGGCGTTGCCGTTGCAGCGGCTGTAGACCTCGCCCGAGCACTGGTCCACGCAGGTCCCGCTGCAGGAGGACAGATCGAAGCGGCAGGAGGTGCTGCACAGCAGGGTGCCGTCACCGGCGCTGAGGCCCGCGCAGGTCATCCCGTCGAGGTTGGCGCCATCGCAGTGTTCGCCGGCGTCGACCTCGCCGTTGCCGCAGAGGAGCGCGGGATCACAATCGGCAAAGCAGGAATCAGCGGTCTCTCCGGGTTCGCAGTCGCCGTTGCCGCACTCGGCCGCGGGCGTGCAGTCCTGAGGACAGTTCGCGAGATCTTCGGTGGGGGCCGTGCAGGTGCCGTCACCGCAGACGGCCTTGCCGACGCCCTTGGCGCACCCCCATGAAACGAGCCCGGAAAGAACAAGGAGCAAATATAAGTGCCTGTACTTGCCGCTCATCGGATACCTCCGCTGGTTGTTGATGTAGATACTAGTGCAAAAAAGTCAGGCGACAAGTTTTTTTTTCTTCAGACGAACACCTGCGCCAGGCACCGCCCGGTGAAACTGTCCTGCACGCGGGCGACCGCTTCGGGGGTGCCCTCGGCCACGAGGAATCCGCCGCCGTCCCCTCCCTCGGGTCCCAGATCGATGACATGGTCGGCGCAGCCGATGACATCGAGGTTGTGCTCGACCACGACGATGGTGTTGCCTGCATCGACAAGTCGCTGCAGCACCCCCAGCAACCGGCGGATGTCGTCGAAGTGCAGCCCTGTGGTGGGCTCGTCGAGAATGTACAGGGTGCGCCCTGTGTCCTCGCGGGCCAGCTCCCGGGAGAGCTTGACCCGCTGGGCCTCCCCGCCCGAGAGCGTCGGCGCCGGCTGCCCGAGATGGACGTAGCCGAGGCCGACGTCCGAAAGCGTCTGCAGGATCCGGCGCAGGGGAGGATGGTTGCCAAAGACCTCCAGCGCCCGGTCGACGGAAAGTTCCAGGACCTGCGAGATGTCCAGCCCACGATACTTCACTCGAAGGGTTGCGTCATTGTACCGCCGACCACCGCAGGTCTCGCAGGTGACGTACACGTCGGGCAGGAAGTGCATCTCGATCCTGCGGACGCCGTCGCCGTGGCAGGCCTCGCAGCGGCCGCCGGCCACGTTGAAGGAGAACCGGCCTCCGTTGTAGCCGGCGACACGGGCGGCCGGGAGCTGGGCGAACAGATCGCGGACCTGATCGAACGCCTTGGTGTAGGTCGCGGGATTGGAGCGTGGCGTTCGTCCGATGGGGGTCTGGTCGATGTGGATGACCTTGTCGAGCCGGTCGAGACCGTCGAGGCCGTCATGGTCCCCCACGGGTTCTCGGCTGCGATGCAGCGCCGCGGCCAGCGCCGGATGGAGGGTGCCGCGCACCAGCGAGGACTTGCCAGCGCCCGAAACGCCGGTGACCGCGGTGAGGCAGCCCAGCGGAAAGGCGACGTCGATGGACTTCAGGTTGTGCTCCCGGGCGCCACGCACGACCAGCCATCCCTTGGGCGGGCGGCGGACCCCGGGTTCGGCCACCTTGAGCCTACCCGAGAGATACTGCCCGGTGAGGGTGTCCGATCGCAGCAGCGCCGAAGGCGGCCCCTCGAATGTGACCTGTCCGCCCAGCCTGCCCGCGCCGGGCCCGAAGTCCACGACGTGATCTGCCGCCCGCATGGTCTCCGCGTCATGCTCGACCACCAGGACGGTGTTTCCGTTGTCGCGCAGGGCTCCCAGGGTGCGTATCAGCCGATCGTTGTCGCGTGCGTGCAGCCCGATGGAGGGCTCGTCGAGCACGTAGGTCACCCCGGAAAGTTCGCTGCCGAGCTGGCTCGCGAGACGGATGCGCTGGGCCTCGCCGCCCGAGAGCGACGGTGCCAGACGGTCCAGCGTGAGGTAGCCAAGCCCCACGGAGTCCAGGAAACGCAGGCGGGCCTGAACCTCCCGCACCACCTCATGGGCGATGTGGGCCCGCTCCGGATCCAGGATCAGGCCCTCGAAGTGCCGCAGGCTCTGCCCGACGGTGTCCGCGCAGACCTCGACGATGGTGCGGCCCGCCACACGCACGGCGCGCGATTCGGGGCGTAGCCGCGAACCACCGCACTCCCGGCAGGCGGACTCCGACAGGTACTTCTGGTAGTAGTCTCGCATGGCCTGCGACTGGGTCTCGCGGTAGCGGCGCATCAGGGTGTTGAGCACGCCTTCGAAGTCCAGCGCGTAGGTGCCGCTGCCCCGCTTGTGTTCGATGTCCACGGTGAGCTTCTCGCCCCGGTTGCCCTGCAGCAGGATCTCGCGGTGCCGCGCCGGGAGCGTCTCGTACGGCGCGTCGAAGTTGATGCCGTAGTGCTGCTCGAGGGCCTCGAAGATCCGGTAGGTCCAGCCTTCGCCGCGCTCCATGGTGGCGGCCCACGGCTCGATCGCGCCCTGCCTCACGGAGAGGGTCGGGTCCGGAACCACGCGGGCCGGGTCCATCTCCATGGCCCGTCCCAGGCCGTGGCAGGCCTGACACATGCCCAGCGGACCATTGAACGAGAAGGCCTGTGGTGAGAGCTCCGGCAACCCCAGGCCGCAAGCCGTGCAGCTGCGCCGGGTGGAGAAACGCTTTGACAGCTCCGGGTTCTCCACGGGCTCGGCGATCAGGACGCCGCCGCCCTCCCTCAGCGCCGTCTCTACGGAGTCGGCGATGCGCGCGGACGCGACCATGGCCGGCGTGATTCGGTCGACGACCAGCTCGATGGTGTGCTTCTTGGTCTTGGCAAGGCTCAATCCTGACTCGAGGGTGACGCTCCTCCCATCCACACGAACCCGGGCGAAGCCGCGCGAGGACAGGTCCTCGAACAACTCGACGAACGTGCCCTTGCGCTGCTCGACCAGCGGTGCCAGCAGCAGGGTGGTCCCGGACCATGCGGCAAGCTCCCGCACCATGACCGAGGTCGGCATGGCCTCGACCACGCGGTCGCAGACCGGACAGTGCTGCACCCCGACGCGGGCGTAGAGCACGCGCAGGTAGTCGTGTATCTCGGTGACGGTGCCCACCGTCGAGCGCGGATTGGAAGAGGCGCTCTTCTGCTCGATCGCGATCGTCGGTGTGAGTCCGCGGATGCGATCATAGGCTGGTTTTTCCAGCTGGCCCAGAAACTGCCTCGCATAGGATGAAAGGCTCTCGACGTAGCGACGCTGTCCTTCGGCGTAGATCGTGTCAAAGGCCATCGAGGACTTCCCTGAGCCGGAGACCCCGGTGAAGACCACGAAGCGGTTCTTGGGGACATTCAGTTGCTCGACACGCAGATTGTGCTGTCGGGCGCCGATGATCTCGATGCTTTCCGGCTGCATTCGCACCTCCGCGCGCACTCTACCGCATTTCTCCGGACGATGTCAGGCGGGAATTGTGGAGACGCGGGACGGGTGGCGAGACGGGCGGTGGCGTCTTCGGGCATAAAGGGCGTTTTCCTCTTCAAGTACAAAGGGCGTTTTCCTCTTCAAGTACAAAGGGCGTTTTCCTCTTCCCCAGGCATGCACCATCCCCTTCGGGGAAGGCGCATGCCTTCGCTGGTCTGTACGCCGGCGTTGCCGGCGCGTTCGTACACCCGCGTTGCGGGTCGCGGTGGCGGTGAAATCCGGATTTCGGCGGGATGGCCAAGCGGGTTCGTACACCCTGCGCGTCTCGGTGGACGATAATGTGGAAATTGCGCAACCAGGACGAATCAGCGGACGATAATGAGGGGCAGGAAAGGAATTCGGTCATGCCTCAATCATTATCCGCGATGTTCATCCATGTCGTATTTTCAACCCATCAGAGAAAAGACATCTTCCAGAACCCGGAGTTGCGCCAGAGGGTTCACCGATACCTCGGCGGCATCACGAGAAACCTGGACAGTCCTCTCTATGCGGTGGGCGGAACGACAGATCATGTGCATGCTTTAATCCGGTTGGGAAAGACCGTGCCGATCGCAACCCTGGTGAAGGAAATCAAGAGAAATTCCACCCTATGGATTCGCGAACAGGACGAGTTCAACGCCACCGGTTTTTCCTGGCAGGCGGGGTACGGGGCGTTTTCCGTAAGCGAGAGCAACGTGCCGGCCGTCTCCGATTACATCGCGAGACAGGAGGAACACCATCGGAAATGGACCTTCCAGGACGAATTCATTCTTCTCCTGAAGAAGCACAATATCGCCTTCGATGAAAAACACCTCTGGTAGTGAAATCACCCGACATCGCAACCCGCATCGCGGGTGTACGAACGCGTCCGCATCGCGGACGCACAGACCAGCGAAGGGTGATCGCCAATTGGCGATCACTTGGTGAAGAGGAAACCCTCCTTTGTACTCGAAGAGGAAACCGCCCGCCTCTCACCCGACCCCGTCGGGGTCGCACAATCATCCCCCCCCGGGGTGTTCCCCCCTACCGCAACCCGCAACGCGGGTGTACGAACGCGTCCGCATCGCGGACGTACAGACCAGCGAAGGGTTGGGCAGACCCGTCTCCGGGTCTGCGGCCCCATCGGGGCCGCCCCAACCCTGGTGAAGAGGAAAAACTCTTCTGTACCCGAAGAGGAAACCCTCCTTTGTACCCGAAGAGGAAACCCTCCTTTGTACCCGAAGAGGAAAAACTCCTTTGTACCCGAAGAGGAAACCGCCCGCCTCTCACCCGACCCCGTCGGGGTCGCGGCAAAACCTACTGCGCAGAGCCCAACACGGGCACAGGGAAGAGAACAATGCCGCCTGCATGACCGTAGGAATTGGTTCCATCTCCAGCCTGCCCCTGATGATCGCCGGCCCAATAATTGAGGCTTCCATCCGTTTTCAACAAGCAGAAATGCGTGAGTTGTTGGACTCCCGAAATCACGCCAGCTCCGAGGGTTCCTTGCATTTGCGTCGGCAGCAGGACCGGAGACGTGGTATGTCCGAGACCAAGGTAGGCGCCATCATTGTCACCCCAACAGAAGACTTCCCCTGAAGTGTTGAGAACACAGGTCGCGTTGGAATACGTAGAATTGTATGCGGAAGCCCAGGCAAAAATCTTCGTGGCATTCAGGAGATAGCCACTTCCATCGGAGTTCAACACTGTCACCGGAGAGGAACTGACCTGTTGACCATTCCAGTCTCCTTTGTAGAGTTGCCCCCAGCAGATGACCCGTCCGTTGTTGCGGATGGCACAGGATTGACCGCTGGATTCGCCCAACTCGGCAATCCCCTCCAGCGGGACGCCGCCGACATCCAGCACGGCAACGGGGTATCCCGTCGCTGTGGTGGAAGGGTTGCCCTGGTAATTGCTGCCCCAGGTGACGACGGCACGAGAGGCGCCGACGATGGCTTTGGCGCTGCATTCGGCAACATTGGTATTCGCGCTGCGCATCAGAGCGATTTGTACCACGTTTTGAAGAAACCCAACACCGTTGACTCCCACCACCTGGGTTGGGTACAGGAGGTTCGTTGCACTGCTGTTGACGCCCAGACAGTGTTGATAATTAAGTTCATTTCCTCCCCAGCACCAAGCGGTCCCGTCGGTCTTCACGACGCAGGTCATCAGTGCGCCGAGGGCGATCATGGATACATCCGCGAGATAGCCGGTTCCTCCGGCGCCACGCACCCGGACTGGCGTTGAGGAGTTGTTGGTCGTGCCGTCCCCGAGTTGTCCATAATTATTGAAACCCCAGCACCACATGGCGCCAGAGCTCTGCCTGGCACAGGTGTGTCCGTCGCTGGTATTGAAATCAACGACATCAGTCAGGTATCCCATACCACTGGGCCCCAGCACCCGGGTGGGGCGGTCCCGGTTGGTTGTGGTACCATCTCCCAGTTGTCCGTATGTGTTTGTCCCCCAACACCAGAATGAGCCGGCCGAATCGAGCGCACAGTGGTGCAGGTAGCTCCCCTCCACCTTCACCCACGTCAGGCAGTTGTACTCCGGCGTGCAGCTCGCCAGATCACAGGTCCGCGTGCCGCCGGCGAAGCCCAGGGCCCCGCAGGGCTGGGTCGCCGCGTCGAAGTTGGCGCCGTCGCACTCCTCGAAGCCCGACTGAATCACGCCGTCGCCGCACCAGCCCTGGCAGTTGAAGTCGTTGATCTGGCAGTTTCCCAGACACGCGAACGTGCCCGAGTAGCAGGTGCGGCCGCCGAAGTCGGTGCCGTCGCAGGCCTCGCCAAAGGCCGCGTCCACTGCGCCGTCGCCGCAGCGGCCGGTGCAGCCCGCGGTGTCCGGCGCGCAGCCGGAGTCGCAGGCCAGCGTGCCCTCGTAGAAGCCCTCGGTGACGCAGGTGCTTCCGCCCAGCAGGTCGCCGTCGCAGAGCTCGCCGTGGGCGTCGTCCAGCGTGCCGTCGCCGCAGAAGCCGGCGTAGGCCGACGTGTTCACGGAGCAGTCGGCGCCGCAGGTCGCGGTCCCCGTGTAGAAGCCCTCGGTGACGCAGGAGCGACCATTCATGTCGGTGCCATCGCAGGCCTCGCCGGGGTCGGCCGTGCCGTTGCCGCACAGGTCGATGTTGTTGCAGCCCAGGGTGTTCCACTGGCACGAGGAGGAGCAGGTCAGCGTGCCGCCGAGGAAGTCCAGATCGCGGCAGGTCGTGGTGAAGGCCACGCCGGGCTCGCAGGCCTCGCCGGTGTCCACCTGCCCGTTGCCGCAGGTGGCGCCAACGCAGCGGGACACGTCGAGGCGGCAGTCGAGCCCGCAGGAGAGCACGCCGCCTTCGTAGCCCAGGGTCACGCAGGTCGCGCCGCCCAGCGCGGCCCCGTCACAGGTCTCGGGCGCGTCGACGGCGCCGTTGCCGCACAGGGAGGTGCCCACGCAGTCGTCGCGGTCCAGCGTGCAGTCGGGGTTGCACGACAGCGCGCCGGACTCGTAGCCCAGGGCCTCGCAGGTGAGCCCGCGAAGCTTGTTGCCGTCGCACGCCTCGCCCGTCTCGAGGACGGCGTTGCCGCACACGGTCTGGCAGTTCTGCTCGTCGTAGGTGCAGTCACCGGAGCAGGCGAGCGCGCCGCCGGAGTAGCCCAGGCTCAGGCAGGAGGCCCCTCCGAGCAGGACACCGTCGCAGAGCTCCCAGGCGTCGAGGGTGCCGTTGCCGCAGGTGCTCTCGCACTGCGAGGTGTCGAACTGGCACGCGTCCCCGCAGGTGAGCGTGCCGCCACGAAAGCCCAGGGATTCGCAGGTGGCGCCGCCGAGGTTGTCGGCGTCGCAGTCCTCGTTGAAGTTGAGCTCCACCACGCCATCGCCGCAGGAGCCGCCGCAGTCGGTGAGGTTGTACGTGCAGTCGGAGCGGCACGACAGCGCGCCGTTGACGTTGTAGTGGCCGAGGTCGCCGCAGGTGATACCGACGATCGCGCCGTCGCAATCCTCCCCGGGATCGAGGAAGTCGTCTCCGCAGCGGGCGACGGCCTTGGTGTCGGCGTCGCAGGCGGACAGCAGGGCCAGGACCAGTGAAAGCAACAGACTGACGTTGATTTTCATGATGTTTCCTCCGGGCAGGAAAATAAGATTTCAGGGAAAAAACGGAGTCAATTGTTCTTTTCGGGGGTCGCCGGAAATGCCTGCGGCGAAGAATGGCGGGCGCTATTGGACGATGACGTCGATGGTGTGTTCGGAGGAGCCCTCGGAGGAGCTGGCGCGCACGGTCAGGCGACGTGTGTCGGCCAGCGCGGGCAGCGTCACGTCGGCCTCCCAGACGCCCGCGGAGGTCTGCGTCATGGGCAGCCAGTCGCCGGCGTCGAGCTGGACCGACAGCGTCAGATCATCGTTCAGCGCGAAGCCCAGCGCGCGCACCGGCAGCACGGAGCCGACCGTGAACGAGCGGGCGCGCGGATTGTCGCCGCCCAGGTTCGGATCCCCCGGGGAGGTGATCATCACCCACGGCCCCGTGATCGGGAGCTCGCGGGAGCTCAGATCGTCGCCGTCCTTGGCGACGAGCGTGAAGGTGGTGTCCTCGCCGAACTCCGAGGCCTGCACGAGCAGCACGCTGCCATCCCAGGTGATGTTGGCGCTGTGCAGGTGTCCGCACAGGTACACCTCGGACCCGAAGTGGGCCATGACCGAGCGCATGCGGTCGCGGCCGATGGTCAGGAAGAGCAGACCGACTGTGGGATGGTGTGCCAGCAACACCCGGAACACCGCGTCGGCCGCCGGCGTCAACGCCAGCAGCGCGTTGGCCTGGTCCTCGGAGAAGTAACCGTTGGTGTTCTGCACGTTGATCGAGCCCGAGGAGGTGTTGGTGCGCACGACCTCGACACCGCCCAGGGCGGTGGACAACCCGGTGACGCCGAAGAGCTCCGGATCCCAGGCGCCCGTCGGCGTGTGGGTGAGCCAGTAGCTCTCCCCGTCACCTTTGACGTCATGGTTGCCGGCGATCTCGAGATACACCGGCGGCTCGTCGGCCAGGCCGCGCCAGGAGGTGTCGTACTCCAGCCAATGAGGCTCCACGTCGCCGTCGTCGACCATGTCACCGGTCTGGAACGTGGCCGTCGGATGAATCGCGGGCACCACCGTCGAGAGGAGGTATGCGTAGGTGGTGGCGACGTTGTTGCCCTTCCCGAAGTGCAGGTCGCTGACGTGCACGAGCCAGATCGGACCGCCGTCGACGACCTCCGGCGCGCAGTCGGTCTCATCGGCGCAGGTTCCGGAGGCGCACGGGAAGTTGGCACCCCACGACAGGCAGGCGTCGGCATCGGCCGTGCAGGACGAGCGCGCACCCTCGACGCAGCGCGTCGCCCCGGAGGTTTCGCAGGGATCGACCACCTGCTCACAGGAAATCGTGTTGGAGCACTCGACCGTGTCGATGGTGCAGTCAGCCCCGCACAGAAGCGCGCCACCGGTGAAGCCGAGGTCCGTACAGGACATCCCCTGCAGATCGGTCCCGTCGCAGGTCTCGGGCGCCTCCACACGACCGTCGCCGCACACGGGACGCGGGTCGGCCGGTGGTGCATCGTCTTCGCATCCAAGCCAGGAAATTTGGAACAACATCAACGCCAGGATCCAGTGTCTCATGCGATCACTCCCGCACCTACCGTGACCGGAATTCCATCGTTTGTCAAACGCCCATTGATGACGCGCCGCGGCAATGCTAGAACCATGGACATGCCAAAGGACACCAACATTCCCGAACCCGTGTGCCTGATCATCGCAGGGTACGACCCCTCCGGCGGCGGCGGTGTGCTCGCGGACCTTCGTGCGGCGCGCGCCTGCGGCGTGCGTGCGGTGGCCGCCGTGACGGCCGTGACAGCCCAGAACACCTTCGAGATCGCCCGGTGCACGCCGGTGGACGCCGACCTGCTGCGCGACGAACTGGACCTCCTCGCACGGGAGTTTTCCATCCGCGCGGTGAAGGTGGGCATGCTCGGCAATGCGGCGCTCGCCGGCGTGATCGCTGAATTCCTGGACAGGCTCCCCTCCCAAGTGCCGGTGGTGCTCGATCCGGTCCTCGCCGCCACGGCGGGGATGGCCCTGTTCGAGCCCGACCAGCTCGATAAGCTGACCGCGCTCTTTTCGCGTTGCGCTCTGATCACCCCCAACCTGCCTGAGCTGGCCAGGCTCACCGGCCTTCCCGTCGACGACTCCCCCTCAACCCGTGAGACGGCCGCGCGCTCCCTGCTGGCTGCCGGTGCCCGTGCCGTCCTGGTCAAGGGCGGCCACGCCGACGGTGCATTTGTAGTGGACGATCTGTTCACCGCCGGGAGCCGGACGAGCTTCGAGCATCCGCGCCTTGAACTCCCCAAGATCCGGGGCACCGGCTGCTTCCTGTCCACCGCGATCGCCTGCGGCCTGCTGTGCGCCGGACCTCTCCCTTCTGCCATCTCCTCGGCCCGCACGCTCCTGCAGGACCGTCTTGGCGCAGCCTGGTTCCCGGGCGGACATCATGGGCTGCTGCCCGACTCCATGGATTGATGCAATCAGCTTGCCTTTTTCCGGGTTTTTTGCAAGTGTGAACCGCCCGTAGATCCTGCTCCGGAGCCCGTTCCCACCCTCCGGTTCCGGGGGGATCATCCATCGATTCAGGAGTCGATCCATGCGATATTTTCTGCTGATCCTTCTTGTGTTCACCTGTGCCTGCGGGGAAAACCTGCGCGGCCAGTACAACGACCCTCCTGGACGCCTGCGGACGCCGAAGATGGCCGACAAGGATCTCTCCCTCGACGAGCTCAACACCCTGATCACCGAGTCCAACATCCTCCTCTCCGAAGCCCACCAGAGCCAGTTCAAGGCCAAGCCCTGGGTATGCATCCCCGAAAAGGACTGGAAGATCCGGACCTCCACCTCCCGCCACCTTGAGAAAGAGGAGAAGAGCTACCAGTGGGTCGCGCTGGGACCACAGCGCTCCGAGAGCGAGGCCTACGGCGGCGAACTGAAGGCCGAGTTCGATCACATCTTCACGGACATCGAGAAGACCATCGAGAAGACCAACGCCATCTATGCCCGGGCCATGGAGGTGACCGCCAGGGTGAAGCGTGAACCGTCGCGCAAGATCCTTCACCAGATCTCCTTTTCCCTCGGGATTGCCACCGTGCTGTCGATGCGGCCGATGCTTGCGGCCCTGGAACTGGCGCAGCGTTCCCCGCAGCGCTGTTCATGGAAGCCGTTTGCCGAACACATCCGCTGGATGAAGAGCCTCATGGAGACGATGAACAAGGACTATCTGACGCCCGAACTCCAGGCCATGCGGCAGATGGGCTTCCAGAAATCGGAGATCTTCGTATACCAGTTGATGTTCGACATCGCGCTGAAGACCGGTGCGGCCGAGGAGAAGTGCACCAAGCTCGAGGCCGTGGACAAGGCCTTCCGTCCGACCGCCCATCTCTGGTGCGGTTTCATGGACATCGAGCGCAACCAGCCCGACCTCGCCCGGGAGCACTTCGAGGACGCCAAGGAAGGCGCCCAGGGTGCAGCCGCAGCCTATATCGAGGACCAACTGTCGTTTTTGAACCGCAAGAGCCCTGCGCTCCGCGTGAAGAAGGTGAACTGATGCGACATCGCATGCCTCTTTTCTCCCTGGCCGCAGGGTGCATCCTGCTCGCCTGCAACCCGGTCATCTTCGTAACGCCCACGGTGCCGGCCACCCCGCCCATGCCGCCGATCGTTGAGCTCTCCTCGGGCATCACACCGAGCTCCACGCTCTACCGCGTCGGCTTCCTCGGCTTCGTGGACTCCACCGGCGGCCAGGCCGCACCGATCGCGGCGGTGCTGTCCGACCAGTTCATGACGTTCCTGACGCCGATCCGCCGCTTCGAGTGGGTCGACGCGCACCGGAAGCGGGTCGACAAGCCCGATCCCAACGTCCTGCCGCTGACGATCCGCGACGGCAAGAACGCCGAGTGGTTCTCCGGAAAGCCCGGCGATGCGCTCTCGGCTTTTTATCTGGCCAACTACCGCACCGTCGACGGCGTGCTCGCAGGCAGCATCACCGCCTACAAGTTCTCCGGCGGCTCGGGCACCGTCGAGGTCGAGCTCCGGCTGGTCAACACGGCCTACGATCACGACAACCTCGAGGCCCCCCATCGCAAGGAACTGCAGAACTCCGTGGTCCTGAGCATCTTCCACAAGGTTCGGTTCCGCATGAACGTCAAGCAGGGCATCGTCACGCTGGAGAAGAGCGACGTCGACAAGCTCGCCCGCCAGATCCAGAACGACTTCGTGGGCAAGTTCGACGAGCTCTCCGCCGACAACAAATTGATGATCAACGAGGTCAACGCCCGCACCTTCACCTTCAACGCCGGCAGCCGTGAGCAGGTCAAGCCCGGGCTGGTCGGATATGTCGTGCGTGTGGCCGGTTCCGACGCCTACAAGTACCTGGCCCAGTTCGTGGTCACGACCGTCGAAGAAGGCACCTCCACTGCGGTGGTCATCTCGCCGGACAACACCCTAGAGAACGTGCAGCCGCAGAGCACGGTCATCATCAAGTGAGCACCCTCATGCGTCTTGAGCACATCCTGATCCTCTGTCTGGGCCTCCTCCCCGCCTGCGGGCGGAAACCCTCCGGCGAGTTCGACGACCGTCCGCCGGTTCCCATGGCCCCCGTGGCCCTCCCGGCCGACCCCGTCGATGCCGTCGACGGCGATTCCGGCATGCCGCCGGACGTGCGCGTCGGAGTGGATCTCCGCAATCCCTCCGGAAAAGGCGGACCTGGAATGGATCCTTCCGCCCCGGACGCTGGCCGGAAGATGACCTACACCTATGTCCCGGTGACGAGCCCTCGAAAGCTGGCCGACCAGACGGTCACCGAGGTCCAGCCTGCGATGCCACCGCCGCCGGTGCGCGAGCCGGACAAAAACGCCGTACCGCCTCCTGGAACCCCGATCCCGGTGCCTCCGCAGCCGCCCGGCGTCCCTGCCAATGGCACGCCCCAACCCTGATTCACGAAACGGGAGCGCACCCATGAACTGGAAAAAAACCCTGTTTCCCGCCGGTGCCCAGCCGCTGTGGACCTCCGGGGATCTGGACGGCTTCTTCGGCCTGGCCCTGGACAACCTGATCCAGTACCTGCTGATCCTGGGTCTGGGCATGGCCGTGCTCGGCTTCCCGGTGGACCTGATCGTCGGCCGCATGCTCCCCGGCGCGGCCCTGTCGCTGCTGGTCGGCAATCTGTTCTATGCCTGGCAGGCCCAGAAGCTCTCCGCAGCCACGGGACGGCGTGACGTGACAGCCCTGCCCTACGGCATCAACACGGTATCGATGTTCGCGTATGTGTTCCTGGTGATGCTGCCCGTCAAACTGGTGGCCTCGGGGAAGGGTTACTCCGCCCACGACGCAGCGATGCTGGCCTGGCGCGTCGGCCTGGCCGCCTGCTTCGTCTCAGGTCTGATCGAGTTCGCCGGCTCGTTCGTCGCCGAGAAGGTCCGAAGAGCCACCCCGCGCGCGGCGTTGCTCTCAACGCTCTCGGGCATCGCCATCGCCTTCATCTCCATGGACTTCGCCATGAAGACCTTCGAGCGGCCGCTGGTGGCGTTTTTGCCGCTGGCGATCATCCTGATCACGTACTTCGGCCGGGTGAAGCTGCCCTTCCGGATACCCGGCGGCGCCTTCGCGGTGGCCATGGGATCGATCTCCGCCTGGCTGCTGTATGCGCTGGGCGAGCCCTCCTCCCCGGTGACCCCGGCGGCCGTCAGTTCGGCCGTGAAGACCATCGGATTCCACCTGCCCGTGCCCGTGCTAGGCGACCTGTGGGAAGGCCTGACGCATCCGCTGGCGCGAGATTTCTTCGTACCGGTGATGCTGCCCATGGGCCTGTTCAACGTGCTGGGGTCCCTGCAGAACATCGAGAGCGCCGAGGCCGCCGGCGACACCTATCCTACGATGCCGTCGCTGGCCGTCAACGGAGCCGGCTCCATGATCGCAGCCCTGTTCGGCTCCTGTTATCCGACCACAATCTACATCGGCCATCCAGGCTGGAAGGCCCTGGGCGCCCGTTCGGGGTATTCGGTCCTCAACGGCGTGTTTTTTACCGTCATCGCGCTGACCGGCCTGTCTTCCCTGATGTCCGCGATCATCCCCGTCGAGGCCGGGATGGCCATCGTGCTGTGGATCGGGATCATCATCACCGCCCAGGCCTTCTCGGCCGTCCCCCGCAGCCACGCCCCGGCGGTGGCCATCGGCCTGTTTCCCGCCATCGCCGGCTTCGGCGTGTTGGTGCTGACCTCCACGGTCACCGCTGCCGGCTTCATCGCCGGCGACCAGGGGTTCGCACAAAAGGTGCTGTCGGACACCCCCGCCTTCAACGCCGCGGGCCTGCACATCTCCGGACTCGTGGCCATCTCGCAGGGCTTCATGCTCACCTGCATTGTATGGTCGGCGATGTCGGTGAACCTGATCGACCGGCGGTTCATGCAGGCCACCGTATGGGCGCTCGTGGGCGCGGTGGCGTCCTTCTTTGGCTTCATTCATGCCGGGTTTCTCACCCCCTCGGGCGGCAGCTACGTCATCGGATGGGCCACCGGTGCACCCTGGGCCATCGGCTATGTCCTGTGTGCCCTGTTCATCTTCCTGATCGGTCTCTGGGCCCAGCACAGCGGCCAGACCACGCCACCGTCTCCCGATGGGGAGTTCACCCACTGAGACAGGAGTTGGAATGCTGCGAATCGGCTTGATTTGTCTGATGTTCCTGGCAAGTTGTGCCCGCTCGACCGGCCCTGTCAAGGTCGCCGCAAAGCCTGGACATGCCGCACCGGCCCCTGCCCAGTGGCAGCTCGATCCTTCCCGCCTTCCAGCCGGCGCACAGACCCTGGGGAACGTTCAGTTGAGTCGTTACTTCCCCTTGTACGAGTCGTTCGTCGCCCGGCATGGGACCCACGCCGGGATGTCTGCCTGGAAACTCCCGGTGAACGGCCGGATCTGGTGGACCGTGGACACCCGCTACACCTTCGCGACCGAGGATGACGCGGCACGTTTTCTCGCCTCCCAGCAGGCCAAGCTCTCCGAGGGCCATTCCCTGGCCGAGAATCCTCTGCCGCTGGCCTGTGATCCCGTGGCCCGCCTGTTCACCGGCCGCCTCGTGCATCCGGGTCTGGGGACTCCGTTTTTCACGTTCGTCGCCGTGGGTCGTCACCGGCATCATGTCTTCAAGTTCCTCGCAGCCGTCGAGATCCCTGCGGGTTCTGCAGAACCCGTGGCCGACGTCGTCCCGACGTCGGCAAAACCCGCGGCTGAACTGCGTGCGGACTTCCTCGCCCTGGCCGCGATGGCGCTGGCCCCCCTGCCCGACTGAAGGCCCGGGGAAGGCATGGACCGTGCATGCCTGGGTTGCTCTTTCTTCGCTTCTTCGATTATTTCTTCTGCGGGGTCTTTGGTTCGACGCGCGGCATGGAGATCTGGGCGGTGACGTGGGCGCCTTCCTCGGTGATCAGGCCGGCCGTCTCTAGCTGGCCCTCGAACGAGGCCCGCGCCAGGATGCGGGTGAGGCCCGCGACATGGATGGCCCCGAGATAGGCCCCGGAGACAACGAACTGGCCAAGGGTTCCATCGGCCTCGACGCGCCCGCTCTCACCAATGATCAGCGTGGCGTTCTTGGCCTCGAGCTTGCCCTTGAAGTGACCGTCGATGCGAACGACGCCCTCGAAGGTCAGCACACCTTCAAAGCGCGCGCCCTCTCCCAGCAGGGTCGTGATTTCCGGGGTTGGAGACGGCTTGCCCATCATGCCTTCGGATACTCGAAGAAGAGCATGGTGGCGGGCGCCTCCAGCTCTTTTTCCTGGCGCAGGCAGATGATGACCTCGGTGGCCACCTCGGGCGCCATGTTGATGATGTAGGACTGCACGCGGCGGGCGGTCAGGTAGATGCCCAGGCCCGCGCCGATGGTCTTGCGGTCGATCTGCTGATCGGACGTCAGACATTTGTTGATGTACTGCAGCACGGTGTTCTTGTTGAGCGCGCCAAACCGGTCGCGCACCGACATGAAGATGCCGTCGGGAATGATCGCGTAGCGCAAAGATACCGGTTTGGGGCTCTCCATGGCCACCCGTTTGTGTGGGTCGATGCTGCCGAACATCATCGAACCGTCTTCATGCCGGGGCGCGTTGTACAACGCATTCATCACGAGCTCCTCGGCGGCCTGCACGGCGTGATCACGGCGCATGCGCCGCAGCCCGGCCGACTGGGCGACCTCGCGGACCTTGTCGAGCACGTCCTGGCGGCCCTTGTAGTCGTGGAAGCGGATATAGGAGACCTCTTCGCCGTTGGGCAGGTACTTCTCCATGCCGAAGATATCGCCGGTCAGCAGCACGTGCAGCACGACGCCCAGATCATGAAGCCAGTCGAACTGGCGGCGGATGACCTGGTCAACATCCGGGTGCATCAGCAAATTCACCATGTCGGCCAGCCTCGCCTCGATGGGCAGCAGCACGATGACCTTGCGGCGCGCCGTCACGGGATGGGACATGAACTTCTCCACCAGCGGCATCTCGGACGGCGACACCACCAGCACGGCCAGATGATGGCGACACTCGGAGCCCTCACACTTGCCCCAGTCCGCGTGGATGAGTTCGACCGCCACCTTCAGTTTCTGCAACTGGGCTTCCACCTGCTGAAGAACCTCGGTCTCCTTTCCGGAGACGAGCAGGACGGTCAGTTTCGATTGCGTTTTCACTTGCGAACCGGAATCGGCGGTCATGTGGGTATGATGCTGTCCTTCGGTGAGGGGGTTCCCTGATTACTTTGTAACCGCGGGCGGGGCGGCCGGGTTTCCTGCATCGGCCGGTGCAGGCTCGGCCGGCACAT
>PHAZ01000027.1:0-1065 GCA_002841825.1 Deltaproteobacteria bacterium HGW-Deltaproteobacteria-22 | reverse complement strand
TCCTCGAACTTGATGTTCGAAAACGAGTACACGAGAATCCGGTTGTCCTTGTGCATGGATATTTTACTGATCGTCCTGGCATCTGCGTCAAAGGAATTGACGACATAGACCTTGCCGTCATGGCTCAGTTTGTTGCCCTGCAACATGGAATTGTATCGAACCAGAGCCTGCACTGCGCACGGGTATTTGGACTGGTATACCGAGACGATGTCTGCGTCGGGCCCCTCCGCCTTCGGTTTCCTGCCGCGCTTGGGCTTGGGCTGCAGGGAGAGCGGCACGCGTACGACGGCCTTGTCCACAAAGCACTCGACGGTCTTCTGGAGTTCGGTCCCCTTCATGTAGAACCATTTCTCCTCACCGCGCATATATTCGTGCCGGCCTGTGCTGGACTCCACCACTGCGCCGTCCACGAAGACATCCAGGTTGAACATGGAGGTGATCTTGTATGCTTCGTCGTAATGATCCAGGATTTCGCCCAGCTTGGACCACTGAAGGTTCGCGGCCGGAGGCTCGCCTGGACCGCCCGCGGGGGTCGTCTTTTTCGGGGTGCAACCGGCGGACAGAAAGAGAGCAATTACCAAAAAACGAGTGATACCCGGCATGGCCGACCTCCTTGGCGCAGAATTCTAACAGAAGAAAAACCACTTGTCATCTATTTATCATGCTTTAGCCGTGGCGGATCCGGCGCAAACGAACGAGATAATCAATTTTTTCTTCGGCGTCTATCCGTGAAAACAGAATGCGTCCCGCAAGTTCGGCTGCCTCGCGCACAACCGACGCCATCGGATGCCCCCCTTCCTCAAGGCGTCGTGCATAGTTCATCGCCGCCTCCCCTGGCTGGCGAGGCGTCTGAGCGAACGGGGGACCGGTGACCAGTTCCTGGAACAGGAGTTGGGCTTCGAGGGTCGTGACTGATATTTTTCGCCTCGGCGCCGCGTGCACCGGCGGCGGCACAATCGTCACGACCCGGCGACGGAAAAAGAGCATGCCCAGCCAGAACAACACCAGGAAGGAGGGGATCGAAGCGGCGATGATCCAGCCCAGGCGCATCCGGGCGGGATCTCC
>PHAZ01000026.1 GCA_002841825.1 Deltaproteobacteria bacterium HGW-Deltaproteobacteria-22 | reverse complement strand
GTCCCGGGAGCGGGAACGACGGCGACGACGGAGGCGGAGCCGGGGGCGGTGGAGCGGGAATCCGCGGACGGCGTACGAACTCGGTGATGGGGCGGCGCAGGCCCCGGCGAAGAATCCGTAGGCGGCGACGGCGCGGCGACGGCGCGGGAGCGGAGCCCGACTTGGAGCCCGGCGGCGTGTCCCCAGGGCTGGGCGCTTCGATGTTGAGCAGGTTGCGGATGTCCTCGGCGTTGCCTTCGCGGGTCTCCAGAGAGCTGCGGACCTCGCGGTTGATCTTCACGACCTCGATGAGATCACCGATGCCGCACTCCCGGAGGATCTCCTGGAACACGGGATCCAGGCACAGGTCCGTGGTCATGAAGGGCGCCAGGCGGTCGAGCCTGAAGTAGCTCTTCTCGTAGTTGCCCACCTTGAGCCGCTCGTTGAACCGGTCGCCCTCGGGGGTGCCCGACTGGGTCACGAACAGGAACGTGCGCATGAGCACCGCCTCACCGGCGGGCCCGCCGGCGTCGTCGACGACCTCGGCCACCACATAGCCGAGGAGGCAATGATACATCCGCAGCTCGATGAGAAAGGCGCCGTTGCGGAGCGGCACGGTCTTCGGGCTCGACATGGTGTCCCCGAGCAGGTGGTCCATCTCATCCTCGGCCAGGGGATCCAGACGCTCGTTCATGCGCAGGCGGACGTGCTCCTGCACGTACACGGGCAGGTGCCGCTCGGGCTGGTCCTCCAGACCCGGGATCACCTGGGTGGACAGTTCGGCGGGATAGACCTTCAGTTTGACGACGGACTGGACCAGGAGCCGCCAGGCACGCCGCTTCTGCTGTCCCACCTGGAAGACGCGATGCTCCGCAGGCATGGAGGAGATCTCGAAGTACTGGAACATCCTTGAGAGTTCCTTTGCCTGGGTCTCCCACTGGAGCCGCACCGGAAACACCATGCGTTTCATGTCCCCGCACACGGCTCCGAAATAGGACATCAAGGTCCACAGTTTCATCATGGGCGACATCACCACGTCGTCCTTGTCGTCGACGAAACTCTTGAACGGCTCGAGCTGCTTGACCCAGCGGGTCGCGCGTTCCTGGGTCTTGGTCAGACTGTAACTGTAGATTCCGCGCAGCGCGGCCTCGGCGCGGAGAAACTCACCCAGACCGATGGGCATTTTACTGGGAGGCACGCGCACGACGTCCTTCTGGATCGTGGCCCGGAACAGGGCGTCGAGACGCGAGAAGACCTCCGCAGGGATCTCGTGCCCGGCGGCCTTGCGCAGCTGGACCGGAGGGATCCGCGCGGCCTCGAAGAAGTTGCACTCCCATTCGGTGCGGCTGTCGAACAGGTCGCCGGCCCCGCAGGCCTCGCACACACGGCCCACCAGGTCCATCCATTCATTGATGCGCCGCCGCCGCTCCTGCTGAGCGTGAGCGTGGTTCTTCTTGGCTGTGTTTTTCTTCTTCTTGCGATCGTTTTTGGCCATGGTGCATGCCACCCGGGCGTCGGTGTTGGCATTCTTTTTAATGCAATCGGGGCCGGGAGGTCAAGGGGGGAAAAGGGAGGGAGGCTGGAAGGGGAAGGATGGGGAAGGGGAAGAAGATGCGGCCCCGAGTGGCCGCAGTCCCAAAACTGGAAGAAGATGCGGCCCCGAGTGGCCGCAGTCCAAAAGTGGGAGGAAGATGCGGCCCCGAATGGCCGCAGTCCCAAAGTGGGAAAAAGATGCGGCCCCGAGTGGCCGCAGTCCAAAAGTGGGGAGAGGCATAAAGTGCTTGCGTTTTTCGACGGGGGTTGCACACTCGATTTCGGAATGGAGGAAGTAATCATGAAGTCATTGATCCTGATCTGTGCCCTTGTGGCGGCGATGCTCCCCGGCGGTGAGGCCGGGGCCCGGACGCCGATGAACATCGACCAGTGGACCAAGACCGGCGGCGGTACCCTGACCATGGACCTGATCTCGTACACCGACGAGAACAACGTGCGCTCCAGTGGCCGGATCATGACCGCCAATCCGTGGGTCGGCCTGTTCGTGCTCCCGTCCCTGGCGATCACGGGCAGCCTGCACGTCCAGAGCCCGTTCGGCAACAGCTTCTTCAACCAGCCCGACATGCTCGGCTTCACCGCCGGCGTGCGCTACTACAGGCAGCTCTATCATTTCTACGGCTACATCGGGGCCGAACTCGGCATGTTGAGCTTTTCGCGCACGGGCGACGACGTCAACGCGAAGATCCACGCCAGCACCCTCAACGAGGACACCCAGGGCTTCATGGTGACGGTGCCCGCGGGCCTGCTGCTGCCCCTGAGCCGGTCGCTGGCCATCGACCTGGGCGTGCGCGTCCACTCCATCTGGCTCTCCGGCGGCGCCCGCTGGGTCGAGAGCTCCATCGGCTATCTGGGGATCTTTTTGAGTTTTTAGGAGGACGGTGTTCGGGTAGAGGAAAGCATCAAAAATCCGAGCAGGGGACGGTTCCAAGTCCGGGTGTCAGACGTTGTCCGTGAACCTGACACCCCCCTCTCAATTCGGGACGCAGTGGTAGTTGTCCGCAGGGGGCGCGGTGAAGGTGGTGCCCACGTCTCCGCCCTCGGTGCCGGCGGCGTTCTCGTAGCCCACCGTGGCGCTCCAGGTGGTGCCCAGCCAGTTGGCGCGATCGTAGATCACCTCGAAGGCGTTGGAGGTCTCATACAGGCGGATCTGGAAGGAGCCCCTGGCAGAGGTGCCCGAACCGAGGGTGCGCATCTGGTGCCATTCGAGCACGAACACGCGGTTGGGGGAGGTCCCGATGGTCTGGTAGAGCACCCGCGCGTCGGGCCAGGTGGACTGGTCGTACACCACGTCGTCCCAGAAGATGAAGATCGCCGCGTTGGGCAGCGCCGCGTCGGGAAGCGTGCCGTTGCTGTAGTTGTTGGTGCCCGGGTCCGCGCCGAAGGAGGCCCAGCCGTTGGTGCAGAAATATCCGCCGGTGTAGTTCACGCCATAGTAGCGGTAGGTAAACGGGATGGTGAACGCGTAGCGGTTGTCGTCGTCGTAGGTGTTGGTCGTCAGGGCGGTGCCCGTGGAGCGGATGGTCGTGTAGGTCGGGGAGAGCCCTGAGCAGGTGTAGGCGCCCGCGGGGGCCTGGCAGGTGCCGCCCAGGCAGGTCTGGCCCAGGGCGGCGCAGTCGGTGCCGCTGACGAAGGCGTAGCAGCCGTAGGCGTCCTGGGTGCAGGCCTGGGTGACGTCGCCCAGGCAGCGCGTCTGGCCGGCCGAGCAGGCGTTGTTGCACACGCAGGTGCTGCCCGAGCACGAGCGGCCCGTCGCGGCGCAGTTGGTGCCATCGACCCAGTCGAGGCAGCCGCTGGCCACGGTCTGGCAGTTCTGGATCACGTCGCCCAGGCAGCGCACCGCGCCCGAGGCGCAGGTGTTGGTGCACGTGTTCACGCACTGGGCCGAGCCCGAGGACGTGTCGCACAACTGGGACGAGGAGGCGCAGTCCTGCACGGTGGTCCACACCAGGCAGCCCGAGCCGCTGGTGGTGCACGACTGGCGCACGGTGCCCAGGCAGCGGGTGCTGCCGGAGGTGCACTCGTTGACGCAGGAGCAGGCGCCGCCGGAGCACACCTGGCCCAGCGTGGAGCAGTCGGTGCCGTCGACCCAGATCCGGCAGCCGTCGCCGTCGGCGCCGCAGGTCTGCACGGTGGTGTCGCTGCACTGCGGCGGAGCGCCCGCGTCACATTCGTGGGTGCAGGGATCGGTGCAGGCAGCGCCGTCCCCGGCGCCCGTGCAGACCCAGTTGGTCAGCGCGCAGTCCTGCAGGTCCTTCCACTGGGTGCAGCCGTTCTCGCCGGTCTGGCAGCGCTGCAGTTGATTCACCGTGCAGCGTTTGTCGTCGAGGGTGCAGGCGTCCGCGCAGGAGTCCGCGCAGCCGGCGGTGCCCGAGGAGTCGTCACACACCTGGGAGGTGGTGGTGCAGTCGGTGGTCGCCTCCCAGATCCGGCAGGCTTGGGCGTCGGTGGCGCAGGTCTCCAGGGTGTTGCCCGAGCAGCGGGTCAGGCCCACGGTCTCGCACGCGTGGTTGCATTCCGCGCGGCAGAAGCCGGTGTTGTACGCGCAGGAGGTCGTGCACCCGAGGCTGCCGGTGGCAAAGCCCAGGGAGACGCAGGTCGCGCCACCCAGGTCCGCGCCGTCGCACTCCTCCTCGCCGTCGATGGAGCCGTTGCCGCAGCCGTCGGCCGTGCAGTCGGCGGGACAGGTGTCCACGCTCTCGGTCGACGCGCAGACGCCGTCCCCGCAGGAGGCGCTGCCGCTGCCCTTGGCGCACTGGAAAAGAGTCAGGGAAAGAACGGAAAGAAGGGATATGTAAAGTATATTCTTCATGGATATCATGGCACCACCTGAAGCCCCGAAAGTATACCCCAAATTGCCCATATGGCGAACTAAGATCTTCATGCGCCTGATCCGGAAGGTTTTGTGAAAAGAAAAACAGTACAGGCTTGCACACCGGATCGTGTTCAAGTAGCGTGGGCAGGTCGCGTGCTCCGGACGGACCCGCCGGACCCGACCCAGGAGGTCTTCATCCCATGCTCGTGTTCGTGATCAACTGCGGCTCTTCCTCGATCAAGTACCAACTGTTCGACATGCCCGAAAAGCGCGTCCTCGCCCGCGGCGTCCTCGAGCGCATCGGGGAGACCGGCTCGGCCATCCTCACCCACCGCGCCGGCGACGGGAAGTGGATCCTGGAGGTGAACGCGCCCGATCACCGGGCCGGGCTGGACTTCATCCTCAAGACCCTCACGACCGGAGAGACCGGCGTGATCAAGGACCTGTCGGAGATCAAGGCGGTGGGCCACCGCGTGGTGCACGGCGGCGAGAAGATCCGCGAGGCCGTGGTCATCGACGCCGGCGTCGAGGCCGTCATCGCGCAGTGCGCCGAGCTGGCGCCGGTGCACAACCCGCCCAATCTCATGGGCATCCGCACCGCCCGCGACGTGCTGCCCGGCTGCGTGCAGGTCGCGGTCTTCGACACGGCCTTCCACCACACGCTGCCGAAGAAGGCCTACCTGTACGCCCTGCCCCTGGAGTTGTACGAGCAGCACGGCATCCGCAAGTACGGCTTCCACGGCACCTCCCATGAGTACGTCGCCGTCGAGGCCGCCGCGCGCCTGGGCCGTCCGCTGTCGGAGTGCAACCTGATCACCTGCCACCTGGGCAACGGCTGCTCCATGACCGCCATCGAGGGCGGCCGCTCCGTGGACACGTCCATGGGCATGACCCCCCTGCAGGGCCTGATGATGGGCACCCGCAGCGGCGACCTCGATCCAGCGGTGCTGGTGCACCTGCTGCGCAACGGCTGGGTCGCCGACGTGGCCGAGCTGGACCGGCTCCTCAACCGCAGATCGGGGCTGGCCGGCATCTCCGGCATCGGCAACGACATGCGCACCCTCGAGGAGAACATGGACGCCAACCCGCGGGCCCTGCTGGCCGTGGAGATGTTCTGCCACCGCGTGCGCTTCTACCTGGGCGGCTACCTGGCGCTTTTGGGCACCTGCGACGCGATCGTCTTCACCGGCGGCATCGGCGAGAACGACCACATCGCCCGCGCGGTGGTGCTGTCGGGCCTCGAAGCCCTGGGCATCGTGCTCGACGCCGACGTCAACGAGATCATGATCCGCGGAAAGACCGGCGCGATCACCACCGCCGACAGCCGCATCCCGGCCTTCGTGATCCCCACCGACGAGGAGGGCATGATCGCCTCCCGCACCTACGAACTGGCGAAATGATCAGGGTTTTTTGATGTGGACGCGCGGACCGGCGTCCTGCGTCACCTCGACGAACGACAGGAACACGCGACCCTCTTGCACGAGCAGGTGCGGGTTCTCCGAGTCGGAGGTGAACTCGTCCTCGAGGCCGGTGCCGACGAGCTCCCAGGCATCGCCTTCGGGCTGCCAGCGCACCACGCGCACGTGCCAGTACGCGTCGGGGCCGTCGAGCTCGCGCGCCAGGTACGCCAGCCAGAGGGCGCTCCCGACGTGGATCAGGTGGGGCGACTTGGCGCGGTGATCGAGGCTCACCAGAGCCTGGTCCCCGATGGGGATGAAGTAACCGGTCAGGCCGTCATAGCACTTCACGTACAGGTCATGCTCCTGGACCATGGGATCGACGGAGACGTTCTCGGTCCAGGCCGCGCAGAGGGAGTGGAATGCATAGCCGTCCGAGGAGGCCAGGCTGAGGTCCTCGCCCCCGCCGTCGTGGAGGGGGTTTTCGTCCAACAAATGGCCATCGCTCCAGCCCGAGCTCCACGGCTCCAGCACCCGGTGCTCGGAGACCCGGTCCGGGAGCTCCCCCGCGCTGCGGGACACGGCGAAGATCCGCCGGTGGTCGGAGGCCTGGTTCCACCACGCCATGGCCGGACGGCCCGTGGCGTTGTGGGCCAGTTGACGCGGATCGCCGGTGATGGAGGGGTACGCCTGCCACGCCGCGCCGTCCCACCAGGCGTAGTCCACCGCGTCCGGGCACAGCCACCCGCCCGCCGAGAGCACGTGGAGCTGCCCTAGGGGATCGGCCTGCAGGTCGAGGAACGTCGTCGTGCCGCATTCGGTAGTCAGCGGCGCGTCGCCGAAGGAAAGCCAGGTCATCGAGGCGGTGTCGTACCGCCGCAGGACCAGCTCCATGGCCGCGGGCTCGAAGTTCGTCACCGAGTACCCCACGACCTTGCGGTCGACCAGGCAGGCCGCGGCCAGCCCGGGATCGAGCTGGTCACCCTCGGCCAGGACCAGGGGCGGCGCGGGCACCGGCGACCACTGTCCGGTGGTCACGCCGAGCTGGAACGTCGCGTGGGTCGGCAGATCGCCGTCGGCCTGCACGTACAGGAACGGGCCGCCCGGACAGCCCGCCAGAGCGTGGCGGGTCGCCGCGGTCCAGGGCGTGTCCAGCCCGAAGGAGCCCGCGTCGGCCCAAGCCCCGTCCACGGTACGGCACACGCCGCCGACGCACGGGATGCCGTCGTCGCAGGGCGCTTCGCAGCCGCCGCAGTGCTGCGGATCGTTGAACAGGTCGCGGCAGTCGGGCCCGCAGGCGGTCTGCCCCGCGCCGCAGATCCGGGTGCACACGCTAGGGGAGGCGTCGTCGCATTGCCAGCCGTCCTGCACCATGCAGACGGCATGGCAGCCGTCGTCGTCGTCGAGGTTGCCGTCGTCACAGCCCTCCCCCGGCTCGACGTTGCCGTTGCCGCAGATGGTCAGGCACGCAGAGGTATCGAAGTGACAGAAACTGTCACATGAAAGGACGCCGCCGTTGGTGTAATTGAGCGACACGCAGGAGGCGCCACGGAGGTCGCCGGCTTCGCATTCCTCGCCGGCGGTGTCCTCGATGAGGCCGTCGCCGCAGTGACCGCCGCAGTCGGACGTGTCCCACGTGCAGTTCGCTGCGCAGGCCAGCGTGCCGTCGAGGTCGTAGTACCCCAGGGTGCCGCAGGTCTGCAGATACACGCCCGGACCGTCGCAGTCCTCGCCGGGATCGACGATCCCGTCGCCGCAGGAATCGACGACCTTGGTGTCCTGATCACACCCGGACCCCAGGACAAGAAGACATGCGGCCACCAACGTTCGGAAATGGGTCATGGAAAAACCTCCGGTGAATCGGATATTTTTATACGGTGCGTCGGGCCACCTGTCAAGGCCGTGAGGAAAGATTCAGAGGCCGTATTCGTCGGAGGGGAGGATCGCGCGGGCGGGCAGCAGGCTGGAGGTGGTGGTCAGGTTGCCCAGCTGGCCGTCGCTGTTGTTCCCCCAGCAGTAGAGCTCGCGGTCGGCGGTCAGGGCGCAGGTGTGGGTGCCGCCGGGGGACACCGCCGTGAAGCGGTTCGCGGTGGCGACATCGGTGGCGGTGTTGCGGGAGGTCGTGGTGCCGTCGCCGAGCTGGCCGTACAGGTTCCAGCCGAAGCACTTCGTCGTACCCAGGACGGCGTGGAGCAAGCAGGTGTGGGCACCGTAGGTGATGACGGCCGCCGCGTCGATGTGACCGTCGATCTGCACGGGCGTGGAGCGGTTGGTGTTGGTGAGATCACCGAGCTGGCCATGATTGTTCTGGCCCCAGCAGTACACGATGCCGCCGGTGGTCAGGGCACAGGTGTGGCCGGTGCCGCAGGAGACATTGTTGATAGTGGAGAGAGTGGATACCGTCACAGGAACTCGTGAATCGGTTGTCGTTCCGTTGCCGAGTTGGCCGGTATCATTCCGCCCCCAGCACACTGCAAAACCAGTTTGGTTACGAACACAATTATGTTCATAAGAAGAAGACAACTGAGTTGCAGTAACTACACCCGATACCTGTACAGGATTGGCGCTGGACACGGTTGAATTGTTCCCCAGTTGCCCCCGGGTGTTGTCTCCGAAGCACCAGGCCGTTCCGATGAGGGTGAGCACGCAGGTGTGACGGAACCCCAGGCCCACGCCGATGGCGTTGGTGAAGGCCCCCGCGCGCACCGGCAGGGAGGAGTGGGCCGTGGCGCCGTTGCCCAGCTGACCCGAGTCGCCGCGGCCCCAGCACCAGACCGCGCCGTCGGTGCGGATCGCGCAGGTGTGGAAGAAGCCAGCCTGCACGGAGGTGACGCCGTCGAGGCCCTGGACCTGGACCGGGCCGCTGCGGTCCACGGTGGTGCCGTCACCCAGTTGGCCCATGGTGTTGTCACCCCAACAGAGCACCTTGCCGGTGTTCATCAGCGCGCAGGTGTGGAGGTAGCCCGAACTGACCGCCACCGGATACTGCAGCCGGTTGCACAGGTACTCCACGCGGGTGACCTCGGGGTCGCCCAGGGCGCCGTCGCCGTCGAGATCCAGGCCCGTCTCGATCTTGACGCCGCCGTAGGCGCAGGCGCCGCCCCACTCCGCGGTCGAGAAGCGCGACAGCGCGTTGTGACCGTGACACACCGCCTGCTCGTCGAGGACCTCGCCGTCGCCGAGGACGCCGTCGCCGTCGGTATCCAGTCCCGTCTTCACGAGGAGGCCGCCCTGGGGACACTCGACGCCGGGTGCCAGCTCGTCCACGCGCACCAGCGAACTCAGACCATCGGCGCCGTCGATCCCGGCGGTCCCCGGCGCGCCGTGGCAACTGTAGGACGTGGACGTGATCTCCGTGTCATCCAGATAGTTGTCCGTGTCGGTGTCGGGGCCGGTGTGGATCGCCACACCCCCGTAGGTGCAATGAACGCCGGCAGGCTCGTCGGCGAGCCGCACCAGCGAGATGATCCCGGTGTTCCCGTCGACGCCCGGGGCGCCGTGACAGACGAAGGAGGTGGCGTCGATCTCCTCGACCTGCAGCAGGCCGTCGGCGTTGTCGTCGAGGCCCGAGCGCACCGCGACGCCCCCGTAGGTGCAGTTGGCGCCGGCGGGCTCGTCGTCGACGCTCACCAGGGTGGACAGGCCGCCGCCGGTGCCGGGGCCGCTCTGGCAGACGATCTGGGAGCTGGTGCGCTCGTCTTCATCAAGAGATCCATTCCCGTTCACGTCCAGTCCCCAGTAGTAGCGCTGCCCACCGTACGGGCACTCCTCGCCGGGGGCCACCTCCTCGACGTGCAGCAGGGTGCTCAGGCCGTCCTGCCCGTCCTGCCCGTCCTGCCCGTCCTGCCCGTCCTGGCCATCCTGGCCGTCCTGCCCGTCCTGCCCGGTCAGGCCGTTGCAGATCGTCTGGATGCTCTGAACCTCCTCGGTCTCGAGCATGCCATTGCTGTTGAGATCCTCGCCCGACATCAGCACGATGCCCCCGAGCTCGCACTGGGACTGGGAGGCCGGGGACATCTGCACGAGGTTCCCGACCCCGTCCTGCCCGTCCTGCGCGTTGCAGGCGGTCAGCGAAAGCATGATCAGCAGCATGATGAATCGGATGTTGTTGGGCATTGGGTACCTCCAGAACGGCAACGCGCCGTGTCGGTGAAATTTTTTTGGTATTTAACGAATCAATAAAAATTGTCAAGCCAAAATCGAAGGACGGATCAGGGACGTCAGCCGCCTGCGTACAGCCGCAGCCACACCAGCAGGCCACCGAGGGTGATCCCCAGGGCGGCGATCTGCCACCAACTCAGGGCACGGGCGGCCGCAAACCAGGCCGCGGGGGACAACTTCTGCGCCCGCAGGAAGTACGGCGGGAACGCATCGGTGCGATGGTCGGGCCACACCTCCAGCAGGCGGGCGCGCAGCTCGTCGGGGGTGCCCGGACGCCGCGAACGCGCGCGCTCGACGCACTGCGCGACGAGTTCCCGGATCGGCGCCCGGACGTCGTCCACGGCGCGCCAGGACCAAGCCGGACGTCCGTCCAGCGCCCACTGCGCGTACTCCACCGAAGATCCCGCCGGCACCCCCGCGTCGTCGCCCCGCCAGAGGACCAGCAGGGTGACGCCCAGGGAGAACAGATCCGAGCGTACGTCGGGCCGTCCCTTCTCGAAGAGCACCTCGGGAGCCAAAAACTGCCAGTCCTCGCGACAGGGCGGACCTGTGAAACGGGCGCCGGGATGAAACGAGAGGTACGCGCCCGCGAAGGCGGCCAGCTCGAGCAGGTCATTTTCGCTGAGCTTGTCTTGTTGAAGGGACAGGCAGCCCGGCAGCCGCCGGAGGGGACCGCTCGCCATCTAGCGCTTGCGCGGCCAGTGGCCTGCGATGCGGTGGGCCAGCTTGTACATGCCGTAGGCGATCTGCGCGTTCTCGATGAACACGTCGCGGTAGCGGTGCAGCTCGGCGGCGGTGAAGTTGTAGATGGACTTGACCCCGGCCATTGCGAGGCGGTCGGCGACCTCTTCGGGCACGGTCAGCACGGCGATGTCCACGGTCTGCTCGGCCAGGCGCGCCTCGAGCAGGTCCATCGACTCGACGGGCACCGCGCCCACGACCTCGCCGATGACGGCCGGATCGGTGTCGAAGATCAACTGCACGCAGAAGTTGTGGCAGTCCGATCCATGGTAGTGCGCCAGGGCGCGCCCGATGCGGCCGAAGCCGACGATGGCGACGCGGTACTGGTTGTTCAGGCCGAGGATCTTCTCCACCGCGTCGATCAGGAAGTCGATGTTGTAGCCATAGCGGGCCTTGCCGAACACGCCGAAGTACGACAGGTCCTTGCGGATCTGGGTGTCCTTGATGCGCAGGCTGTCGCCGAGCATCTGGCTGGAGACCTGATCGATGCCGGCGGTCTTGAACCGGTACAACTGCATCAGGTACCGGGGCATGCGCTCCATGGTGGCGGTCGGGATGGGCGTCGGATCTTTTCCTGCAGGGCCGGTCGGACTCAAGGTGCTACCTCTGAGCGCCCTTCATCAGGGGCGCAGATAGGGATACAGTTGATGAATCGCCAGAAGCGACCACGCCAGCATACTGCAATCTCCTGCCATTGCAAAGTGAATCGTGTTTTTTTTCACTCCTAAGGTCGCCCCGGGCAGCGCGTCGAAGAACTTCCCGCCCACGACCGGCGCCTGCAGAAAGTTCGCCCGCTCGTTCACGGCCAGCATCAGCCAGTAGTGCGCGGCGTCGACCAGCTCCTGGGGCAGTTTCTTCCCGAGGGGCGTGATCTCGGCCTCGATGCGGCCCTGGATTGTGCGCAGGGTCAACTCGCGGACCTTCAGGGACTTCAGCAGCGGACGGGCCTCCACGAAGGCGGCTGCCTTCGGATGCGCCAGGGAGACGGTCAGCACCGATCCGGCGGTGACCAGGGTCTTGTCCTTGAACGGGCCGGCGAAGGTCCCGTCCGGGGTCCCGGGGGCGGCGGCGGTCCCGGGGGCGGCCGGCGGAGTGGCCGACGCCGTGGTGGCCTGAGCCGCGGAGGCGGTGGAAAACCCCGGCCGCGTGTACCAGCAGGCGTCGCCCACGGGATGGCATACGGTGTGGGTGCCTCCCACGGGGGCGTTTTTGGGCGCAAAGAAGGCGGCCTCCAAATGGCCTGCGTCGGTGACCAGCAGCGCGATGCCCACGGGCTTCCCGGGCATCGGTGCGTTGGCCTGTCCGGTCCAGATCCCGGCCGCCGCGGCGAAGTCGGCCGGCGCGACCTGGCCCCAGCCCACGGCGTCCTTGGGCACCGGCAGCTGGGTCGGCACCGGAGGAGGTGCATCCTTGACCGGGACCTCGCTCACCGCGTCGGCCTTGGCCGGGGCGTCCGGGGGCGGGTTCTCCTTCCCGCCGCACGCCAGGGGCAGCAGGAGAAGAATCCAGAACCATCGCAGGGAAAACGAAAGCAAAGTTGGCATGTGAAGCACCCTGTCGCGGCCAAGGGGGCCCCGTCACGGGGTGCGTTTGGCCATCGTTATGGATGGAAATCTACCCAACTTGTTCGTGAAGCGCAAAAAAGGAGTCCGTGAACCTCAGCCGAAGACGCCCACGGTCACGGAGACGACGATCCACATCAGGAGCAGCCCGAAGAGCCCCAGGACGGTCCGGCTGACGAGCCGCTGCCAGAACACGGTCGAGGACGAAAGGTTGCGGGATTCGGACATGACCTACCGGGCCTCCGGATATTTCACGAAGCCCTCGAGGACGTCGTCGATCCGGGAAATGATGGACATCTGATCATAGAAAAGGGAGTCCTGGATGCGAAACACCAGTTGGCGGTCCAGGTTCAACTTCTTGGACACGGCTGCCAGACCCGCGGCCTTCGAGGCATGGGTGCGGGACTTCATGGCCTTCTGGAACTTCTTGAGATCGCAGTCCATGATCTCGCACAACTGGGAGTAGTTCTCCCGCATGAAGAGGTTGCGACCCTCCTGGGCCAGCCGCTCGTGGAGCTCCTCGAAGACGCCTTCGCCCTTCTGCTCCAGGATCTCCAGCATCGCCTCCATCATCTGGGTGTTCCTGCCGCGCTGCGCCGGCAGCGGGATCACGTTGATCTTCACCTTCTTGTCGAACTTGCGCAGCACGGCCTTGAACGCTGCGAACGTCCGCTGTTCGTAGGTGCTGACGTAGGCGGCATACCAGGTGATGGTGATCGGCGCCGACGAGAGGCCCTTGGTGAGCGTGGGCCAGCCCTGGGGCAGGCTCTCGGCGAGGAGGGAATCGAGCCCGACCGGCAGCGAGGTGCGGTTCTCCTCGATGAGGTTGCTCCACTGGTCCCGTTCGCGCTTGGCCTGGGCGTCGAGCCGCGTCTTCTCGGCGGCCTTGCGCTTCTCCTCGGCCTCATCCTGGGCCTTCTGCACCTGCGCCTGCACCCGCTTCTGATTCTCCTGGACGCCGCGCGTGGTGAAGTAGGCGATGGAACCGCCGATCAGCAGCGTCGTGAAGATGAAGATCGCCGGGAGCACCGCGGCGAGCTTGGAGACCTGCGTCGCACGGCTGACGGCCTGCTGCACCTGCCGCTGGACCTTGGGATCCAGGGCGTTGGGCACCATGATGACCTGGGGCGGCGCAGGCGCCCTGGGCGCGGGCGGGGGCGCCGCGTCCTCGGCGAAGAATCCGTCAACCTCCTCGTCGGAGGGTCCGTCATCGTCATCGAAGACCAGCAGGTTGCCGCAATACTGGCACTTCACGGAGCTGGCGCCGGGATCATTCGAGATGGAGGCACCACAGGCGGGACAGTTCAGGGACTGGAGCTGGGGCTTTTTCATGTCCATTCTCATAACCGCCTTGACAATTTTTGTCAACCGGGGAACCTGATCCGGACCGGCTGCCCGTCCGGAAGGAGGACCATGAACACCACATCCGATATCCGCAAGGCCTGGCTCGCCGGTGGCTGCTTCTGGGGCGTCGAATATCACCTCCGTCGCCTTCCCGGGGTGCTCGACGTCATCTCCGGCTTCATGGGGGGGACCCTGCCCCAACCGACCTACCGCCAGGTGTGCACCCAGAACACCGGTCACATCGAGACCGTCGAGGTCACGTTTGATCCAAAGTTAATCAATTTTGAAACCATCGCCAGGCGCTTCTTCGAGATCCACGATCCCACCCAGCGGGACCGGCAGGGACCGGACATCGGCATCCAGTACCGGAGCGTCGTGTTCTGGGCTGACCAGGACCAGCGCCGGTCCGCCGAAGCCCTCATCGCTGAATTAATACACAATGGCTATGACGTCGCAACGGAGTTGGAGCCAGCCTCGGCGTTCTGGGCCGCCGGGGAGGAACACCAATTATATTATGATCGCCACGGAAAAGAGCCGTCCTGTCACTTCCCGGTTCCACGTTTTAAAAAATAAAATTTCCGGGCCTCCCCCATCAAAGAACAGCTTGCCAAAACGGGTGGATTTTGTCAGGATACGGGCCAATCGAAGAACGATTGGGCGATCGCCAAACGATCGGGCCAATCGAAGAACGATTGGGCGATCGCCAAACGATCGGGCCGGTCGCCACGCGAAGGGATGTTGGATTCAAAAATGATGAATGATCGCCCAGAAACTTGTTCCAGTCCGGGGCAATGCCTGACCAGGGACGAGGCCTTCCACGAGGTCGAGCGATCGATCACCTTTTCGCGACGGCAGCGGCTGGGCTACTTCCTGTCCTACAACCGTTATGCCCTGTTGATCCTGCTGCTGAGCCTGGCCGTCCCCACCGTCCTGTTCCTGTTTTTCCGTTGGTACTTCTGGGTGCCGGCCACCCTCGTGGCCCTGCGGGCCCTGTACTGGGCCTGGCACATCGCCCGCCAGTATCCGAAGAAGTTGCATATCACCAAAAAAATGGCGCTGGCCCAGCAAAACCGCACGTTCCAAAATGACGACATCGTCAAGTACTGCGGCGACCCCTGCTACCGCGTCGTGGCCCACCAGGTGCTCGCCCAGGCCCGGGTGCCCGCCGGCGAGCGCCGCCGCCTGGTGCGTGAATACGTCGAACAAGCGCACGATCTCGCGCACGCCCTGGTCTTCGTCGACCGCGAAAAGGGCCGCGTCGTGACCATCATCAATGGTGTTAAAACTGAGCAAACCCTCACCCCACAGGAGATGACGAATGGTTAACATGACCCCCAAGACCCAGGAAGCCCTCAACAATGTCCAGTTGCTGCAGGGCGAGGAGATCCAGTACTCGGTCCAGGCTGACGGCTTCTTCGTCGGTACCAGCCCCCTCGAGAAGATGATGGCCAAGATCCAGGCGTTCTTCACGAAGATCAGCGGCGGCCACATCCGCATGTTCCTGGTGCTGACCAACCAGCGCGTGCTGCTGATCGAATCCACGGCCAAGTGCTGCGGCTTCTCCGCCTCCCGTGTGGTTCACACCATCGCCACGAAGTCCATCGTCGAAGCCGGCACGACCCGCGAGACCACCTGGTGCTGCTTCCACACCCGCATGATCCAGGTCGAGAGCCTGACCCAGAAGTACGTGCTGGTGGCCAAGACCATGACCGATCCCGAGTTGATGGAGTTCATCACGCGCATGTCGCTGCTGATCATCCGCAATCCGGTTCACTAGGAGCGGCCCGGGAGTCAGTTCCCGTCCGGGAGCCCCTTCCCGATCGCGTCCGAAACGGTCCGAGCCAAGCCGGAAAAACCGGTGATGACCTCTACTTGAAAATCCTCATTTCATGGATGTGACCGCATGGACGAACAACACCCCCTGATTCATCCGGGCCCCTTCTCGGAGATCGCGATGGGCAACACCGCGATCGTCCGGGCCATGGCCGTGACCGGCACCCGCGTGGTCACCGCCTATCCCGGCTCCCCCACCCCTGAAATCGCCGAGGCCATCTCCAGAATTCCCTCGCAGGCGCGGCCGTTCTACTTCGAGTTCTCCACCAACGAGAAGGTCGCCACCGAGGTGGCCTTCGGCGCGTCGATCAACGGTCACCTGTCCTGCGTGTTCTTCAAGAGCGTGGGGCTCAACGTCGCCGCGGACACGTTCGTTCAACTGTCGATGATGGAGCTCACCGGCGGCATGGTCATCGTCATGGGCGACGACCCCGGGTGCAACTCCAGCCAGAACGAGCAGGACAACCGGCACATCGCGCGGCTCTGCTACACACCGATCTGGGAGCCCATGGATCCGCAGGAGGTGCACGACATGTACATCGAGGCCGCAGCCTGGTCGCAGAAGATGCGCATGCCCGTGATCCTGCGGCTCTCCACGCACGTCTGCCACGCCAAGATGCGCGTGCGCTCGGACGCGTACACGCCGCAGCCGCTGGACCCGACGCCCCGCTTCGACGCGGCGGCCGGTCCGTACCTGCCGATCACAAAACTGGTGGCGCCGCTCAAGCGCCGCGCGCTGGAGAAGCTCGCCAAGACGCGCGAGCAGGCCGAGTCCACGCCGTTCACGCGTGTGATCCCGGGCGCCCCGGGCACCGGGCTGGGCGTGATCACCGCCGGGCTGCCGACGGCATCCCTGCTGGAGGTGCTCTCCACCATCGGGGAGCCGCCCGACGTGCTGCGCCTGGGCCTGGTGCACCCTCTGCCCGAGCGCGCCATCGCGGCCTTTTTACGGACGCACAAGGAGGTGAAGATCCTGGAGGAGCTCGACGACTTCCTCGAGCAGGGCATCTTCCGCATCGCGTTCCGTGAGGGGATCTCCTGCCGGATCCTGGGCAAGGAGGACCTCGAGGAGTGGATCGGCGAGTACACGCCGCCCAAGGTCCGCCGGATCCTCCACGCGACCTGGCCCGGGCTGGTCCCGGCGAACCCCTCGATGACGGCGCACGACACGCCGTTGACAACCGAGGGACCCTCGCCCCGCGCGCCCCAGTTGTGTCCGGGGTGCGGCCACCGCAGCGCCTTCCACGCGATCTCGCAGGCCCTGGCCGACAGCGACATCACGGTGGCCGACATCGGGTGCCACACGCTGGGCTTTTTGCCTCCCTACAACATGGGACAGGTGCTGCTGTGCATGGGCGCCTCGCCGGGGATCTCGGCGGGGCTCTCGCTGTTCCAGAAGTCCCGCCGTGTGGTCGCCTTCATCGGAGACTCCACGTTCTTCCACGCGGGCATCCCGGGGGTGATCAACGCGCTGTTCAACCGGCACGACTTCACCCTGATCGTGATGGAGAACGGCACGACCGCCATGACCGGCCACCAGGACCACGCAGGCTCGGGTGCCAACTTCAACGGCCCCGTGCAGTCCCTGTCCATCCGTGACCTGCTCGTGTCCCTGGGCGCCACCGTGCACGAGGTCGACACCTACGCGCAGGGCAAGTTGACCCAGTTGGTGCGCGAGGCCAACGAGGCCGGCGGCTTCCAGGTCGTCATCGCGCGCCACCCGTGCATGCTCGCCCACATGCGCCGCGAGTCACGCAAGCCCGGACACGTCAAGCGCCAGGTCCGCATCCTCAAGGATAAATGCGATCAAAAGCATGTCTGCGTGATGCGGTTCGGGTGCCCGTCCTTCTTCCTGGAGCCCGACGGGGGCGTGCACGTCAACGAGGACCTGTGCATCGGGGACGGTTCGTGCCTGCAGACCTGTCCCTCCAGGGCGATCTCGCCGCCAGCGGCCCGGGAGGACTCATGACCCACACCACGCAGATTTATATGATTGGGGTCGGCGGACAGGGCATCGGCCTGCTCGCCGAGGTGCTCGCCCATGCCAGCGACCTGGCGGGCCTGGAGATCCGGGCCGTGGACACCCATGGTCTGGCCCAGCGCGGCGGCTCCGTGGAGAGCTTTTTACGCGTGGGGACCCGTGTGTTCTCCCCGCTGGTGGCCCCCCACGACGCGGACCTCGTCATCGCGCTGGAGCGCACCGAAGCCCACAGGGGCCTTTCCCAGTACGCGCGCCACGGCGGACGCCTCGTCTGGTACGAGACCACATGGCAGCCGCTGGCCGTCCGGCTCGGGCGCGAGCCCCTCGTGGAGACCGAACAGATTCATGATCTCGCCCGCCAGATGAACGTGGCCGCGCACCCCGTGCACATCGACGGGCTGCCCGACCCACGCATGCAGAACGTGGCCGTCCTCGCGACCATCGCCTGGCTCGGCTGGATCCCGGGCGTGGACGTCGGACACTTCAGGCGGGCCCTGGCCGACCTGGTGCCGCCCAAGGCCGCGGTCGCCAACCTCGACCTGTTCGACGCGGTGTCGTCCTCCCTGCCGCCCTCCCTCGACCCCCCGAGGTGACGCCCCATGCTGCCGTCGGTGCTCCTCCCCCTGCTGCCGCGCATCCCCCCGGTGGACCCGCGCGCCCAGCTTCATCGCGCCCGGCTGACCCGGTATCTCACCGGACCCCTGCGGGCGATGCAGACGCTGCTGGGAGAACCCTGCGAACTGACCGTCGATCCACCCGGGCGGCTGCCCACGGTGGCCGCCTGGTGGTGCACCGAGTCCGGCGCCCGGATCGGCCTGACCGCGGCCTCGCTGGACGGTCTTTATTTATTTGCGAATCTGCCCAATCTCCCCTCGGGACCCGATGACCTGTTCGCGCGCCTGGCCGTGGACCGTCCCATGGCGTTCTCCCGGGCCAGGCCGGTGTCGGCGCCGGCGGAAACCCACCCGGTCACCCTGTCCGGATGGCTCCTTCTTCCCGGGGCGCACTTTCAATGGGTCTACCAACCGGCCGTCGAACCGGAGCTGCCGGAATACCCGGTCCGGACCCCGGCGCTGGATTTTTCTTTTGCCTGCTCCCTGTCGGTCGGATTCCTGCCGGTCCGGGACGTGGCCGGCGCCCGACGAAAAGAAGTGATTTTTCCGGGCTGGCCGGCTAAAGATTCGGCCTTTCTTGGCCGACATGATACGTGGATTCCCGTCCGCTGCGACAGCGGCCGATGGGTGTCCTGCGGAGGCTGGTTCATGAAACCTTCACCGATCGATCATTTTCCTCTTGAAATTTCGGTGGAAGTCGGAAGAATCCGCCTTCGGGGCAGCGCGCTCGCCGCCCTGACCCTAGGTGCCGTGCTTCCCCTGGGAAGCCCCGTGGGCAGTCAGGTCCTGTTGGTGTATGACAACCGGCTCATCGCGCGGGCGGAGCTGGTCGTCGCCGGAGGCGAGCTGGCCGTCCGTCTGCTCGATGACATTCCCGCCCTGGGCGAGCCCGAGACCGTCGCCCATGATGCGCAGCAGGGTGAAAATCCCTGAAGGTGAAATATGACCATGAATCCCTCGACACGACGCGTGAACCAACGACACGACGTTCAACTGCCTGTGGAGTTGGTGTCCGGCAACACCAGCCGCCCCGCCGTGATTCAGAACATGTCGGTCGGTGGACTTTATTTCCACTGTGACTATCCCGTCGAGCGTCAGGAGTTGTTCGCCCTGATCTTCTCGATCCCCACCCTGGATGTCCCCATCCGCGTCGAGGTCGTCGTGCGCTGGACCGAGAAGGTCGGTGAGGGCACCAATGGCGTGGGCGTGCAGTTCCTCGGCCTCAAGGCCCGTGAAGTGTGGGCTATCACCAAATTCTTCACTTCGATCTCCTCGACCCTGTAACCGGGTTCTTCCTGCGCCCGGTCGTCTTCGCGCCGGCTTCGTGCACCGGCGTGATCGCGTCGGCGAACTCCTCCATCGACAACCTCTTCAGAAAGTCCACCATGCGGCGGTTCTTCCCGCGCCCGGCCAGGGACGCCCTCTGGTAGATGCAGAACCGGTCCTCCTCGAGGGCGAGGGCGAACACCTCTGTCAGGCAGCCCGTGGCCAGCTCGCGGGCGACGCTGTAGCGGGGCACCAGCGCCACGCCGAGTCCTTCGCAGGCCGCGCCGATCATGCCCCGCAGGTGGTTGAGTTCCAGCACGTGGGAGAAGGCGGGCCGCCGGGTGGGTGGCAGCGTCCGCATCAACTTCTCCCACCAGGTGCAGCGCAGGTCCATGGACAGCACGGGCACGGCGCCCAGGTCCTCCGGCGCGCGAAGTGCAAAGCGCGCGACCAGCTCCGGGGCCGCGACCACGACGTACTTCTCCCGGAACAACTCGATGGTCTCCACCTGGGGATGCAGGTGCACGCGGCAGTCCACGATGAGGTCGACGTCCCCGGCCAACAGGGGTGCGGCCAGCTCGTTGGAGAAGTGGAAGTGCACACGCAGCTCGGGCGCGGCGCGCAGCAGCGGCGCCAGCTTGCGCACGAGGACCGCGGTACCGAACTCCACGGTGCAGCCGAGGGTGAAGTGCTCGGCGACCGTGCCCGACGCGAGCTGGAGCTGGACCTCCTCGAGCTGGCCGAACGAGCGGTCGCTGACCTCGAACAGGCGCAGCCCGGCGTCGGTCAACTGGACCCGGCGCGCGACGAACCGGACCAGCGGACGGCCCACCTCCTCCTCGAGGCGGCCGATGGCGTGGCTGACCGCCGACGGAGTCAGGTGCAGCCTGGCTGCGGCCCCGCTGAAGCTGCCCAGCCGGGCGACCTCGGTGAAGACCCTGAGACGATTGGAATCGGCGAACATGACGCTGCTGCTTTCCGGCGCCCTTTGGCGGGCGCCTCAGGTGGCCGGCTGTGCCGGGTCGGATCCAAGCCCGGAAAAGTCCGACATGGATGAATCTGATTCATCCATCAGATGAAAAACTATCATTTCATTTCACGAGAGACCAGCGGTATGTTGTGCATGGGACCCGGTCTCAGCGGCCGGCACACCCCAGGAGTGGACCCATGAACAACGCCGCGTTTTCCTTCCAGATCCCTGTCAACGAGAAGGTCCTGACCTACGCGCCCGGTTCCCCCGAGCGCACGTCGCTTCAGGCGGAGCTGGCCCGCCAGTCCTCCGAGGTCATCGAGATCCCCGCGATCATCGACGGCCGCGATGTCTACTCGGGCGACACCGTCGACGTGGTCATGCCCACCGAGCACGGCCACGTCCTGGCGCGCTGCCACCTGGCCGGCGAGGCGGAGATCACCTCGGCCTGCGACGCCGCGGTGCGGGCCCAGGCACAGTGGTCGGCCCTGTCGTGGATCGAGCGGGCCTCGATCCAGCTCAAGGCGGCCGAGTTGCTCGCCGGCCGCTTCCGCGACCGCGTCAACGCCGCGACCATGCTCGGACAGGGCAAGAACGCCCAGCAGAGCGAGATCGACGCGGCGGCCGAGACCATCGACTTCCTGCGCTACAACGCCATGTTCGCGTCGCAGATCTATGCCCAGCAGCCGCGCTCGTCGCTGGATCAGCTCAACCGCATGGAGTACCGTCCGCTGGAGGGCTTCGTGCTGGCGATCTCGCCGTTCAACTTCACCTCCATCGCGAGCAACCTGTCGAACTCGCCGGCGCTGATGGGCAACACCATCGTGTGGAAGCCCGCCACCTCGGCCGTGCTGAGCAACTACCACCTGATGCGGGTGCTCCAGGAGGCGGGCATGCCCCCGGGCGTGATCAACTTCGTTCCTGCCGCGGGTTCCCGCATGGGCCGCGTCGCGCTGGCCCGCCCGGATCTGGCCGGGATCCACTTCACCGGCTCCAACGGCACGTTCAACCACCTGTGGAAGGCGGTCGCCAACAACCTGGAGCGCTACCGCTCGTATCCACGCCTGGTGGGCGAGACCGGCGGCAAGGACTTCGTGTTCGCCCACGCCTCCGCCGATCCGGTCGAGGTCGCCACGGCCCTGGTGCGCGGCGCCTTCGAGTACCAGGGACAGAAGTGCTCGGCCGCCTCCCGGGCCTACATCCCGCGCAGCCTGTGGCCGACGGTGCGTGAAGCGTTGACGGCACAGTTGTCCCGCGTCACGCTGGGCGACGTGCGCGACTTCTCGCACTTCATGAACGCCGTCATCGACGGGGCCTCGTTCGCCAACCTCACCGGTGCGATCACCCGGGCCAAGGCCGATCCGGGCAACCGGGTGGTATTCGGCGGCGGCTCCGACGACTCCGTCGGCTGGTTCGTCGAGCCCACCGTCATCGAGGTCGCCGATCCGCGATCTTTCCTGATGCAGGAGGAGTTCTTCGGCCCCCTGCTGTCGATCTTCGTCTACGAGGATGACGCCTACGAGGACACGCTGTCCCTGTGCGACACCACGAGCCCGTACGGCCTGACCGGCGCCGTGTTCTCCCGCGACCGCTACGCCTTCGTGAAGGCCTGCCAGATGCTGCGCTACGCCGCCGGGAACTTCTACCTCAACGACAAGCCCACCGGCGCCATGGTCGGCCTGCAGCCCTTCGGCGGCGCCCGCGGCTCGGGCACCAACGACAAGGCCGGCGGCCCGTTCAACCTGATGCGCTGGATCTCGCCGCGCACGATCAAGGAGACCTTCGTCCCCGCCACCTCCTTCGAATACCCGTTTCAGGGCCGTTAATTACCGCTTGCACGACGGGCGTTTCAATGCTTTCCTCAGGGGGTCAGGAGGACATCCATGCCCGAACCCATCGCGATCTGCATCGAGAACTGCTATCCCCTGCATGAAAGCCTGCGCTACCTGCGCTGCGTGGCCATCTCCGGCGCCGAGAAGAAACTGTCGTTTCTGCCCGGCGGCGAGGTGGAGTGGCAGCAGGAGGAGCCCGGCCACGGGCAGGTCTGGGTGTCCGCCGACGAGCGACTGATCTTCCACCGCCCCGCCGGCGCCGTCGGCTTCGCCCAGGTGCACCGCGGCGGCCGCAGCGTGGACGTGCCCGAGGGCAAGCCCGTGGTGCTCCTCGACCAGGATTACATCGTCGTGCCCGGCTTCTGCTTCCGCGTGCACATCCATGGCCCGGCCGGCCAGCTCCACGAGCCCACCTACCTCGACCAGGCCGAACCCGCCAAACGCACGCGCACCCGGCTGGCCGCGGCGGGGCTGATGGCGCTGTCCACGATCTTCGGCGCCGGCGTGGCCTGCACCACGGAAAAACCCGTCAACGAAAAACCCGATCCGGGCGAGGCCAAGGACCCCGTTCAGCCCCTCCCGCCCATGCACGAGCCCGAGCTCAAGGACACGCCCGACAAGCCACCCGTGGAGATCCGCGACCGTCCGCCAGCACCCATGCCCGATCACGGCTACCGAATCATCCGGCCCGGGAATGCGAACCTGACCGCCAGCGTGAACCCACCCGTGACGCCGCCCATCGAGGTGCGCGACGCGCCGCCCAAGCCCGCGCCCCCCATGCCGCCGGTCATGGGCGACGATGATGACGACGATGATGACGACGACGATGCGCCGCCCCCCATGAAGCCCCCCATGAAGGAGCCCCCCATGAA
>PHAZ01000025.1 GCA_002841825.1 Deltaproteobacteria bacterium HGW-Deltaproteobacteria-22 | reverse complement strand
CCCGCCTCGACGAGCACACCGCCCTTCGCCCGCGCCTGTGGAGCGTCTTCGGCGAGACCGAGATGGCCAAGGGCCGCCCGGTGGAGGACACCGAGGAGATCGACGAGCTCGACGGTCGCCTGTACGTGATCATGCGCGACTTCAACGAGCTGGGCCGCGCCGCCGTGCGCGCGGGCCTGCTCGCCGACAAGCCCCCGCACTTCCGCTTCAATCACCTGGGCGCAGGCTTCCGCAAGCCCGCCGCCCCCGCACCGACCCCGGAGGCGTGATCCCGTCGCGGCGGCGTTTCCTGAGATGTTCAGGCCATCGCTTTTGCTGGCAAGTTAATTTCCGCCAGGATCCTCAAAAAGCAGCCCCCTTTGAAAGGTCGCCGCCGAGTTGGATCTCCTCCAACTTGCAGAAGCGGCCAATCACGGTACACTGTCCAGAGATTACGTTCACCCAATGATGGAGGACTGTGATGCGCATGCGACAAGTTTCGGACCGTGCCCGGCTGCGATGGGTCCTATGGTGTCTTTCGGTGCTCTTGGCTTGTGAACGACATCCGGCCATGTTCGTGGCTTGTGGAGACGGACGGGTCCAGGATTTCGAAGACTGCGACGGCGAGAACACGGGCGGCGCCACCTGTTGGACACGTGGATACGATCTGGGTGTCCTGCGGTGCACGGATGAGTGCACCTTCGACGAGGGCGACTGCCGCGATCTGCCTCCTCAAACCTGCGGAGACGGTGTTTTGCAGGCCGGCGAATACTGCGACGGAGACGACCTCGGTGAGGTCTCCTGCGAGCGACTGGGGTTCTCCGGCGGCAGGCTCTCCTGCGCCGACTGCGCCTTCGACACGGAAGGCTGCCATGGCGAACCGGATGTTTGCGGAGACGGTGTCCGACAGGAATCGGAGGCTTGCGATGGCGATGATCTCGGTGACGCCACGTGCGAGTTCCTCGGGCACGCCCCAGGGACCCTGACCTGCGCGATGAACTGCACGTTCGATCCCGCCGGCTGCGGCGATCCCTGTGCCTGGACCGGCGATGGCGCCCAAGGCTGCGCCTTCGTGGCGGTGAGCATGGCCAATCCCCAGCTCAAGGAGCCTTTTCACGACGACTTCGGCCTCCTGATCTCCAATCCGCAGGCGGTGGCGGTCCGCGTGCGGGTGCAGGGCCCCAACGTCGACCAGGAGCGCCTGGTGTCCGCCCACGGCGCCGAGTTGTTCCTGCTTCCCGTCCTCGATTTCCTGCAGACCGCCGGCGCCGCACCGACCCTGCTCACCAGTCACTTCCGGCCGGGGTTGTACAGGGCGGCGCGGGGACAGGGCGCCTATTTCATTTCAAGCGACCTGCCGGTGCGGGCGGCCCAGTTCAACCCGTTCCATCACATGCTCGCAACCGGACAGGGTTACACGGCCGACGCCTCGCTGCTGATTCCCGTCCGCGATCTGGGGACCCGTGCAGTGGTCATGACCCGTAGCAACTGGTTCATGGACTCCGATGAGCAGGATTTGCACTGCAATTACCCCGGCAACCTGGTGGTGGTGGCGGTGGAGGACGACACGCGCGTGACCGTAATTCCACGCGCGCCGCTGGCCGAGGGCGACGACGTGTCGGCCACTCCGCGAGGTGTCCCGCTCACTCGTATCCTCGACCGTGGCGATGTCCTGCAGTTGATGACCCTGAGCGACTTTCTCGACTGTCCCGTGGGTGAGGGGACCGCGTCGGTCATGATCGACGGTGAGAAATACTGCACCGGCGGCCTCGCCCACGACCTCACCGGCTCGCAGGTCACCGCCGATCGGCCCGTGGCTGTCTGGGGCGGACACAACCTGGCGTTCATCCCCTTCGACCTGTGGGCCGGCGATCTGCTCGAGGAGGTCATGCCTCCGTTGGATACCCTGGGCACGCATCATGTGGTGGCGCTCACCGAGCTGCCGTCGGCGCGCACCGCGGCCAACTTCATCCGCGTCCTTGCGGTCGAGGACCACACGAACGTCGAGTTCAGCCCGCCGGTCCACGCCCCCGTGACCCTCGACGCAGGCGAATTTCTGGAGTTTCCCGCCACGGCGCGGAACCATTTTGAAGTGATCTCGAGCGCGCCGGTGCTGGTGGGCAAGTTCGTGCTGAGCGCTGACTATTTCAGGATCGGGTTCGGGGACCCGTCCTTCGGGCTCGTTGTCCCAACCCACCGGTTCCGGACGTCGTACCGGACCGCCCTTCCCGCGAGCTTCCTTGAGAACTTCGTGCAGATCGTAGCCCCCCTGCCGACGACCCCCGCCCAACGGATATGGCTGGACGATCAGCCCTTCAACCCCTCGGATTACACCCCCATCGGCGAATCCGGCTTCGGCGTGATCCTCTGGCAGTATGCGTTGGAACGTTCACCGCGTCAGGTGCACATCTTTTCGAGGGATCCCGCGATCACCTTCACCGTGGAGCTCTTCGGCTACGCCTCCTACCAAAGCTATCTGCTACCCGTGGACTGGTGAAGCGCACCCACCGCCAACGCCTTTCCCCCGGGGCTTGATCCCGTGGCAACCCATGGACCTGTCCAGGTTTGTCCGAGGGGTGCGGTTATTGGATGCAATCCCTGGTCATGTATTCACATGTGAAGAAGGTGCAGTCCAGCGTGCCGCCGGAGAAGCCCAGGGACTCGCAGGTCTGTCCCCGAAGGTCGTCTCCGTCGCACTCCTCTTCCTCGATGGCCAGGCCGTCTCCGCAGTCGGTCCAGCAGGTGTTCGGCTGGTAGGTGTATCCGCAATACCAGCCCTCTTCGACTGCGCAGTCCGGACCGCATCCGTCGCCGGCCTCCACGTTCCCGTCATCGCATTCCTCGGACTCTTCGCGCATTCCGTTCCCGCAGCGGCCCTCGCACAGATCTAACTGCAACTTGCAGGAGTCAGAACAGCGCAGCACACCGCCACCCCGGTCCAGGCTCTCGCAGGTCGCACCGGCGAAGTCCTCGATGTCACATTCCTCCCCGTGCTCCGGACTGGCGACACCGTCGCCGCAGGTTCCTCCGCAGTCGGAGACGTCGTACCAGCAGTCGTGCATGCAGGACAGAGTTCCCGATGCATTGTAGAAGCCCAGGGACAGGCAGGTATCACCTCCCATCGCCTCACCGTCGCACCACTCCCCCCGCTCCCAGTCGACCCGTCCATCGCCGCAGAAACTGACCGGCTTGTTTTCCGGCTTGTTTTCCGGATCATGACAGCCGGGAAGGAGGGAAAACCACAAAAGAAAAGAGAAAATGAAGCGGAAATGAGACATGCAAATCCTCTGCTGACCCTGATTTCAATACCATGTCTCATCTGGAAAGCAAGTTGTCGTTTGCATTCGAAATCCGCCGGTGGCTCCGTCGGGAGGATCATTGTGGGAGCTTTGGTTCGCCCCCGTGAAGGTGGCCATCCGAATTCCTGCGTGTACCGTCCACGAGGAGGGTTTCCGCATCTCGGAAGGCAGCTGTCCGGGCACGTTGCCGGCCGGCTTGACTATGATTGCAGTCAGCCTTCCCGACCCCCGAGGCGTGATTCGAGGTCATCCCGCGTCCGGGGCACCTCCGCTCCACGCAGCTGCGGGGACCAACGCGGCAGCCTCAGTGGTGGATCCGCACGTGGGCCGGCAGCCCCGGGGGGTTCGCCAGCTCGACGACGGTGCGGACGCGGTCCCCGGTGACGTCGAGCACCTGCACCTTGTCAGGGAGCACCAGCACGATCAGTTGCTCACGGTGATCCATCACGCACTGGACCTGGGCATGGCTGAAGGGGTCCTCCTCGGCTTCGGACACCCTGTCGAGCCGCAGGCGTCCCGGGCGCCGGGGCGTCGGGCCGTACGAAACGATGGTGCGTCCGATCTCGAACTCCGCCTTGGGCGGCACCAGCTTGAAATACCCGAGATACAGGCCACGGTCGTCGGTCGCCAGGACCCAGCCCGGCGGCAGGGAGGAGCCGGCGCGGAACCGGACGCCCATCCGTTTCATGATGGCCATGGGCATGGTGCGGAGATCTGGATTGGCTTTGGACGACGGCGACGGCCCCCTGAAGATGTCTGAGTAGGTTCCGATGGTGTGGCGGACCGACGGGTGCCCACCGATGAAGATCGGCACTCCGGGCGGCAGCTCGTGCTTCACCCGGGCAGCGGGCTTCTTCAGGTCCATGGCCAGGACCACCTCGGCGTAGCCGCCCATTCCGTACGTGGAGCGGAGCACCGCCCACAGGCCGGCCTTCTCGTCGGTCCATTGATGCAGCAGATGGGCGCTGGTGGCGTGGTCCACCACGTCGTCGAGGATCCGGGGCGCGCGAGGGTCCTGCAGGTCCACCCGGAACAGGTAGAAGGGGACCGCGCGGTTGTCCAGGACCAGGGCCTCATCTCCGTGCATCAGGACGTCATGCCCGTCCTTGCCGTCCCCCAGCCCGAAGGACACGCGCCCCAGCTCCCGGAAGGTCCCATCGAGGACGATGAGCCCTCCCTCGGCCGCCATCACGATGCGGTCGTCCCACAGGGTCATGGCGCCGATCTTCTTCCCCTCGGCGGCGGTGCGCCACACCGCGTGGAGGCCGCCCTCCCGGTCCACCAGCAGCAGGGTCCGGGTCGTGCGCACCAGCACGGCCCCATGACCGGTGACATGGACTTCCGGAGACATGACGTCGTCGGTCGCGCTCCACGACTCCTGCAGGCGGATCTCCTTCTGCACGTTCATCTTTCCATCCCCGGGCGCCACGAGCCGCAGCCGATCCCGGGTCGCATACCAGAGGCGCGGGGCCGCGGGATCCCAGGGAATCCCCCAGTCCAGGCGCGGGTCAGGCTGCGAGAGGTCAAAGCGCTCCTTCGTGATCGCGGGCTCGGGCACCGGCGGCGGGTCCGGGGGGACGGCCGTCGGGTCCGGCGCGGGTTCCTGGGGCGCCGGCATCTCCAGGTCCTCCAGCCCTGCGTAGGCGGTTCCCGCCAGCGCACCGGCCACGCAGCGCGCGAAGCCGGCGCACTCCTTCTCCCCGAAGCACGGGCGCGCCGGGGAGTCCTTCAGGTAGGCGGTGAGGTCCCGGTCCGGTCCACCGAGGAAGAAGCCCTCGTAGATGGCCTGGTACAAACGCTCGGCCAGGACCGGTCGCTGCACAACGGTCAGGCCCCGGACGAGGTCGTCGGGCGGATTGGCCGCGAGGCGCTCCACGAGCGAGGTCTCCAACTGGGCCCTGCACTGACGAAGGCGCTTCAGGTGTGCCTTGCGGTCCACCTTCGGCGCGGCGCGCTCCTGGCAACTCATGGATAACAACAGGCACAGCAGCAGAAAAAACCGTCTCATTTTGCCTCCGTACTTGGACGACCGACCTCGGCGAGGTCCGCTTGGAATTCAATGATACATCAATGTCGCGGGTTGTCACCTCGTCAGTGGCCGGAGGCCGTGGGGGATGCAGGACTTTTTCCTCGGCAGGTGCTCTCCGGATCCGTGGAGTGGGGAGCTCAGAACTTGGTGAACAGCCCGGCGGTGAGCTCGGAGAAGAGCCGGACCTCGACATTGTTTCTCCTTGACGAACCAAATCCCGCGGCCTACTTTCGGAGCCTCGAATGACACCCACTTTCAGGAGCACGGCCATGACATCGATCCGACACCCGCGTTTTCCTGTTGCATCGGGTCTGGTGTTGCTGCTGTGGATCGCGCTGGTCTCGTGCGATTCCCCAGCGCCGCAGCGAGGGCCGAAGACCGCCAGGTCCGCGCCCGGGCCCACCGGACTGTGCGGGACCCTGGCGTCGCGGTTCGCGCGGTGCCCGGCGGAAGACCAGGGCACCAGCCTGAACTCATGTGGGCATGACCAGCGGTGCATGGAGAGCCTCCTGCGTCCGGCCGCGGTGGCCGGGATCGAGGCCTGTGTGCGCCGGCTGCCCTGCGGGCAGGGGCCCCGCGCCGGGGTGGCCTGTGTGCGGCAGGAGGCGGACCGGGCGCCGCGCACCGCCGAACGGACGCAGGTCCGGGAAGCCTGCACCAGGCGGGCCGCCGGGTGCGGAGAGAAGCTGGAGGCCACGTGCCAGTTCATCCCGCTGATGCATGACTCCGTGCGCAAGCGCGTCGGGACGTGCCTCGAGTACCTCACCTGCAGCGACGTGGATCGCTGCATCGAACAGGTGTACGAAGCCTGGGGCTGTCCCTAGGAGCCTCCATCGTCGAGACCGTCGCGACACCTGCGCGGTGCCCGCTCAGAAGTACTCGATCAGGCCCTCGGGCAGGACCTCCATGGAGCGGATCGCCGAGAACTTGTCCGACAGGGCCGGGCTCAGGTGCAGCTGGTCGTCGGGGTCGAGGTCGGCGTGCCAGGTGAAGTCCTTCAGGAAGGGTGTCCGGTACAGGTCGACCTCCCCGCCGTCGAGCTCGATCGGGTGCATGGCTTTGCGCTTCTGGATGAAGAGCGAACGGCCCGCGAGGGAGAAGACCGCGGCGTCCGTGGCCTCATGGACCTGGGTGATCCGTCCCTCGAAATACTCGAGCCGGATGCTGTCGCAGGCATGGTCGCGCAGATCGTCGGCGCGAACGGCGACGCCATGGCTGGTGATCTCGCGGAGGTAGCCCGCCGCCGTCACCGTGTGGCCGGTGCCGGGGAGGGCCGCGGCCGACCGTCTCCGGGAGGCGGAGTTCTGCGAGTGGTACTTGTACAGGAACGAGCAGAAGTGCACGGGGAGCTCGGTGCCGGTCTCGAGGAGGCGGGCCATGGTCTCCAGGGCGACCACCTCTGACCACGCCGAGAGCACGAAGGGCGCGTGGATGAAGGAGAGCCCGCGCTCGATCATCTTCGCGACGCTGTGGGGGGTGCAGCGGAGCTGGTGCAGGTTCAGGTGCCCGACGCCGGCGGCGGCCAGCTCGAGGGCCATCTTCTCCAGTTGGGGTGCCTCCCCCTCGATGGCGGGGACCTCCACGGTCACCGTCTCGATGATCCCGCAGGCCATGGCGGCCTTCTCCACGTCGTAGCGCACCGCGGTCAGGTCGAACCGCAGCTCGTCGAGGCCGGCCCCGGCCAGCCGGCGCAGGTTCTCCTTCGTGGCCAGCAGCCCGTTGGTGTACATCCAGATGTGAAACCGGGGGCCGTTGACCTCCCGGATGGCCCGGATGTAGTCGAGGGACTTCTCCAGGGACAGGAAGGGCTCGCCGCCGCTGATGCTGGCCCCCGTGAAACCGAAGCGCCGCAGGTAGCCGGCATAGAAGCCGGCGTCGTCGAACTGCAGGTGATTGGTGGCCGGCGTCGACAGGTCATTCTGGGATGAAGGGCAGTAGAAGCAGGATGCGTTGCAGAAATTATTAACGAACAGGCAGCTCCAGTTTCCCTCCACGCAGATCCGGCAGCCCGGGCTCAGTTTGCGCATGTCGAGCTTGGTTCCGTGGGCGCCGTGCTCCACGTGGAGCCTGTCGAGGCGCGCGACCAACCCGTCCCGCAGGCGCGACAGATCTGCGGCTCCGGCGGCGTCGACAAATTGCATGAACCGCCCGATGGAGCCGTATTCATTCATATTTTTATTGATAATAGAATTCTTTTCACCGGCAGTGTAGAGCATGGGGGACTCCGCGGAGGCGGATTGCGGATTGGGATGTTTGATCCACGTTCGGCTTCGGTCGGGGAATATCCGCCCGGCGGCGGTGGAAGTCAATCAGGGAAAATGCGAAGGGTCGTCGCCGGTGTCCTACCGCAGGGTCAGGTGCGGGAAGTCGGGCAACTGTGCGCTGCGGGCGTCGATGCCGGCCGGCAGCGCCAGCGTGAAGGCGGTGCCGCCGGACTGGAACACGGCCGGCGCGTCGATCTCGCGGGTGCCTTTGGCGTCGGAGACGAGCACGCGCACGGTGCGGTCCCCCGGGGCCCTGGGCGCGGTCAGCAGGGCGCCAACGCGGAGGGTGCCGTCGGCGAGGTTCATGTGCAGCAGGCGGACCGGGGAGGGCGCCGCGGGCGGGTACAGTTGCGCCAGCTCCACGATGCGGTCGTACAGGCCGTTCCAGGTGTAGTCCGAGACCCACGTGGGGTCGCAGTAGCCCATGAAGTCGGCGCAGTCGGCGGGATCGATCCAGGCGCCGGAGCGCGGGTCCAGACCCCACGAGCCGAGCATGCCCCCGCTGTAGGGATAGTCGTCGTCGTCCCGCGAGACGTCGCAGCCGGTGTGGGAGCGGCCGAACATGTGCCCCAGTTCGTGGACCAGCGTCCACGCCGAGTTCTCGCCGGAGAAGCCCATGCCGCCGCCGACCCGGTAGTCGGCCGACCCGGGGTTGGAGACCTCGTAGCTCTGTCCCGTGGTGCAGGAGCCTCCGCAATAGTCGGAGAAGGTGTCCGCGGGGGCGACCAGCGCGTAGTAGTAGCTCTCGGGGGCCTCGCCCTCGGAGGCCTTCATGTCCACGAGGGCGCCGTTGAGATCCCCGAAGTCGAAGTTGCCCGTCCAGGTAAAGGGGTCGTCCCAGGCCAGCTCCGCGTGCAGCACCAGCTCGAACCCGCCCGGATAGGTGGCCTCAAGCAGCGTCTCGTAGAGGGCGAGCTGGGCCGGGGAGGTGTCGGGCAGGAAGTCCTGTCCGCCGTCCTGGTACCGGATCGGGATCAGGATCAGGCGCACGGGCTCCTGCGCCGGCTCGACGGCCACGGCCAGCGGTGCGGTGAGCGTGCCCGCGCGCGCCGGGTGCGGCTGCGTCTCGGGTGTCTGGGCGGAGGCCTCGTCGAGGATGCGCACCGAGAGGCCCAGGTTCGCGGGCACCAGGGACGACGGCAGTTCGAGGAAGACCGCCGTGGCCGGATTCGCGGGATCGGACGCGGCCGGGAACGTCACGGTCGCCTGCAGGTCCACCGGGTCCCCTGCGGCCGGGATCACGGACACCATCAGGGTCAGGGGGCGCGCGGAGTAGCCGTTCTGTGGTGCGGCCCACACGACCACGCGCAGGGTCCGGTCGGGGACGATGACGATCGCCGACGGGGCCAGGGCGTCGCCGTCGCGCCAGATGGGGATCTCCACGGACTGGAACAGGGAGATCTTCATGATCGCCAGGTCGCCGGCCAGCTTGAGGCGTTCGTCGGGATCGGGCAGCTCGGCGTCGGCATCGGCGTCCCCGATCACGTCCGCGGCGTCGGGGCCTCCGTCGATGGCGGCGTCATCGCGGGGCCGGTTCGAGGAAGGGTCGTCGCAGGCCGTGGCCAGGGCGAGCAGGGTGAGCAGGGCGAGCAGGGTGGTGCCAACGTGGGTTCGTCTCATCGGGTCCTCCAGTGATCTCATCGGAAGTAGAGGGTCAGGCCGAAGTTGGTCAGGAAATACAGCGCGACCAGGAGCAGCGCGAACCAGATCAACATCTTGGTGCGCGCGGGCATCTCGATGCGGGGCTCCTCCGCATGGAGGGTGTCGCCGCCGAGGTTGGAGAGAATCCAGGCGTCGTGCTTGCATACGGACTCCACAAACTCCTCTTCGTCGCGCTCCATGAAGAGAGATCTCCCCAACTGGGGATCGTAAAGGGAGATCTTTCCGGAAAAGATCTTCGGCAGCTCCTCGCGCATCCACTTGACGAATATTTTAAGCTCCGCCTTGGAATGGCCGATGGAGAGCGTCCCTTCCCAGACGCGGGTCTGCCGGGTGTCCGGCTGGCGCTTCAGGCGTGCGTGAATGCCCTCGGGCAGGGCGGGCAGCTCGGGTTCGGTGATCTCTTCATCCAGTTTCTGGATGTTCAGATAAATCTGATAATCGTAGGTGCTCGTCAAGGGAACCGGTCCTTTCTGGAGGAAGCCACCGGGAAACAAATCCGTATCCTATTGTGCATTGGCGTTTTGCCATTGACAAGAGGGGGTTGTTTCGTCTATATCGACCGCTCGACCGGGCAGCCCCCGTTGGTGGGCCGCCCAGAACGTAATCTGGGTTGAGAGTATATTAGCGTTGTCGTTTTCGTACAGAAAGAAGTGATTCGATGATGGAAAAAGGACCTGAACCGTTTGTTGGCAAGCCTCTGGAAGTCCGCGTGGACGAGCGTGGTCTGGACCGTGCGCTGCGCCGGCTGCGCCGCATCACGGCCAGCGAGGGAATCCTGCGGGAGATGAAGCGCCGCCGTCACTACGAAAAGCCCAGCCAGGCTTCGAAGCGGAAGCTGCGTGAAGCCGCCCGCCGCCGGAAACGCCGCATGAAGCGTTCCGAGGATTAGAGGCCAGTTCTCCCCATTTCCTTTTCTCAATTTGTCGGAGGATAGCCGATGGGTATTCCAGAAGCGCTCCGCATTGTCACGATGGGAGATCCCCGTGGCGTGGGGCCCGATGTCATCTTGATGGCGGCCGCCAGCTTGGGTTCGTCATTCGCGCCCCTGGTTGTCGGCAGCGAGCGTCTGCTTGTCCAGCGCGCCGCGCAGTTGAACCTTCCCATGTACGAGGGGCCCATCGTTGAGCCCGACGACTCCCCGGCCGATCCCCTGAGCCATCCGGGTCACGCGGCCATCTCCTATCTCGATTACGCCACCGCCGCCATCGCCGGCACGGACGAACCAGCGTTCCTGCTCACGGCTCCCATTCACAAGGGGGCGATGCACAAGGCCGGCTTCAAGTACCCGGGACACACGGAGTACCTCGCCGCCCGCAGCGGGATCAAGCGCGTGTTCATGATGTTCGCCAACGAGGAGCTGCGTGTGCTCCTGACCACCGTGCACGAGCCGCTGACCCGCGTTCCGAAGCTGCTGACCGTGCCGCGTGTGGTGCAGACCCTGCTGGCGGCCGCGCAGTCCTGCATGGTGGACTTCCACATCGCGCAGCCGCGGGTCGCGCTGGCGGGCTTCAATCCGCACGCCTCCGAGGGCGGGATGTTCGGCCACGAGGAGAATGACATCCTGCAGCCTGCGCTGGACCGGGCCGAGCGCGACGCGGTCAAGGCCGGCTGGAAGGTCACCTTCTTCGGCCCCGTGCCGCCCGACACCGTGTTCTGGGAGGCGCGCAACGGTTCCTACGACATGGTGGTGGCCCTGTACCACGACCAGGGTTTGATCGCGATCAAGACGCTGGACTTTCACGGCTCGGTCAACGTCACCCTGGGCCTGCCGTACGTGCGCTGCTCGCCGGATCACGGCACGGCGATGGGGCTGGCCGGATCGGGGCTGGCCAATCCCTGCTCGTTCATCTCCGCCTGGAACCTGGGCAACATCCTCCTGAACAACCGGATCCGTCGGCATGCCTGACGGCGGTCACCAGCTGCCTCCCGCCCTGCAGCAGGATCTGCGATCCCTGCTTCACGACGTCCGGGGCTCGGTCGGCATCGTGTCGAGCACCCTCGAACTGCTGCTGCAGGAGGACATGCACCCGGTGGCCGCCAGATACCTGCAGATCGTGCAGCGGCAGATGTACCGCGTGCTGATGGAGAGCGAGTTGTTCGGTGCGTACCTCCATTTCAGGCCCGAGATGTTCGAGTCCGAGCCGAGCATGGCCCTGTCGGTCTTCACCGAGGTCCAGGATCTGATCGGCACCAATCTCGAGGTGCGCCTGCCCGAAGGGACGCCTTCCCCGGTGGTCCGGCTGTCACCCTATCTGCTGAAGTTGATCTACCTGGCGATCCTGATTCCTCCCTCGGGGCTGGATCCCCAGTTTCCGCTCACCTTCCACCGCGAGGGCGATCGATGGCACTTCGCCTTCCCGTGGGGGACCTCCCATGTCATGCTGTCCAAGTTCCACTGGGCCCGCTGCATCCTCGAGTCCTTCGACTCCGATCTGCAGATGGAGCCGGGGCGCCTGATCCTCTCCTGTCCCGCCATCAACACCTCGCACAGTTGATCGACTGAAGATCTGACAGCCGTGGTCAAGTCCACGGATCCCTCCAGCATCCGAATCCATTTTACCCGCGACGCGGGTTGACCGAGGATAGCCCCGTGTTGCTCCGCAACGCGGGGAAAACATCAAAAGAAAGAAATGACCCAACGCCCATTTCCCCCACGCTGCAAGGATTTCAGACGGTATCCGTAGACCTGATCAGCAGTCCGACCAGTCCGATAAAATTGCTTTCTTCTGGGTTCAGGCGGGGAGAGGAGTGGGCGGGGCTATTTCACTTTGTAGTGGGTCTTCAGGCTCTCGATGTCCTTCTTGACCATCTCCTTGATCTTCGGGTCCTTGTCGTTGGCGTACTTTTTGAGGACCTTGAGGGTCTGGGCGTCGCGGCGCTGATAATAGATGGCGTCCAGCGCCAGGGCGCGGAACTCGCCGTCGATCTTCTTGTTCTTGGCGACCTCCTCGAGGAACTTGAAGTTGCGGTCGCACTGGGCCTGCAGGCCGGCCTCGTCGACGGCGCCCTTCATGAACGAGAAGCAGACCTCGCGGAACACGAAGTAATACTCGCGGTTGAACTTGTCTTCCTTGAGGCGCTTCTCGCCCTCGGTCATCAGCTTGTCGATGAACTCGCCCTTGCAGCGGATCATCAGGTATCCAGCCTGGCGGAACACGTTGTCGTTGTCGCTGGTGAGGAAGGTCTCGGCCCACGGGCAGATGATCTTGAGCTCATCGGGGGTGGCCTTGTACATGTTCAGCGCAGAGCCCAGCGCGTTCTCGACGATGGACTTGTCCTCGTTCTTGGCGTACTCTTGGATCTTCGGAAACACGCGCATGCGGCCGAAGCGCATCGCATTGGCGATGATGTATTTCTGCGTGTACTTGCCCTTGGCGTCGGCCAGGCCGAACAGGCCGGTGTCCAGCTCATTGAGCATCGCGACGTGGGTCAGTGTGATGGCCATGCGGTTGAGCAGGCCCTCGTCCTTGACCTCGGAGACGGCGGCCAGGAAGCGGGTGGCGGCTTCCTTGTTGAACTTCGCCGCGTTCTCGCCCTCGTCGGTGATGGAGTAACCGAAGGCCGAGATGAAATCCGCGGTGACGATCTGGAGCTTGCGATCCGCGTCGGCGATGGCCGCGGCCAGCGTGTCCAGCGTGTCCTCGAATTTCTTCTCCTTGCGCTCCTTCACCTTGGTGACCAGCTCCTCGTTGAGCTTGCCCTTGCACTTGCCGATGTAGGTGCTGCCGTCGGAGAACTCGCAGTCGGCGACGATGGCCTTGAGGGACTTCAGGAACTCCTCGTCGATGGTCACTTTCGGTTTCTCGGGCTCGACCGGCTTGGGCTTCTCGGTGCCCATGTCGCCGCCCATGTCCGCGCTCATGTCGGTGGGCTTGGCGTCGTCCTTCTTGTCCTTCTTGCCGCAGGCGGTGAAGCCGAAGGCCAGAAGCGTTGCCAACATGGCGACCATTTTAAAATTCAACGTTTTCATTGACATAACTCCTTGTGTGAGGTGAACCGGTATGAACAGCGTGGGATGATAGACGATTCTAACAAAACGTCAATGAACTTTTTTCACGAATCCCATGCACTGAATAGGCGGTGTGCATACATTTGTGACGGGAGGGTGAAACTCAGCTTGAGTTTCTATTCATTATATGGGAGAAATTCCGCCTGCGCCGGGCGCCCGGCGCCCTGGTCCACACGCATGGTCAAGGAGGTCGCGTGCTGTTTCAAAACGTCATCCTGGAGTTGATCCGGTATTGGTCCGAGCAGGGCTGCATCGTCTGGCAGCCGTACGACATCGAGACGGGAGCCGGCACGTTCAATCCCGCCACCTTCCTGCGTGCGCTGGGTCCGGAGCCCTGGAAGGTGGCCTACGTGGAGCCTTCGCGTCGTCCCGGCGACGGCCGCTACGGAGAGAACCCGAACCGCCTGGGCAGGTACTACCAGTTCCAGGTGGTCCTCAAGCCGAGCCCGGAGAACGCCCAGGATCTGTATCTGGACAGCCTCCGCCGGCTGGGCATCGATCCGCTGGAGCACGACATCCGCTTCGTCGAGGATGACTGGGAGAGCCCCACGCTGGGCGCATGGGGCCTTGGCTGGGAGGTGTGGGCCGACGGGATGGAGGTCACGCAGTTCACCTACTTCCAGCAGGTCGGCGGCTTCGACTGCAATCCCGTGGCCGTGGAACTGACCTATGGCCTCGAGCGCATCGCGATGTTCCTGCAGAACGTCGACAACGTGTACGACCTGCAGTGGGCGCCCGGGGTGACCTACGGGCAGGTGCACCAGCAGGACGAACGCGAACTGAGCAAGTACAACTTCGAGGTCGCCAACTGCGCGATGCATTTGAACCTGTTCGATCAATACGAGGCGGAGAGCGCCGCCGCCATCGAGGCCGGCTGCGTGCTGCCCGGGTACGAGGCGGCCCTGCGCTGCTCCCACCTGTTCAACGTTCTCGACGCCCGCGGAGCCCTCTCGGTGACCGAGCGCCAGCGTTTCATCCTGCGGGTGCGGACCATGGCCCGCCGGACCGCGGCCGCCTACGTGAAACAGCGCGAGGAGCTGGGATATCCGCTGCTCAAGGGGGTGTCCCATGTCTGACCGTCTGATCGTGGAACTGTTCTGCGAGGAGATTCCCGTCGCCGAGCAGCGGCGCTTCTCCGAGGAGGCCCCCGGCCTCTTCATGACCCTGCTCGACGCCGAGCGCGTCGGCTTCGAGTCCCTCAGTTCTCATACCACACCCCGCCGGCTCACGCTGGTGGGCGAGGGCGTCGAGGCCATGCAGGAGGACCTGGAGACCGAGCTTGTCGGTCCCCCCGTGGACGTGGCGCTCACGCCCGACGGCCAGTTGACCAAGGCAGGCGAAAGCTTCCTGCGCAAGGCCGGCTGCGGCCTCGACCAGACCCATCGCGCCGACAAGGGCGGCCGTGAGTGCCTGGCGGCCTGGCTGCGGGAGAAGGGTGGTCCTTCGGAGCTGGTCCTGTCGCGGATCCTGCCGCAGTGGATCGCCAGGCTGCCGTTCTCCAAGAGCATGCGCTGGGCCGATCACACCTACACGTTCTCCCGCCCGTTGCGCGGCATCGCCGCCGTGTTCGGAGACCGGGTCGTGCCGTTCGAATCCCATGGCCTGAGCTCGGGCCGGCACGTGAGCGGCCACCGCTTCGTCTCGCCCGAAGGAGGAGAGCTGGCCCACGCCCGGGACTACGAGGACCTGCTGGCCGGCCACAGCGTCATCGTGGACTCCCGGCGCCGCCGGGAACTGATCCTGGAGGAGCTCGAGGCCGCCTGCGTCCGCGAGAACCTCGAGTGGATCCGCGACGAGGAGCTGCTCGACGAGGTCGTGTGCCTGGTGGAGCACCCCACGCTGGTGGTCGGTCACTTCAACCCCGACTTCCTGGTCGTGCCCGAGAGCGTCATCCTCAGCGCCATGCGCAAGCACCAGCGCTACTTCGCCTTCCGCAGTGACGGCCGGCTCGCGCCGCGCTTCGCCACGGCCCTGGGCACGAAACTCAAGAGCCCGCCCGCAGCCCTCGCCGGCAACCAGCGTGTGCTCTCGGCGCGGCTCTCCGATGCCCGCTTCTTCTGGGACGAGGACTGCAAGTCCCCGCTGGAGGCCCGCCGTTCCCGCATGGAGAACATGGTGTACCACCAGAAGCTCGGCACCATGTGGGATCGCATCGGCCGCATCTCGAACATGGCCGGCCGGTTCGCGGCGCGCATGGGCGTGGACCCGGTGCTGGCCGCGCGCGCAGCCCTGCTGTGCAAGATGGATCTCGAGACGCAGATGGTCTACGAGTTCCCGGATCTGCAGGGCGACATGGGCCGTGCCTACGCGCTGGCCCAGGGTGAGGACCCGGCCGTCGCCGAGGCGGTCCGCGAGCACTACTGGCCCCGCTTCGCCGGCGACCAGCTTCCCGCGACGCCGCTGGGGTGCATGCTGGCGCTCTCCGACAAGTGCGACACGCTCTGCGGCGGCATCGCCGCGGGCCTGCGACCGACCGGGTCCGCGGATCCGTTCGCGCTCCGCCGTGCTGCGCTGGGCTTTCTGCGCATCCTGCTCGAGAACGGGCTGGACTTCTCCCTGATGGAGGTGTTCTCCGAGAGCTGCGCAGGTCTCCCGCTGCCCTGCGAACCCGGTTCGGTCAAGGACTTCGTCGTCGACCGGATGCGCAGCCTGTTCGGCGAGAACCACGCCAAGGAGATGATCGAGAGCGTGCTCGCCGTGGACTCGGACCGTCCCGTGGGCGTGGCAGCCCGGCTCGCCGCCCTGTCGGGGCTGGCCCAGACCGACGGGTTCAACCAGCTGGTGAAGCTCTACCGCCGCATGAACATCCTGAAGAAGGCCGAGGCCGTCTCCGAGCGAATCCGGCCCGAGGTGCTCGAGCATCCCGCCGAGAAGGCGCTGTACGAGGCCCTGGAGCGCGTCTCCGCCGGCTGCTCGACGATGCTCGACGCCGGTGATTTTGGCGGTGCGCTGCGCGAGATGGTCTCCCTGTGGAAGGAGGTCGACGAGTTCTTCCACGAGGAGCGAGGTGTGCGGGTGATGGCCGATGATCCGGCCCTGCGCGAGAACCGGCTGGCCCTGCTGTTCAGGCTCGACGCCCTGCTGCGCCGGGTCGCCGACTTCAAGATCCTGGCGGCGCTGGCATGAAGGAGATCTTCGAGTATGCTGGTCTGCTGATATGGCTGGCGGGGCTCTCCCTGATCGGCTATGCCGGCTACAGCGCCTACAAGCTGCACAAGGTGCACCAGTTGTCCTTCGACGTGATGGACCGGACCTTCTGGTTCCGGTCGCCCGGCAACTACCTGTCGGGCCTGACGCCCAACGCGAAGTGGGTCCTGATCGCGCTGGGAGGTTTTGTTGTTTTTCTGATCGGTCGGCACATTCGCAATCAGGCGATGCCGTACATGAACAACTCCCGCGATTCCCATGATCCGGGAGATGGCGATTATCTTTAGACTTTCAAAAGGATCCGGGTGATCCGATGCGTCGCATCCTCTCAGTGTTTCTGACCATGTTCCTCCTGGCCGCCTGCGCCCAGGAAATCTCCGGCATCGATCCGCCGACGGACATCTTCTTCTATCCGTCGGGCCTGCGGATGTCCCCCTCGGGGCGTACCCTGTTCGTCACCAACGGCAACTCCGATCTCCGCTTCAACGGCTCTACGCTGCTGGCGCTGGACGCCGACCGGCTGCACCTGATGGCCGCAGACCCGCTCACCTACACGGCGTGCCGGGTCGATCCGCAGGCAGGTGACGAGTTCCTGTGCGATCTCGACACCGACCTCGTCCGGAGCGCGGTGCGCCTGGGTTCCTACGCCGGACACATCGCGGTGCTGCCGGCGCCGGAGGGCTCCACGATGGCCTACCGCCTGCTGATCTCCGTGCGTGCGGACCCCTCGTTGACTTTCGTGGACGTGTACGAGGACGAGAACCATCAGGTGACGTGCCTGGACTGCGGTGACGGCTGCGACGCCACCTGGCCGCGGGACTGCCGCCGCTCCCACCGGCTGGAGAAGGGCGACGGCCTGCCCACGGATCCGTACCGCATCATGGTCTACGAGGACATGCAGTACGCGGTGGTGACACACCTGAACAGCCCGTACCTGACGGTGGTCGACTATGCCATGGATCCGCCTGTGATATCCCAGGTCTACGACGCGAACATGACCGTGAACTACAACGGATATGTCGGATCCTACGACGCGGTTCCGGGCCCCGATGCCTGGCCGACCTTCTATGTGTCGAACTCCTACGCACCCGAGATCGCCTGGTTCCGCTGGCAGTACTCCCCCGAGAATGATCAGGACCTGCTCTTGAACGTGGGCAGCATCTACCTGCAGAGCCCCTATGGTCCCTTCGAGAGCGGCTCGGAGCTTCGCGGGATGGCCTTCTCCGGAGACGGCACGAGGCTCTACGCCGCCGTGCGGTATCCGCCCGTGCTCGTGACCTTCGATGTGTCCGTGGACGACCAGGGGCGCACGCGCCTGACGCCGATCGGCACGATCGAGGTGTCGTCTCAGCCCGCGCTGGTGCAGGTCCAGAAGGACGCGCTGGGGATCGAGCAGGTCTTCGTCACCAGCTTCCCCGAGGGGGAGGTGCTGGTGATGGATCCGGCCCGCGGGACGTGGGTGCAGCGCATCCCTGTCGGCACCGGGCCGCACGAATTCCTGTTTCCGCCGGCTGACCGGTTCCCCGGTTTCTACGTCGTGAACTTCGCCGAAGGCACGATCTCGCTGGTGTCGTACGATGGGCCCTCCTGGCGGCGGATCGGCCGCTTCGGCATGCCCAGACAGATCGGGAAGGACTGACATGCGCAACTCCGCTCATCTGACAAAACCTGCCCGCGGTGGAATCCTTCTGTCGGTGCTGCTCATGGCCCTCTTCACCCTTCCCCTGGTCGCCTGCGATGACCAGTCCAACGAGCTGCCCGAGCGCCAGCTGGAGCGTCCGATCAAGGCCGGCTTCTTCTGCGCGCGCCGGGACGAGGCCCGAAAGTGGAGATGGGACGGCATGGAGTCCTGCGCGGCCGATCCGACCGACACCCGCTACTTCGCCTTCATCGCCCTCTCCGCCCGCGGAGAGCTGGCCATCGTCGATCTCAAGGACGAGAAGGTCGTCGACCTCGACCCGCTCAATCCCGGCTACAACCTGCTCCCGGTGGGCATGACCCTCCAGGACGTCCTGCTCGACGACGTCACAGGCGTGATCCATGTTCTTGCGTCCGGCCCCTCGCGGCTGGTCTCGGTTCCTGTGGACTCGCTGCTGGAGATGATCCGCGGTGAAACCCCGACGGTTCCTGCCGCCACGGTTCCCCTGGTCAACGGCACCGCTCCGGTGACCTCCGTTCCGCTGCACATGGAGTTCCATGCGTCCTCGGGCGAACTGCTGATCACCTTCCCGGGCTGCCAGGCCGTCGGCCGCTTCACCGTGGACGGGCTGCTCTCGGCCGCCTGGAGAATCTCCTCGTCCGATCCTTTCCTGGCCACTGCCGATTTGGCAGACTGCCCTCGCGAAAGCCTGGACGGCACCGGCTCCGTCGACGCCACGCCCACGGAGCTGCTCCCTTCGACGCTCGCGCTGGACGGGGATGCCCTCTATGTCGGGGTGAACTCGGCCGGGCTTTCGCCCGCCGGGACCGAGCCGGACCTGCTGCTGGCCGTCGATCTGGACGCGGCGGGCGAGCCGCTGGTCGCCCGGCAGATCGTGCTCGACGGGGAGACCCTGGGCTTCGGATCCCTGCGCGTCACGCCTGAAACCCGATGGGGAAGGTTCCTTTATGCGGTCACCCGCCGGGGGGATGTGCGTGTGGTGCGGCTCTCCGACCTCCAGGAGTGCGAGACCCAGGCCGACACGCGGGAACTCCCCGCGCTGGCGCTGGACTCGCCCGAGCGCGGCTGTGTGCCCGTGGGCAGCGTCCCCCGTGCCTTCGTGGCGCTCACGCCCGGCATTCACCTCGCCGAGAACCGTCTGATTCAGGACGTGACGTTCTTTTCGCGTCCCGAGAACACCGACTCCCAGGACCCCGAACTGAAGACGACCTACCTGGGCATCTTCGGTGTGGCCACCACCTGGGAAGGCGCCGTGTATGTGATCAACCTCGACGAGGACTTCACCGAGAGCACCTTTGCCTTCCGGATGGGGCCTGATTCCTACGGTCAATCGTGGCCCGAGGAGGTTCAGTCGCACCGCTTCCGCAACGCAGTGGAGTTGAACGAGGGCTACGCCACCACCGGCCGGCCGCGCATGGAGACGCCGGTGACCTACTACGTCAGCGACCTGCCCACGACCGCCACCGGCGGCCTGCCCCAGTTGATGCCCCTCGACGACGGCCTGTTCCTTCACGACCTCGACGGCTACTTCATGCGCTCCGAGACCTGGAACGTGATCTGGGATGCCGTGCTTCCCGGCACCGCCCGCAGCTTCGGCATCGCCGACCGCGATCAGTCCGACGCACCCGAGATGGTGTTCTACGACGTCGGCGCGAACTACTGCGCCTCCGGCGTGCAGCCCGGGGACGTGCTGCGCGTGGTCGGTTGCGACAGTTCGGACGACTGTATCGACGGCTATGCCTGCGGCCGTACGCCCATGCAGCGCCAGGATCTGCCCGGGCTGTGCTTCCCGCGGGAGTTCGCCCAGGAACATGTCAATGCCTGCTCCCGCCTGCTCGCCTCCGACCGCGAGTTCCGCGTCACCGGTGTGTGGATGGATCAACTGGTGATCGAGACGATGGAATACACCGACGCCGAAGGACAGCCCGTCACCTGTGACGCCGACCTCGACTGCCGCGAGTACGGCTGGGTGCACGGCGGCATCTGCCTGAAGGCTGACGGTGCCACCACCGGCGTCTGCGCCGGCGCTCCCTGGCCCGAGCTGGCCTCGGTGTGGTGCCTCGGCGGGACCCAGAAATATGAAGTCCGGATCGACGGCTCCTTCCTGCTCTCGGGCTCCTCCACGCCCTACCGGCCCGCCTTCAGCACGGCAACCGACGCCACCTGCACGGCCATCCCGGGTGCCTACGACTACCGCGTCCCGCGTGCGTCCGGGGACGTCACGACCCCGTTCTTCACCTTCCGCATTTCCCTCGACGAGAGCGTGGAGATCCCTGTCGAGTACCGCATGCAGTTCGACATCCTCGCCGGCTTCGGCCGCGTGGGCAAGGACATCTCGGTGCGTTTCCCCTCCTGGATCGGGGCGGGTCCCGACGGCTACATCTACGTCACCGACATGGCCGATTCCGGCGGTGGAACGACCTACATCGGGCAGTTCGTCCGGATGCTGGCCCGCACCATGGCCCTCGACACCGATTTCGAAGTCCGCTGAAAAAAATCTGCAACCGATGACCGGTCATGGCCGATAATAACCGCCGAGGCACGTCCGCATGACCGACCGACCCGGCCAGGAGCCGACCGAACCCGCGACCCCGAAGAGGCAGAAACAGGCCTGGGAGCAGGGGCAGATCGCCTACTCGCGCAAGCTCTCCCCCACGCTGCACTTTCTCGCCGTCTGCGTGTTCCTGGCCGTCCTGCTGGAGGGCGCGGCCCTTGCGCTGGCCAGGTTCGCGGCGCGCTGCTTCTCCCTGCAGCCGGCCTGGGACGAGGCCATGGCGGAGGCGGCCATGGTCTTCGTGCGCGTCACCTGGCCGTTTCTGGCCCTGGGTTTTTCCGTGGCGCTTTTCTCGGGCTTGGCCCAGGCGGGCCTCCGCTTCAACTGGCTCAGGCTGCGGCCCAGGCTGGAGAACCTGTCCTGGCGCCGGGGCCTGCAGAAGGTCTTTTCCGTTCAGGCCTGGGTCGAGCTGGCCTGGAGCCTGCCTTTCCTGGTCGTGTTCTTTGTGCTGGTCCCGGGGTTGGTCTGGCTGCATCGCGACGAGGTGTTCGCGCTGGCCCGGGGACCGCTGCCCGGCAGCCTGGCCTCCGCCGGGGAGCTCTTCGGCAGGTTGCTCTGGATGCAGTTCGGCCTGATCCTGATCTTCGGCGCCCTCGATCTGGTGCTGGTGATCCGGCGCCATCGGCGTCAGTTGATGATGACCCGCAAGGAGGTCGAGGACGAGTACAAAAAGGATGAGGGTGACCCCCGGCTCAAGGCCGAGCGCCGCTCGATATTCGAGCGGATGCTGCAAAGGAGTCCGGAACAACGCATCATTGCGGAGGCGAAAGTGCTGATCGTCAATCCTGAACACTTGGCCGTGGCCGTCGGCGTCGATGAAACCCGTTCACCCGTGATTCTGGCCCGTGGAGAGGGCACCGGCGCCACGCGGTACAAGGAGCTCGCCCGCAGGGCCGGTGTGCCCATCGTGCGCGACGCCCGCCTGGCCCGAGCCCTGTATCAATTGCAGGAGGAACAGGAGATTCCGCTGGAGCTGCTCGAAGCCCTCGCGGTCGTCTTCGTGACCCTGGGCCTCGACGGTGACTGACGGCGCAGGGCAGGATCACCTGCGCAGGTTGTCAGAAGTGTCTAATTTCTGGACATTTTAAGGGAAATGAAAGATGGGGAAAGAAATGAGGAAAACAAGGGACTTTTTCATTCAATGTGTCTAAATGTTAGACAGTGTCTAAATAGTGGACAAATCGTGGGAGGGAGGAACCTTGTCTTTCAGTGGAAAGTTCATGCCACAGGAAGGTTTTTGCGATTGCCAAGGTCATGGCACGATGTTTGCGTTATAGGCGGCCCTCGGGTGGACCCGGATGCGCGCAGGATGCGCCACCTTCTTTCAGCCCGGCTTGAAAGGAAGGAGTTTCATGATGAAACACGGGTCGACTCGAATTCTTCAAATCTGGTTGGTGGTTCTTGGCGCGTGCTGGAAGCCTATCGCAGGCAGATCGAGGATCTCGAGCGACAAGACGGGATGGCTCCGTGAAATAGTCATTGACAAACACGTCCCGTGGGGTAAACCGGAATCTTGACGTGCTGCGTCAGAAACGGCTTTTTTTCCCATAGGAGGTCACTCATGATTCACTGGTTGTCCGATACGGTCAAGGAATCCATCATCAAAATAGTCAAGGACGTCGACGAGCTGGCCGGCGCGGTCCTGGGAACCCTGCGTGACAGGACCATTTCCACGATTCGCGACATCCGCAGCATCGCCGACGAGATGGGCCAGGCCACCTCGTCGATCGCCTCGAACACCATTCACATGGTGCATGAGCTCGGCGGTGACACCGTGGCCAAGGGCGCGGATCTGGTCGGCAACACCATCACCATGGCGCACTCGACCACCCAGGGCGCGATCAAGGCGCTGGGAGCCACCGTGACCGGCGTGATCACGGGCCTCGAGGAGGTCAAGGCCGATCTCGACCGTGCGGTCGTGAGCATCGTCCAGAGCGTCATCCGCAACACGGTCGCCATCGGCGGGGACGTGGCCGGCGCCGTCAACGAGACGGTCCGCAGCACGGTCGCGGGGCTGACCGGCACCGGCGTCGAGGTCACCCACAGCCTGGAGACCGCCATTTCCACCGCGCTGAAGACCGCCTCCGAGACCGGCGCCGACGTCGGAGAGGTGGCCGTGGGGGCCGTCAACGGCGCGCTGAAGGCGGTCGAGAGCGTGGGTGGGAGCATGACCCGCACGCTGTCGACGGCGGTGAACATGGCCATGGACACCGCGACCCAGCTGGGCGGAGACACCTCCGCGAAGGTGCGCGACGCGCTGATCGCGTCCGTGCACGGCGCACGCGAAGTCATTGAACATCGTGGTGCCTGATTCCCGTTAATCTTCTACAGGAAATGGAAAACCGCATGAAAAACGTGTTTGAATTTCTGCATCTGTCCCGTCCCAGGCACCTCGAGGATCTGCTGGCGTTCCTGCGGATTCCCAGCATCAGCGCGCAGGCCGCCTACCGCCCCGACATCGAGCGGGCCGCGGACTTCCTGTGCGACGAACTCAAGGACCTCGGTCTGACCGTGGAGAAGATCACCGGAGAGGGCAACCCCCTGGTGTATGCCCAGACCGAGCTCGACCCGTCCCGGC
>PHAZ01000024.1 GCA_002841825.1 Deltaproteobacteria bacterium HGW-Deltaproteobacteria-22 | reverse complement strand
CGATCAGGCAGCTCCGGTCCCAGCCGGCTCGCTTGCCGCCGTCCATGGACAAACATATCCTCAAACTCTGACAATGGATGAAACTTTGATCTCCTTGTCCAGAAAATTTAGAACTCGATCGCCCTGCTCCTGGAGGCAGGGTTGGTTGTTTTTTCCGTTGGTCTATAACATTCTGCATGCGCCGTCTGTCTTCTGTCGTGCGGACCGGAGTGACGAGGGTGTGCTGACCGGAGAGGAAGTGGAAAAACTGGTGAAACACGCCCGTTCGGGGGACGAGGGAGCTTTCTCCAGGCTGGTCCGTGCGCACTGGAGGGCGGCCTACTGCTGTGCCCTCTCGATCGTGCGCGCGCCCGAGGAGGCCAGGGACATCGTGCAGGATTCGCTTCTTTCAGCTTTCTCCGGCATCGAGGGCTGCCGGGATCCGGGTCGTTTCTCCGGCTGGCTGCTGCGGATCGTGCGCAACCGGGCGCTCAACCAACTGAAACGCAACCAGCTGGCCCGCCAAACCATGCGGCTCGCCACGTCGGATCAAACGGGACGTGGGGACGCTGATTTCATGCTTCGCGACCTGTTGCTGACCGCGGTGAAGTGTCTGAGTGAACAGCAGACCCAGGTCTTGCTGCTGCACGACATGGAAGGCTGGACCCACGCGGAGATCTCCGCCTTGCTCGAGGTCTCCGAGGTCATGTCCCGACAGTCGCTGTTCGAGGCCCGAAAAAAGCTGCGGGCCCGGCTGACCGCCGTGACCGGGGAGGATTCCCATGAATGAGGACAAGCTGGATCTGCATCTTCTGGATCCCTTTCCGGATCCGCTGGAGTTCGAACGGGTGACCGCCGCGCTGACCGCGGAGATCCTCGCCGACCGGGCGCTGACCCTGTCGGTGTGGCAGTCCCTGTACCGGCGGGTCCGCAGCGCGGCGTTGTGTGCGGCCGCGGCCGCGGGCGTGGTGCTGGTGCTCCACAACTTCTTTCCGCAGGAGGCGGCCGCTCCGACGAGGTACGGACCGGAATACACGCTCCTGACCTGGGCGGCCACGGAGCACTCTCCCACCACCGCCGAGCTTCTGGACCTGATCGGAGGAGGACCATGAGACCGCTGTCCGCACGAAGACTTCAGTGGATCTCCGGGCTGCTGCTCGTGCTGCTGTACGCCCTGGGCCTCGGGACCGGTGTCGGCCTGACCCGCTGGCTGACGGGCGCGGGTCCCGGCAGGCATGAACCGGGCGGGCCCCACGGACCCCATGGTCCCCCCCCACACGGGCAACTGATCGACCAACTCAACCTGACGCCCGAGCAGGATCGGCAGGTCCGGGCCATCTACGAGCGCTACAACCCCGAGCTCGAGAAGATCCTGGAGGAGAACTTTCCCCGCATCCGTGCGGTGCAGGAGAAGGTGGAGAAGGAGATCCGCGCCCTGCTGACCGAAGCGCAGCAGCAGCGCCTCGACGCGGCCAAGTCGCACCGCCGTCCGGGACCGTCGATGCGGCAGGGCCCCCTGGACATCCCCCCCCCTCCCCCGCCAAGATGATCCCTCCGGACGGCTCGCACAGGGCAGTCGAGTTCTAACTCAATTCATTCGCTGAAGGGTCCACTCCCCCCGAAATCGATTTTGATTTCGATTTCGACTTGGCACTTTGCCCCCCGAAGTTTCCAGGCGGATACGACGTGGATCCCCTTGTCCAGAAAAATGAGAACTCGATCGCCCTGACGGCTCGCACCTCAGGGGTTGACGCCGGCGGCAGGTCGGGTATTCTCGGGGCTGCACGCTGCGTGTACAACCGTTCAACAAAGGAGCACCGACATGTTCAGCTCACTCCGCAAGATTCTCGTTCTCTCCCTGGCCGCCACCCTTTCCCTGGGACTGGCCGTCTCCTGCGGCAAGAAGAAGGCCGATGACGGCGCCAAGGACGACGGCAAGGCCGGCGACAAGACCGCCAAGGCGGGGGACTCCCCCTGCACTGAGAAGAACCAGCTCGAGTTCACCCCCGCCGAGGGCGACGGCCTCAAGCTCGAGACCCCGTTTTCGACGAAGATGGGCACCGGCTACATCTCCGGGATGCGCTACAACAACAAGGCCCTGGCCAAGCTCGGCTACGTCGCGATGGGCAACTACGACGTGGCGCTGGGCCCCTATGGCATCGACATGCCCAAGGACCCCAAGGAGGTCGCGGTGCTGATCTCGTTCAAGACCAAGAGCGAGGACGTGGAATTCGAGAAGCAGGAAGCACTGTACAAGACCCTCAAGGTGCCCACCGGTGAGTACGCCAAGCCCGGCTGGATGGACCCCGAGCAGATCTTCCAGGTGAACTATTTCGTCGGCGGCAAGAACGGCGGCCCGGCGCTCACGGGCACCAACGCCAAGGGCAAGGCGACCCTGACCGTGGCCACCCCCGAGTGGCTCTGCGGCAGCATCGACCTGACCAGCGAGAAGGGCAGCACGGTCAAGGGCACCTTCGCCGTGAAGGTCGCCAAGGACTTCTGGGCGAAGTAGCCCTCGCTCCGTCCCGAGACGAAAACGAGCCGGTCCGGAAAGGTCACATGCCATGAAGTACATCGAGTCTTACTATGTCAACAACCGCAACGAACGCGTGGGATTCCGCTACAGCATCGACAGCGTGGTCCGGCTCCACCTCGTCTTCCGTATCCTGGGGCTGTTCTCGATCTTCGCCGCCCTGCCCTGCTTCCTGTTCAGCCTGCTCTGCCTGTTTGACTCACCCACCAAGCCGATGCTGGGCTACCAGTTCCTGGGGGGCTCGCTGGTCTGCGTCCTGATCGGGGTCTTCTTATGGTTCGGCCTTTCCAACCTCATCCTGATGCTCGTGGAGATGCGGAGCCGGCTCGATCACCGCCCCCGGAACTGACGGCCCGGCCTTCGGCAACCGCAGATCGCCACACCCATTCTAGCAAAGCGGTATTGTTTCACTGCAGCGGCTTGGCGCAGGCCCCGCTCCAGGCGTGTTCAAAGATCCGCGCCAGGGGTCCGGCGACGGCCCGGCCTTCGAGGAAGAGCGCCACGTTGCGGCTGGCGGTGAAGTAGCGGCTCTCCCAGTTGCTCGTGCCCACCCAGGCACGCGCGCCGTCGACGACCAGGTACTTCGCGTGGGCCACCCGGGCAAAGGGAATCTCGCCCTTGGCGCTTGTCGGAATCACGAGCACCCGGACCGAGACGCCGGGGACCCTGGCCAGCGCCGACAGTGCCTCGGCCCCATCGCTGCGCTTGCCGGCAGCGTCACGCAGGGCCCACTCCGACACCAGCAGGCGCACACGGACGCCGCGTCCGGCCGCGCGCCTCAGGGCGTCGTCGAGGAGCGTCCAGGGCTGGCCGGCCGGGGTCTTGATCGTGTAGGTCAGGACCTCGAGGTCGAGTTGGCCCGCGGCGCTGTCGAGGAGGGCCAGCAGCAGCGGCAGGTCCCACGGGAGCCCCGGCGGAAGCAGGTCCTGCGGACTGGCCGCGGGCATGAGCCGGACCTCGTCGCCGCTGACGCGCACGGTGATTGGAAACGCAGGAAGCGGCGGCGGCGTTGAAGGTGGCTTCTGCCCCCCGGCGGCAGCCCAGTCGTACTCGAACAGGCGGCAGAAGGCCACGGCGATCTCGGGGCTGCGGACGCGGACGCCGACCTCGTGGATGTGCTCCAGGGAGCGGTAGTCCAGGTTCTGGCTGCCCAGGTAGGTGTCCTGGCTGTCTGCGATGAAGTATTTCGCGTGCATGACGCCGCCGCGGGCGCTCAAATCGAGCCTGCGGACCTGGATTTTCCCGCCGCGGGCGAACCGGTCGACGGACGCGGGGTACTTCGCGTAGAACTTCTCGTCCACGAGCAGGCGCACAGCGACGCCGCGCGCTGCCGCCCGCTCGATGGCCGCCAGCACCGGCTCCAGGCGCCCGCCCGGGGAGTCACTGATGTAGAAATGCGCGATCTCGAGCGTGCGCATGGCGCCGTCGATCATGGCGGGCCAGACCTCGTGGGCGTCGGGGATGTCGGACAGGCCAAGATCGGTCTCGACGGGCCAGCTCTCGACGATTTCGACCGCCGGGATCGCGGGATCGGTCGGCAAGGCTTCCCGGTCTACGGCGGACTTTCGACCGCATCCGAGGAGTGCCAGAACGCTCAGCATCATGAAGACGACTCTCATTTCCGGGGATTTCCTCACCGCTGCAGGGCCTCGTGGACGATCCAGAAACTGACGCTGGAGCCCACGCGGAAGTCGAAGTCCCCGCCGGCGACGGGCATGATGCCCCGACGGTAGCGCATGGCCGAAGACAGCGGACAGTCGACGCCGGCGCACATCTCCCAGCGATAGGTCTCCGGGAAGCCCTCGATGAGGGCCTGCGGGATGATCAAACTGCCGTCGTCGGCGGTGTCGCACTCGATGATGGCCAGGTAAGGGGATCCGTGGCCCCCCGAGGAGTTGGCGTTGAGCGTGACGCGCACCCGCGTGCCGGACCCGGTGCCGGGCACCCATTCGAAGACCGTGTCGCCGCCGTTTTCGAGGGTGATCTCATCGTTCTGCACCGTGGTCAGGACCAGGGGCGCCACGCCCGATGCATCCACGGAAAACGCGGCCGCCGCTCCACCGGAGAAGCTCGCCGTGAGCACGTCGCCGTCGTCAAAGAGATCGGCGGCATCGCCATACCAGTAGTAGCCGTTGGCGCCGAAGAACCCGAAGTCGCCCGGATCGGCGGCGATGGCGGTCTTGGCGCCGGTGATCGTGAGCGTCCCACCGTCCACGAAGGTCGGCCAGGGTTCGCACACGTTCTCGTCCACGCAGACCCCCTCGCAGTAGGCCTCGCAGTAGTGGGCGACGTACTTGAGCAGCCTGCAGTCGCCCTCGACCAGGGTCTCCTCCTGCCAAACCGGAAAACCACCGGCGCCGATGACGCCGGTCATCCGGCTGTAATGGCTGCCGATCATCTCGTATTCCTCCAGGACCAGCTCACCGCCCAGGGGGCCTGGCAGGTTGTTGGTGTTGTTGACGTTGTTGATGTTGTTCACGTTGTTGACATTGTTGATATTATTGGTGTTGTTGGTGTTGTTGGTGTCGTCGTCGCAGGCCGCCGGGGCCAGACCGAGGGCAAGCGCAAAGGCAAATCGAAGGAAGGTTCTCATGATTATTCTCCCCGTCCCGGATACGGCCGGGCCTGTGTGATTTCAATGTGGGTGCCGTCGCCGTCCTCATCGGAGACCACCTTCCACTCCACTTCCATCGGAAGGGCTCCATAGCCCGCCGGCGGAGCGAAAATCGAACGGAAGTGGCTCCGGATCGCGTCCAGGGCGCGTCCGAGCTGGAACATTTCAAAGCGCGTCAACACGGTCCCGCCCTCAGGCACCAGGCTCGAGTGCGCGTAGTAGGTCGCCGGCTGCCCGTTGTGGAAGTAGTAGTAGACCAGTGCGTCGACGAGCTCGCCTGGCGCGGGCTGCGCCACGCTGCCCCCCGCAGGCTGTGCGTTGATGATGAAGGCGTCCTCACCGCCGGGCGCGGGGTCGTAGAGGTTGGCAGTGACGGCCACGCCGGCGGCCGGCTCCCCGGCGGCCACGGGCTGCACGAGGATGGCCATGCCCACGTCCAGGTGCGGGATCGAGGCCCGCTCGCGCTCCTCGACGGCGGGCAGGCTCCAAAGGCCGGCCCACACCGCGCGGATCGCCCGCTCCACGGTCGCCTGCGGGTCCGCGGGATCGACGATGGCGATGGTGTGCATCCCGGCGGACGCGCACCCGGCGAGATCCTCGGCGTTGGTGGACGGGATGAAGCGCACCTTCGCGCCGGGGAATTCCTGTGCGATGCGGGCCTCGACGCGCGCGACCAGGTCGGCCTGCACGGGGAAAGACGCCATCGACTGCTGCAATCCGTCCACGATGGTCATTCGGGATGACGGGGCGTCCCAGGACGGATCCGTGGTCGCCTGGATCAGGGTGTCCTCGAAGCCGGTGTCCACGGAGAAGATTTTGTATTCAACCATCGGGATCACGAAGCCACCAGGCACGATCACGTCCCCGCCCAGGTCGCGCAGCTCACCGACGTTGGCCGCGGTGCCCCCCGCGAAGGCGACGTCACCATGGCCCAGGTCGTCGACGTCGACCAGCCCGGTCACCGTGAGATCCAGCGCAGGCACGGTCACGACGGGGGACGGATGCGCCGCAAACCACGCGTCCGCCTCCGCCTCGGTGACAAGGGTCACCTGCCAGTCGAAGGCGCCCACCGTCAGGCATGCCCACTGGTTGAACAGGGGAGCGAAGACCTCGGACGCGTCCCGAAGCACCAGAAACGGCGTCGGGCGCTGGGAGGCGCGCAGGTTGGCGTCCGCCAGGGGCGCCTGAACCTCGGAGACGACCACGCCGGCGACGGCGACCAGATCGTTGGAGGCGCGGTCGAGCACGACCAGATCTCGGGGTCCCAGCAGTGAAAAGGGCAGGTTGACCGCTGTCGTGATGTGCACGCGACCGCAGGTCTCGCCCAGGGTCAGCGGCTGATAGGAGATGCCCGCCTGCAGCTCCTCGGTGGTCACCACGGGCACGTCGGCGGGCAGCTCGGACGAGCGTTGCGCCTGGTTCTCGGAGGTGGGACGGAACCGCAGGGCCTTGCCGAAGTACGCCGACTCGGAAAGCCGCCGGAACGCCAGCGCGATCATGTCATTGGAGGCGGTGTCGTAGGGCGCCAGCTCGTAGGCCCAGATGCCGGGCTCCTCGTAGTACGTCACCGAACCGAGCAGGAACCGCCGCTGGGGGTAGAAGTACTCGTTGACGAACGGGCCGTCGGGTGGAAAGCCGAGATGGTCCACCGCGAAGGTGCGGTGCACGGGATATGCGTTGGTGTCGAGGAAATGGACGGCGTCGCCGTTGGCCTGGTCGACGATGGTCTTGATCGTGAACGCCCCCGGCAGCGCCGAGTCCATGGGCCGCGCGGCCTGGGCGTCGAACTCGGCGGCGCAGCTCAACACGGAGCGCGACGGCAGCGGTGTGCCCGGCTCGCACAGGCGCCGCAGATCAGGTCCACCGCAGCCGGCCACGAAAACAAGGAGCAACAGATACCCGGGCAGGAGAAATCGAAATGGGTGCATCGCTGTCTTTCCGGGGCAACGCGTGTCAGGACCCGTGAAGTATACCCGAGTTGTCCGCCTTTTCAATTCGCGGCCACAAGCCCAGCTTCGACAGCATGGCACGGAGGACACCGAAGCGCCACTGGCGCTCAATCCCGGCGGTCGTCGGGGCGGAGACATTGAAGGCGTAGAAGTGAACGGCCGTTCCGTGTTCGACGGTGCCCACGATCCAGCCGATGGCCTGCCTGCCCTCCTCTCCACCGCCGGTGCCGGTCTTGGCCCGCAGCACGTATTCACCGGACCGTTCATGAACCAGGATCTCCCGGACGATGGCGGTGGACCGGACTGAAACGCCCAGCCGGCCGAGGTGGAAGTCCCGAAGGAACCGCACCTGCTCCTCGGCTGAAATCTGCAGGGTGCCGTCGAGCCAGAACGAGTCGAGCCCGGCGCCGATGGCCTGGTTGCCGTACCCGAAACGCTTCAGGTGTCGCTCCATCGCCTCACGGCCGATGCGCAAGGCCAGCGCACGGTAGAAGGGCACGAACGAGTTCGCAAACGCAGAACGCAGGTCATGGACGCGATCGATCCAGGCCGGCGGCCACCAGGCCTGCTGCGGATAGCGGTCCTGATCCCAGGGGATCACCGTGGTAGCGTCGGTCAACACGCCGGTCTCCAGGCCGATCAGGCTGTTCGGGATCTTGAAGGTCGAACAGGGTGAAAACCTTTGCGCACAGCGCTCCCCTCCGGCGCGCGTGACCACCCGGCCCGTCGCATCCGTGACGAGCAGGCAGGCGGGCAGCCCACCGGTGTAGGAGCCGATGTCCAGGGTGACCGGCATCGCGGTTGTCGTCTTCGTCGGCGTGCGGGGACCCGAAGTCGGAGAGCACCCGCAGACGGTCAGCAGTATCACCAACGCTACCCGGGCGGATTGATGGATCGTCTTCATGCCGATGTTCCTTCCTTGCGTGCGGATTGCAACGCAGAATCGCCCGGTCAGGCGGCTTAGGGCCCCTGCACCAGGTTGAAGCCCCTGAGCACCATGCCGGCGTCACGCTGCGCCTGTTCCAGCATGGCCAGCGGATCCGCCGCCAGGGCACCGAACTCCACCGGGATCGTCAGCGCCACCCGGGAATCGGCCAGCACCAGGAATTTTCCGGTCGGCGAGAAGTCCGCGGCCATCACGGACTGGGCCATGCGGAAGACCAGCCTCGGCCGACCGCTGCCGGTGTCCCAGACGGTCACCACGCTGTCGTCGCCGGTGGCCGCGAGGTGGCGTCCGTCCGGAGACCAGCGAACGGTGTAGATGCCCTGTTCGCTGCGTCGCAGACGCTTCCGCACCACGCCGGAGGCCGGGTCGATCAGTGCGATGGTGCCGTCCATGCCGGCTGCCGCAAGCGTGCCCGCGTCCGGAGAGAAGGCCAGCCCCGTCACCATCTCGGAGCCCACGGACACCTCCCTCACCAGGTTCCGGGTGGCCGGGCTCCAGAGCCGAACCCTGCCATCGCCGCACGCAGCGGCCAGGAGATGACCCGACGGCGAGAACACCACCCGCCGAACCGCGGGCCCGCCGGACTTCCCGAGCCCGGCCAGCAGGACTCCGCCCGTGGCGTCCCAGTGGAGTATGAGACCGTCGTCGCCCGCGCTGGCCAGGGTCCTGCCGTCGGGCGAATACGCCACCGACCGGACGAAGCCCGCATGACCCTTGAGGACCACCGGACTTCGGACCCCCAGGACATCGAAGATCCGGACCAGACCGTCGTAACCGGCGCTGGCCAGCGTCCGTCCGTCGGGCGAGTACGCCACCTCGCCCACTAGGTCACGTGCGCCCTCCAGCCGTCGCTTCAGGCCCCCTTCCCGTGCGTTCCACAGGCGGATCGTGCCGTCGGCGCCTGCCGTGGCCAGCTCCTTCCCGTCAGGGGAATGAACGATGCTCCACAGGTAGCCCTGGCCCGGCTCGAAGAAAGCCGGCGAAGGGGTGACCAGCTCCCAGAGTCGGACAGCGCCGTCCTCCCCGGCCGTGGCCAGGAGCCTCCCGGCTCGGGAAAAGGCGCCGCCCCAGACCGCCTGCGCGTGCCCGTCGATGGCCATGACCGGGGTGCCGTCGGCCTCCCACAGGCGCACCGTGCGATCCCAGCCGGCGCTGAAGAGGCGGCGTCCGTCCGGGGAGTATCCCACCTGCAGCACCTCGTCCTCATGCCCGGGCAACACCTGCAACTGGGTGCCGCCGAGGGCGTCGAAGATACGGACGGTCTTGTCGTAGGAGGCCGTGGCGATCCGCCGGCCGTCAGGTGAGAAGGCCACGTGACGGACCACCGCCTCGTGTCCAGAGATGACCAGCGGATCCCCGGCCGAGCCAGGTTCCCAGATCCGGACCGTCCGGTCGCGGCCCGCCGCAGCCAGCCGCTTCCCGTCCGGCGAGAAGGCCACGCCGTGGACGGCACCCTCATGCCCGCGAAGCTCTCCCATGGGTTCCAGGCCGGGAACGCGCCACAACCGGACTACACCATCGGCCCCGCCCGAGGCCAACTGTTCCCCCGAAGCGGAAAACGCGAGGGCAAAGACATCCCCCTGGTGGGCTCCCACCGAGGCCCCCTCCACACCGTCCGCGGCGCGGAAGAGCCGGACCCGGCCATCCCGGCCGCTGGTGGCCAGGAACCCCCCGGAGGGCGAGAAGGAGACGGCCCAGGCCGTGTCCCGGTGAGCCTTGATCCGGAAGCCCGGGACGCCTGTGGCCGCATTCCAGGAGAGCAGGGTTCCGTTCTTCGAGACGGCGACCACCTGTGCGCCGTCCGGAGACATGGCGACCCCGTTGAGGGGATCCCCCGACCGGATGACCCGGCGCAGCCGGACCGCGGCACGGGATCTCGCCATCAACTCGCGGCCCAGGGACTCCAGGGCAAGCTCGGCGGCGGCCGGATCGCCGGCTGCAAGGCGGTCATCGGCCAGCGGGCTTGCCGGATAGGCCGGATTGTGCACCAGCGCCGCTGCAGCGTAGATCCGGGCCGAGAGCAGACGCCGTTCCGCCAGGAGACGGCCCGCCTTCTCCGCGGCCCCCTGGGCGAAGTGAAGCCCCGCCCGTAGCCGTTCCCGCCGCTCCTCGAAGCGTGCGGCCTCGGCGCGCTGCATGGCGGCCTGGGCATCCTCCCGCGACGCCTTCTCTGCGCGAAGCGACAGGCTCACCAGGACCAGCGCGGCCACCACCACCACCAGCACGCCCGCGATGGCCGCGAGCAGCCCCTTCTTCCTGGCGGCAAAGCGAACCAGGTGCTCCCATGGCGTGTACTCATGGGCCAGCACCCTCCTGCCGGCGCGGAAGGCCTCGATCTCGCCGGCCAGCTCCCGTGCATCGGCATAGCGTGCCGCAGGGTCGCGCTCGAGGGCCTTGACGCACACCGACGACAGGGCGGCCGGTATCTGCGGATCAAGTTGACCAGGAGGGATCACGGGCGCCTCGAGCACCTGATCGATGAGCACATGCACCGAGGAGGCCACAAAGGGAGGTCTTCCGGAGACCAGCTCGTAGAGGACGGCTCCCAGGGACCAGATATCGGCGCCTCCGGTGAGGGCATCCTGATCTCCCATGATCTGCTCGGGGCTCGCATAGGCCGGTGTCCCGATGAAGTCTCCTGCCTGCGTCAGATCCTCTCCGACGCCGAAGACGCCCCCCCCGAAGACCGGCATGCGGCTGGAGCGGATCTTCTCCCCGGCCACGGGTTCCGAAGGATCGCGGCTGCCTGCCAGTCCCCAGTCCAGCAGGATGGTCTCGCCGAACTCCCCGATCATCACGTTGTCGGGCTTGATGTCCCGGTGGACGATGCCCCGGCTGTGGGCATAGGCGATCGTCTGGCAGAGGGCGACGAAGTGTGGAAGCAGGGCGAGCCGGGCGTCCAGGGCAAGCCGGGCGTCAACGGCTTCGCAGGCCTTCATCGCGGCCCGCAGGGTCCTGCCCCGCACGAGCCGCATCCCGTAATACAGTTGACCGTCGGCCCGATGCCCCAGCTCATAGACCGGCACCACCCCGGGGTGCTCGAGCTGGCCGGTGACGCGGGCCTCACGCAGGAACCGGGCGATCTGCGTCTCATCGACCACCTCCTCCCGCAGCTCCTTGATCGCGACCTCGCGTTGCAGGTGGCGATCGAAGGCCAGCAGCACCCGGCCGATGCCCCCGCGACCGATCTCGGCGTTGTCGCGATCACCGTCGACAAAGGCGTAACGTCCGGGGTCCTCCGCCGTTGTATGGCCGGTCTCGCAGGCATCCAGGCCGAAGCGGGTGACCAGCTCCACAGGTACGATGCGCCCCGGGGTCGTGTGGTTCCCCGGGATCGTGGACCCGTCGGTGTCACTGCGGGTGTCGTCGTTCAAGTTCCTGCCTCCGGGCATGAAAGTAACCAGCCTACACCGAACCTGTCAAGCCAACTCGCAGCGCCCGGCTCGTCGAGACACCGGCGGCAGGCCCTGATGGACCTCAGGTAAAACGGGATTTTCAAACAGGGTCCCCGGGTGTATACTGTTTCATCCCCAAGGAGGCCCCCCATGCGGAAGCACCTGATCCCCATCATCTTCACCCTCTTTTCATGCGGGCTTCTGTTCTGCTGCACGCCCTCGGGCACCAAGCACAACACCGACGCAGGCGTCGACGCCAACAACGACGCCAACAACCAGAACAACGTCGACGGCGACGTCGACGAGACCGACTCCGACGGCGACGGCGTGCCGGATCACCTCGACGCGTGCCCCAACGACATCAACCAGTGGACCGACGCCGACACCGACGGCCACTGTGACGAGGTCGACGACGCCTGTCCGGGCGACGGCACCGGCTGGACCGACGCCGACGGCGACGGCCACTGCGACCAGGGCGACGACAAATGCCCCGATGACATCAACCAGTGGACCGACGCCGATGGCGACGGCCACTGCGACGAGCTCGACGACGACTGTCCGGACAACCCGAACGGCTGGGTCGACTCCAACGGCGACGGCTTCTGCGACGGCAACGACGACAACGACGGCGACGGCATCCGCAACTATGAAGAGGAGAACTACGGCGACGACTGCATGATCTCGAACCCGGACGCCGCCGACTCCGACCGCGACGGTGTGCTCGATCCCGAGGACCCCTATCCGATGGATCCCTATCCCGAGTACATCCTGCACCGCAACGACAACGGCACCATCGACCTCATGCTCTCGAACCGTGACGGCTCCTTCCAGAATGCCGTGGAGATCGGCGAGTCCTTCGGCTGCACCGCCGATGCCCCGCACAACTGCCCGGCGAACATCAACTACCGCTATGTCGCATTCTATGTGAGCGACTTCGACAACAACGGCTCGGTCGACTTCCTGGCCGTGGGCGACTCCGACACCGCCAACGCCACCAATCCGCTGGACCTGTGGTATTTCTACCGCTCCAACGACATCACCCAGGGGAGCTCCACCACCTTCGAGCAGCGGCTCGTGGACAGCGCCCTCGTCGTCAGCCTCGGCAGCCTCATCGCCGATCTCAACAACGACCACCGCATTGATCTGGTCCAACTGGCCGTGGTGAAGCCCGCCAACATCACCCAGGGCATCCTCTACTCCCTCGAGAACACGGGCACCGTGCGCACGGCCAACTGCGCCACCACCGAAGATTCCGCCAACCCCAACGGCTGCCAGTTCATCCGCCGGCAGGCCGCCGACATCACCCCGCTGGTGAACAACCAGTGGAACGTGGGCCTGGCCCGTGACGCCGTGGACTTCAACGGCGACGGCTTCCGTGACCTGGCCATCACCACGATGGCCAACGGCGGCGACGTGGCCATGCCCGTCTACATCCTCAACGGCGCCGGAGACGGGACGTTCACCGTGCCAACGACCTCCTATTTCAGCCACAACTCGGGCCCCTGCGGCAGCTCGCCGGCCAACTCCATCGTGTTCGGCGACTTCAACGACGACAGCATCGGTGACATCATCATGGGCTTCGATGACGACGGCGATCCCGGCTCGGGGTGGTTCTATCCCGGCCAGGTCAACGGCGGCGTCTTCGGGTTCAACTTCGCCGCCTGCTTCGAGGCCATCGACATCAACCCGGCCAACGAGAACGACTCCGATGCCGCAGGCGTCTCCGGATCCGCCCAGAACTTCGACTTCAACTTCGACGGCCATCAGGACGTCATCCTGGGCTGGAACTACCAGACCGCCTGGGCTGCGCCTTCCCGCACGGTGCTCTACCTGGGCAACGGCAACGGCACCTTCGCGCCCGTGATCACGATCCGTGACTTCCCCTCCTCCACCTACGGCAGCAACTTCGCGATCCCCCAGCGCCTCTGCGCCTGGTTCCCCATCGACTGATTCGGCCCGGAAATACCCCGCTGGCGGGGCCCGGTTCAGGCCCTGTGATAGTAGCGGTAGAAGCCGGCCAGCAGCAACTGGAGCCGGGTCATCTCCGGATGCAGTTGATGCTCCTTCTCATAGTAGATTTCCAGCGCCTCGAGCTCGCCCTCGTCGAGCCAGATGCCATGGCAGGACGGGCAGAAGTCGATGACGATCCACTTGTTGAAGCCGTGCTCCTGCTTCTCCATGATCGTGGCGCAGGACGGACACGCCAGGGGTGCCTCGTCGAGCTGGCGCTCGTGATTGAACTTCGCGGCATCGACGTTGACCGACGCCTTCAGACGTGAGGAGTAGTCAATCTCCTGGGTCTGCTGAATCTTCTCGAGTTCGCCCGGATCGAGCCAGATGCCCCGGCACTTCGGGCACAGATCGATCTCGACATCGGCTTCATAGACTTTCTTGATCAGGTCGACTTGGTTGTACGGACATTTCATGGAAAACCTCCTCAAAACGCATCATCGCCCTTATAAGATATTTTTTCAGGGAAATCCACCGGCGCATCAGATCGGTCAGAAAGAAATTCAGTTGTACGAAATCCGAAGTGGACTATAGTAATCTCCGTTATTGAATGGCACGTGGTTACACCACAGGAGCGGGTTCATGAGACAACTTTCCCTGATGTTTTTCGTTTCATTTCTTATTTTTTCTGGCTGCGATGACAGCGTGAAGGTAAACAAGAGCTGCGGCGACAGTTTCATCGATCCCGGTGAGCAGTGTGATGGCAGCGAACTGCAGGGCGCCACCTGCCAGACCCTCGGATACTACAACATCCAGGGAACCCTCACTTGTTCTGTCCAGTGTCTGTACAACACCGACGAGTGCGGCCCCAAATGCGGTGACGGCGTCATCAACACGAATTTCGAGGAACAGTGCGACTTCTCCTCGATGGGGGACACAACCTGCCAGACGCTCGGCTACGCCGGAGGGAGCCTCACCTGTGGCGATGACTGCCGGTTTGATGTTTCCGGATGCACCAGCCTCTGCGGAAACGGCCTGACCGAGGATGGGGAGGATTGCGACGACGGGAACGCCACCCCCGGGGACGGCTGCTCGGACACCTGCAGCCTCGAGACGGGATGGACCTGTTCGGACTCGAACCCCAACATCTGCAGCGAGGTCTGCCAGGACGGACTCCGGATCGGCGACGAGGAATGCGACGGCACGGACTTCGGCACGAGTTCCTGCACCTCGCTGGGCTTTCACGAAGGGGAGCTTGCGTGCACGACCGTGTGCACCCTCTCGACCGAGAATTGTTCCGGCTTCTGCGGGGATGCCACTGTCCAGGCCGGCTACGAGGAATGCGACCTTGCCGATCTGGAAGATCAGACCTGTATATCCCTGGGCTTCTATCCCGGGCCGTTGGCCTGCGACACCGGATGCCTGTTCGACACGACCGGCTGCGGAGGGCGCTGCGGTGACGTGCTGGTCCAGAACACCTATGAACAGTGCGACGGGGACAACCTGGACAACGAGACCTGCCTTGGCCTGGATTACACCTTCGGCGGTCAACTTGCCTGCGCTGGCACCTGCTACTTCGACGAGGCCGGCTGCGTCCGCGTCGCCGGTCTGGAGGCCGGAGCGTTCCACGTATGCGCCATGCTGGAGGACGGAACTGCCCACTGTTGGGGCGGCAACTCCGAGGGCGCGCTGGGCGACGGAACGAATGTCAACCGCTCCCGCCCCGTGCCTTCAGGCGGCTCCGTGGCCTACCTGGCCATCTCCGCCGGGACTTCGCACACCTGCGGAATCCTCACCAGCGGTGCGCTCGAATGCTGGGGTCTCAACGACATGGGCCAGCTCGGAAATGGCACCGACATCAACTCCAGCGTCCCCGTCGGCGTGATCGGGCTGACCGGAGTGGCCGCCGTGTCGGCGAGCGAATACTTCACTTGTGCCGCCCTCTCCGACGGTACCGTCCGCTGCTGGGGCAACAATGATTACGGCCAACTCGGGGACGGAACCCAGGAACCGTCCACCTCACCAGTGCCGGTCTCAGGCCTCACCAACGTCACGGCCATCACCACCGGAGAGCAGCATGTCTGCGTGCTCACCTCGCTCTACGGCACTGTGAAGTGCTGGGGAGGCAACCTCGAAGGCCAGCTCGGAGACGGGACCTTCACCGAGCGGTTCACCCCCGTGGGTGTCCTCAACCTCCCCAATGTCGCCGAGCTCCGCGCGGGGAGCCGCTCCACCTGCATCCGCGACTCCACGGGGGCGGTGTGGTGCTGGGGGCGGAACAACTTCGGCCAGCTCGGAAACAACTCAACGATCAACTCCAACCAGCGCGTGCAGGTCAGCAATCTGGCCGGCGCGGTCTCCCTCTCCGTGGGCGGCTCCCACGCCTGCGCCACGCTGACGGACGGGACGGTGAAGTGCTGGGGATGGAACCTGTACGGCCAGCTCGGAAACGGCACCACGACCAACGCCAGCGTCCCCGTAGGCGTGACCGGGTTGACCGGCATGGGACTCATCTCGGCCGGTGGAGGGTTCACGTGCGCCCGATCGATTCATGAGGGCAGCCTGCGTTGCTGGGGCCAGAACGCCGCCGGCCAGCTCGGGAACGGTTCCACGGTCAATTCCTCGCTGCCGGTCACCGTGCAGGTCCCCTGAAAAGCGCTTTCGTGAATCGTTGTTCTAGAACATGAACGCCAGGCCGCCGGAGAGCCAGAAGACGACCGTCTTGAAGTATTCGCTGTCGAACATGGGGGCTTCCCCCGGGCTGGCGAACTTCCACAGCACGTTGGCCTCGAACTGCACGGCGACATGGCAGCTCTTCCACAGGCACATCTGGATGCCTGCCACGCCGTTGAGGAAGGCTCCGCCCATCTCATGGGAGTCGCTCAGAGCGTCCCCTCCAAAGGGATTGTCAGGGGAGACGGACATCCGCAGGGGGCCGCCGAAGCCGCCCGCCCCCAGGTAGGGGCGGATGTCGCTGTCCATGAAGAACGTCTCCACATGGCGGGCGAAGAACTGGATCTGCGATTGCTGGCTCGTGACGACACTATTCTCGCCGCGTTCTTCCACTTCAAAGCTGCTCTGCCGCATGCCGACTGTGATGCGGTGGCGGTGCAGGAACACCAGCCCGATCTCCGTGGAGAAGACCGGCGCGTTGCGGCCCCAGCCGTCGTTGGTGGTGTAGGCGCCCAGCTCGGTGATCGTGTCCTTCGGGATGAACCCGAAGTCGTAGCCGAACATGGGTGATAGAAAGATCCGCCACGAGCGCGTCGGCTTCGCGGGGGTCTTCACCGGCGGCGTCACGACCGGCGGTGTCACACCCGGCGGTGTCACACCCGGCGGCGTCACGACCGGCGCCGGCTTCTCGGGCGGCAGCTCGAACACGTGGGGCTTCTCGACGCTGCCCCACGCGGCGACCTCGGTGCCCGCCGCGTCCAGCGCCACCAGGTGATAGGCGAACTTCACGAACTTCAAAGACGCGCCAGGCACCACCGTGACCCATCGCCGGGTGCCCATCTTCTCCAGGGTCTCCTCCTTGGCTGCGCCGTCGTTGATCCGGTACGAAAGCACGACCCTGGCCACGTTCAGCCCGTCCTGCACCCGGCACACGAACACCAGCGGCTTGCCGGCCTCGACCTTGGCCTGGGGCTCGTGCTCCAGGGGCACCTTCGGGTTCTCGGACGACTCCGGCGTGATGCCGTGGCCCTCCTCGAGCTGGCGGATCCGCAGTTGCTTCTCCTTTTCACCCTGGACCGCAGCGAAGTACGCCGCCAGCGTCTTCTGGAAGAACTCCATCAGGCTCGCGGTCTCGTATTTCTTGGGCAGCGCGGACTCGGGCCGCAGCCGGAACATCATGGTGAAGGTGTCCCCGGCGTACTGCAGGTTGCTGAGGTTGAAGTGCACGATGCCCGCGTACAGCAGCAGGTTCAGCCCCGCTTCCTGGGACATGCACAACTTACGCTGGGCGGCGGTGGCGCCGTCGAGCTTCTTGAGGGTCTCGTCGATGAGGGTCTGCGCCGCGATCCAGTTCTTGCCGTCCATGAGTTTCTCGGCCTTGACCAGGGCCTCCTGCTGCCCCTTGACCACCACCGGCGGACAGGTCTTGTCATCCACGACCGCGGGCTCCACGGGCACGGTCACCACCGTCACGCGGTCCTTGAGATCCTTGATCTCGGCCAGCCGCTTGCGGATCTCGGGTTTGAGGCTCTCGGCCTCGGTGCTGTCATACACCAGGATCATCTCGTAGGCCTCGCGGGCCCGGGAGTAGACCTCCATGCCGTCATACGCCCTGGCGAGCTTGTAGCGCGCGGTGAGGCTGTAGGGCACGAACTTGAGCACGCACTCGAAGCTCTCGGCGGCCTTCACGTAGTCGAGCTTGTCATGGTACATGCCGCCCATCTGGAAGTACCGCCGGGCGATCTCGGTGTTCTTCTCGTCGTTGTCGGTGATGCTCGGGCAGTGCAGCTTCTCGGCGCGCGCCGGCGCCGCCCAGAGCAGGAGGACCAGCGGAAGAAGGATGGAGAGACGCTGAAGCGAACGGCTTTGGAGGGCGCAGAGGGCTTGCGTTTTCACAGGCAGACTCCGATCTCGAGATCGACGAACATGGAGCAATCGACGCCATTGCAGTTGTGGTCACTGTCGCAGAGTTGATGGCACTCGCTTTCAAAGCAGAGGTATCCAGGGGCACACTCGTTGAAGAATTCCCCCATGCAGGGCCCCGTGCTCGTGCCCGTGTGCAGGCAGACGGTGTGTATCTGTAGACCTATATCCAACATCACGTAGCAGCTCTCGCCCTCGCCCGGGCAGCCACTACCGTTGAACAGGTTGCAATCGAAGTCCACCAGCGGGCAGAAACCCCAGTTCTCCGGCCAGAACCCCGTAATGCAGGCCAGATCGTAGTAACAGGTAACCTCGGCGTCGTCACACATCCGCGTGCAGATGTCGTTGAGGCAGACATGATACGGCATGCACTCGTCGGAGGTCAGGCAGGTGCCGCCCAGGGGGCCTTCCTGGGAGACCGCGCAGGAAAGGGAGCTGGAGTTCGGGTCGTAAGAGCAGACATCCCCGTCGGGACACTGTGTGAACTCGGGTGCCAGGGGGTCACAGTTGACGTTGTTGACGTTGTTGACGTTGTTGACGTTGTTGGTCGTGTCGGTACAGGACGTCAGGTCCCAGGTGCACGAGTCAGGAAGACAGGTTGCGCTCCCCCCGGCGTAGCCCGCGTCGCGGCAGGCCTCGGCGGCATCGTCGGCGTCGTACTGATCGAGCTCACACGCTTCGGTCGGCTCCCAGTCCCCGTTGCCGCAGACGGCGAACTGGGTCGAGGACATGCAGCCGGACCACAACAGGACCAGCATGAGCACTAGTACAATGATTAAATATATACGGGACATGGTGGTCACCTCGGAGATGGCGTCCATTCTAGTGAGGGTCTCCCCTGTTTACCAGCAGAAAACAACGCACCTTGTCAACCCGCCCCGATGGGAATACACTTGGCGACGGTTATCGAATCACATCGGTTTTCGACGAGATTGGCGGTTGCCCATGACCGGAAACGACCCTCCCTCCTCCCCGCCGTCTTCGGTCGGGCCCGGCTCCGGCGAACCCCATGCAGGGACCGGGACCCTCATCTACGGCGGCATCGAGACCGCCGGGACCATCGATGCATCCCGTATCCCTGACGCCACGGCAGGCGTCCCTGACGCCACGGCAGGCGTCCCGGCCCCCGACCCCGTTCCGCCGCAACTGGATCCCCGCTACGTCGTCCAGCGCGAGCTCGGCCGCGGCGGCATGGGGCGCGTCCTGCTGGTGTTCGACGACCGGATCAAGCGCAGCGTGGCCCTCAAGGAGATGCTCACCGCTGAGATGGCCGAGTCCGGCCGCAAGAGCGGCGCCTCCTCGCGCATGAACCGGTTCCTGCGGGAGGTCCGGCTGTCGGGCCACCTGGAGCATCCGTCCATCGTGCCGGTCTACGACATGGGCGAGTCCGGGGACCAGGCGTTCTACACCATGCGCTATCTCCAGGGCGCCAGCTTCGCCGCCGCACTGAAGGCCTGCTCCACACTGGATCAGCGTCTGCTCACCCTGCCCAACTTCCGCGACGTCTGCAACGCCATCGCGTTCGCCCACAGCAAAAACGTCATCCACAGGGACCTCAAGCCCGACAACGTCATCCTGGGCGACTTCGGGGAGACCATGGTCGTGGACTGGGGGCTGGCCAAGATGCAGGGCGACAGCCATGAGGTCGACCTGCGCCTGGCCGAGGAGATCCGGCACCTGCAGGAGGACGACGACGCCGGCAAGACCCAGTTCGGAACGACCATCGGAACCCCGGCCTACATGGCGCCCGAGCAGGCCATGGGCCAGCTGGACCGCATCGACCACCAGAGCGACATCTACAGCCTGGGGGCGATGCTGTACGAGCTCCTCACGGGCGCCCCGCCCTTTGCCGGAGGCGCCGTCGCCAAGGTGCTGTTGCGCGTGGTTACCGAGGCGCCCCGGCCCGTGCGCGAGCTGGTCCCGGAAGCGCCGGCCGAGTTGTGCGCCATCGCCGAGAAGGCCCTGCAGAAGGACAAGCAGGACCGCTACGCGACCTGCTCGGAGATGACCCGCGATCTCACGGCCTACCTGTCGGGGGAGAAGGTCGGCTCCTACCAGTACTCGAGCTGGGAGCTGGTCCGGCGCTTCGTGCGCCGCAACCGCGTCCTGGTGGCCGCCGCCGCGCTGGTGCTGCTGGCGCTGGCGGGCACCGCCGCCTTCATGACCCGCGCCTGGCGCCAGGAGAGCCGGGCCCACGCGGTGGCCCGGACGGCCCGGGATCGCGAGAGCCGGGCCCTTGCGCAGGAGCAGGCGGCCCGGCAGGTCTCCGAGACGCAGAAGCGCAACGCCCAGACCGCCCTGCAGCAAAAACTGGTCGAGGAGCGCGCCGCCAAATACCGTCTGGCCGACGCGCACCTGGCGCGGGCCGCACACCTCTTCCAGGAGAAGTTCTTCCTCGAGGCCATGGTGTACGCAGCCTCGGCGGCCCTGCATCATCCGGGAAATCCGAAGAGCCCATACCATCACCCGGGGTTCTGCGACGGCGACGCCGACTGCGCGACGCTGACGGCCCGCGCCCACGGCTTCTTCGTGATGGCCCGCAACAGTTCGTATTTCGCCTTCGACCGGGCGATCCACGAGGACGATCCGATGAAACTGGCGCTGGGCCTTCCGCTGCGGCCCCAGCTGCACGCCTCCCCCGACGGCCGCTTCGTCATGGCCTCGGTGCGGGAGAAGCGGATCCGGATCCGCGACCTCGCCACGGGTCTGGTGGCGCGGGACCTGGAAAACCTGCCCGAGCCGGCGCAGCAGGTGTCCTTTGACGCCTCCGGGCGCCTGGTCGTCTCCATTGACTCGGCCGGCCAGTTGCGCATCTGGGACTTCGCCACCGGGGCGGTCGTCCGGCAGGCACAGACCGAACTGAAGAACACCTTCTGGCTGGACTACCGCACCGGCTCCGACGACGTGGTCGCGGCGACGCCCGACGGAAAACTGGCGCGCATCGACGTGCAGAAGGGCAGCGTCACCGCGCTGGGGCCGGGCAGGCCCCTGAGGATCAAGAACGTGGTCATGGATCCCGCCGGCGCCCGCCTGGCCGTGACCGAGGCCGAGGGGGCCGTCCACCTTCTGGACTTCGCGCGTGGCTCCTGGAGCCTGCTGGACACCGGCGGGCAGGTTCCGGGCACCGGCGCCTTCTCCGGATCCGGGAAGCGGCTGGTGCTGCCCACGCCGGCCGCCAACGCCGTGAGCGTGTACGAGGCGCCGGACTGGAAGCCGATCCTGCGCAGGAACATGATCCACGCCGGCGGCGGCTTCTTCCTCAACCAGGTGCTGGGCATGGACTTTCCAGCCGAGTCCTTTCTGGGACGCTCCCCCTTCTACCGGTTCCAGCTGGTGGACGCGGATCTGGGCGCCCTGCAGAACTTCCACTTCTGGGGGCCCCTGTCCCTGGCAGGCCGGGCCAGGAACGCGCTGCTGATCCTCTCGTCCCCGACCGACATCCTGGTGTACCGGGCCAACCCCGCCGCCCTCTCAAGCCGGCACTCCCGCGCCGAAGGCATGGTGGGCCTGATCCGCACCCTCAGCTCGCGCTACACCGTGACCGGGACCTGGTCGGGCACCGTCCGCCTCTTCGACGCCGCCGACGGCACCACGCGCCTGCTGGGCACGCCGGCGTTGGGCTACGTCTGGTCCGCGGCCCTCTCCCCGGACGAAAGACTCCTGGTCACCGGCGCCCGCGACAACTCGATCCAGGCGTTCTCCCTGCCCGACGGCGCCGTGCGCGGCCGGCGGCTCCTGGATGCGCCGGTCACCTACCTGCAGTTCTCGGTGGACGGGAAGAAGCTCCACGTGGGCACCCTCACCCACATGCTGGTCCTCGACCCCACGACGCTGGCGACGGTGTCGCAGGTGCCCAGCGCGCGCGTCTTCTCCAACGGTCCGGCCGTCGACGCCAGCGCCTCGAAGATCCTCTGGAAAATCCCCGGCGGCGACGAGGCGGAACCCGTGTTCGCCATCCACGACCTCGAGAGCGGCAAACGCAGCGAGCTGCGGCTCCCCGGCGAGAAGCCGGGCAGCGTCACGCCGGTGCTCCTCGAGGGCGACGCCGTCGTGTTCCAGGGCCGCGACCACTGCCTGGGCCTTATCCAGCTCCCCGAGCCCCGCGTGAGGCAGCGCTACTGCGGCTTCCACCAGACCATGGCCACCGTCGCGATCAGCCGGCGGCGCAACCTCCTGCTGGCCTCGGGGGACGACCAGACGGTCCGGCTCTGGGCCCTGGACACCGGCCGGCCCCTGCTGGTCCTGCCCACGATCTCCGGTCAGGTGGCCAACTTCGACTTCGATCAGACGCACATCCTGTTCGAGTTCGGCATCCAGGTCCTGCGCCTGCCGCTGGACTTCTCCTTCGCGGATCTTTCGGCCGCCGACCTGATGAAGCTCGCCAAGGCCACCTCCGGCCTGTGCCTCGACGGCACGCGACTGAGGCCGGCGCCGGAGTGCACGAAGACGCCCGTCCGGTGAGGTTGAGTACAGAGGGGGCTTTCCTCTTCGGGTACAGTGGGGGCTTTCCTCTTGGTTCCCCGGGTACAGCGACGCTGCGCGTGGCTTGAACCCGGGGCATCATGTCCGCAACGCCGCCAGAGGGCGGCGTAACGGTGGAAGGATGCGACCGGGAACTGGGTGCTTTGACCGGAGCGGCGCCTTGACATCCGGGGGATCGGCGGAGATAGTGGGCCCCAGGAGACGACCGATGAAACATTTCTTGATGATTCTGATGCTGGCGATTTTCCCCCTGACCGCGTGCGACGACGACCCTGCCAACAACAGCCCGACCTGCGACCCGGCCTGCGAGGCCTGGGAAGCATGCAATGCCGGCGACCTGTGCGCGGTGCTCGACGGGCGCTGCAACGGGCAGGCCGACTGCGACGCCGCGGGCCTGGTCTGCAACACCGACAACCACACCTGCGAGGCAGGGCCCGTGTGCAACACGGAGAAGACCCCGTCCGGGATCTCGCTGCCGGCCGACACCTGCGGGGACCTGACCGAGTGCATCGAGAGCGCCGACTGTCCGGCGGACTTCCGCTGCGAAAACCTGCCCGTGGACGGCGAAACCTTCGCCCGCGCCTGCTGTGTGGAGGCCCCCCGGGGCTGCGAGGCCTCGGGCACGGTGTGCACCGACGAGTTCGACTGCGACAGCGGCCTGTGCATCGCCCGCAATGACGGCCAGACCTACTGCACGCATCAGTGCGACGGTCCCGAGGACTGCGCCGCCCCCATCTCCGAGTGCGGCGACCTGTTCATCATGATGGTCTGCGTCGAGCCGCAGGAGTAGACGCACCCCACCACCGGCGGGCCTTGCGAATTCCGTTGCCTTCAGACGCCGCATGACTTAAAAAGCAGTTCAGTGATTCATCAAATCAAGGTGCCGTCCGCTGGCATCGGGAGATCTGCGAACTCATGGCGAACGAACAGGAAAAAATCATCTACACCATGGTGGGCGTCACCAAGACCCACGGCCAGAAGACCGTGCTCAAGGACATCTACCTCTCGTATTTCTACGGTGCCAAGATCGGCGTGCTGGGCCTCAACGGATCCGGCAAGAGCTCGCTGCTGCGCATCCTGGCCGGCGTCGACCAGGGCTTTCTGGGCGAGACCGTGCTGGCCGACGGCTACACCGTGGGCTACCTGGAGCAGGAGCCGCTGCTCGACGAGACGCGCACCGTGCTCGAGGTCGTGCAGGAGGGCGCCTCCGAGACCATGGCGCTGCTCAAGGAGTTCGAGGAGATCGGCCTGAAGTTCGGCGAGCCCCTCGACGACGACGAGATGAACAAGCTCATCGAGCGCCAGGGCGAGGTCCAGGAGGAGCTCGACCG
>PHAZ01000023.1 GCA_002841825.1 Deltaproteobacteria bacterium HGW-Deltaproteobacteria-22 | reverse complement strand
GTGCGCATCAACTCGTATTCCCAGATCGAGGACTGCATCGTCTTCGAGGGCGTGGAGGTCGGCCGTAACGTCCGGCTTCGCCGCTGCATCGTGGACAAGAACATCCGCATCCCGGCCGGCGAAGAAATTGGATACGACGTCATGAAGGACCGGCAGCGCTTCACCGTGACCGACGACGATATCGTGGTCATTCCCAAAGGATACGTGTTTTGAGCGCCGAGTCTCCCTCAACGCTGGCCCGCCGTCACTGCGAGAGCCTGATCCAGGCCATTTCATCCGTTTACCTGGGTCCGCGTCCGGTTGTGGAATTCGCCGTCGCGGCGCTGTTCGCCCGGGGTCACCTGCTGCTTGAGGACGTGCCCGGCGTCGGAAAGACGACCCTGGCACGGTCGCTGGCCAACGCCCTGGGACTGAAGGTGGCGCGCATCCAGTGCACGCCGGATCTTCTTCCCTCGGACGTGATCGGCTATTCCCTGCCTTTGTCGGGTGACTTCACCTTCCGTCCGGGGCCGATCTTCTCCAACGTGGTGCTCGTCGACGAGATCAACCGCGCCGCACCGCGCACACAAAGCGCGTTTCTCGAGGCCATGGAGGAGAACCAGGTGACCGCGGAGGGCGAGACCCGCCCACTGCCCCGGCCGTTCTTTGTCATCGCGACCCAGAATCCGATCGAGATCGCGGGGACCTATCCGCTGCCGGAGAGCCAGCTTGACCGTTTCCACCTGCGGCTGAAGATGGGTTACCCCTCCCGCGCCGCCGAGATGAACCTGCTTCTGCAGGGTTCCATGAGGCCGCAGACGGGTCCGGTCCTGCGGCCCCAGGATCTCGAACTGATCTGGTCGGCCGTCTCTTCGGTGTCCTGTTCGGACAACCTGCTGCAGTACCTGCTCGAGGTGGGTGCTGCCAGCCGCCAGCACACGTCCCTGCGTATCGGCATCTCCACCCGGGGTCTGCTGAACTGGAAGTCACTTGGGCAGGCCATCGCTTTCGTGCGTGGCCGCGACTTCGTGCTGCCCGATGACCTGCTCGACCTCGCGCCGGCCGCACTGACCCATCGCCTTCTTCCCAATGTAGAGCATCGCGGGCTCGTGGCCCTGGATCCCCAGGAGATCCTTGACGAAATCCTCAAGAGCGTTCCACTGCCACTGTAACCGCTGATTGGCAAAGAGTTTTCAACCGCGTGTTCAGCGGTGGAATTCACTTTCCTAGGAGATGATCGACCAGATCGTGGTGCCGATGGCCAGGGGGACGCCAAGAAAGATCGCACCGGTGACGATCATCGGGTGGCGATCGGAGAAGCGGGAGAAGGCCATGTTCAGGCGCTTGACGAAGGTCAGGTGACACTGGATCGGAAAGATTCCCTGGGATCGCAGTTCAAGGCGGTCCAGCATCTGCTGCACGGACTGGTATCGGTCCCCGGGATCCTTCTGCATGCCCTTTTTCAGGAACCATCCCAGCTCGGGAGGCACGGGCGACTGGTGCTTCTGGGCGACAAAGGAGGCCAGGGGCGCGTCGTCGCGGATCACACCCTCGAGGACCTCGGAGAGGGTGGATTTGTCCTCGAGGTAATGCTTCAGCACAAGCCATTCGTAGAACAGCACACTCAGGGAATAGACGTCCGAGCGGAACTCGGCAGGCTTGCCTTGTGCCTGCTCGGGCGCCATGTACGCAGGCGTGCCGATCAGGGCACCGATGCGCGTGCGGAACCAGGAGGCCCGCGCGTCCCCGGCGATCTCGTCCCGGTCTTCGCCGACGATTCGCTCGTCTGGGCAGGTCAGGTCGGGCCGGGTCTGGCGAGCGATGCCCCAGTCCATCAGCAGCACCTCTCCGTGCGGTCCCACCATGACGTTGGCTGGCTTGATGTCGCGATGGACGATTCCGCATTCGTGCGCGAAGGCCACGGCTTCGCACAGTCCGCGGAAAACCTGGACGCGACGCTCGAAGGGCCAAAGACCGTGGGTTGCCGTGTCACCGTCGCGGAGACGGGCGATGATGTCTTCGAGGGTCTCACCACGAACGTACTTCATGACGAAATAGTATTGACCCTGCTCGTCACGGCCGACGTCATGGATCGGCACGATGTTCGGATGCTCGAGCCGGCCCACAGTGCGGATCTCCTGGATAAAACGGACCAGCGCCTCAGGAGACTGCATCTCGGTGCGGATCTTCTTCAGGGCCACCTGCCGACCGATGTCGTGGTCCATGGCGAGCAGCACCTCGCCGGCGCCGCCTTCGCCGAGTTGACGGTTCACCTGGAAGCGGGTACGGGAAGTGGTCACCCACCGGAATTCACCATCATCGGCGGAGACTTCCGGGAGGATCGTCATGCGGGCTGCATCCCGGGTCTTCGTCTCGGAGGGGTTGGTGGCAGCCACGGTCGTGCCCAGGGTCTCCGAGAGGGGCAGGGTCTTCTGTGTGGAGACGGGCTCGACGTCAAGCGTGTTCTGCATGGAAGCCGGCAACTGGGCGGCCAGGGTGGCATCAAAGGCGGTTTCGTTGGGATGATGGCAGACAGGCATAGACAATCTCCGGAAAGCCGTTCGAGCGTACCACAGAAAGGCAGGTGGTCCACCGGAAATCTGGGAGTTTGCCGCCGAAAACAGACGGAACAGTCATCCTTTGGCAGGCTATTTTATTTTTTATTTTGGAGAAAAGGAAAATCAGAAGAATCGGGGAGGGACGAAGGGTATGAAATTATTTCATCTCTTCGGCGCGGCCGGCATGTCGGCGGCGGGCTCGGCGGGCATGTCAGCAGCGGGCTCGGCCGGCATGTCGGCGGCGGGCTCGGCGGGCATATCGGCAGGCATGTCAGCGCCCATCTCGAGGGCTTTCTTCGCTTCGTCGGCCTGCTTCTTCATTTCGATGGGGTCGATGCCCAGGGCGCACTTGAAGAACTCACCGCAGGTGGCCTTGTCAGCGCATTCAACCATTTTCTTGGCCTTGTCGAATTCCTTTTTGCATTCGGAAACGAACTTGTCTTTGCCTTCGCCCAGAAGGTCCTTCATCATTTTGTCGTCGTCGCCGAGTTCCTTGGTGCAGGTCACAAACTTGTCATACAGTTTGCCGCATTTCTTACCTTTGGAATCGCAACCGGCGAAGAAGGACAGGGAAACCACCATCATGGATACGAGAACGATCATCTTTTTCATTGTGTTAGAGCTCCTTTCAATACAAAACCTGGTAAATTTTGAAGTTACACTAAAAAACCACAATGGTTTTTAGGTTATCTTCATCATCACGAGAACGCACTTTACCGATATTTCGAGTTCTGTCAAGAAAGATGTAAGATTTTTTTTCAGGGAAAAATAGGCAAGAATATCAATGGGTTTGGTGGGCAAATGACCTTACTGCACGGGAGGCGGAGTGACCGCTTCCGGATCATCTCCGGCGGGCGGGGGCTCAATTTCATCCGTTCCGGGCGGGGGCGGGGTCGGTTGCAGATCCTCACCCGGCGTTTTCACCGGGTCGGCATCTGCGGTGCCGGCCGTGCCGCACTGCAGCAATGTTCCGGTGATGCGGATGTGCAGCAGGCCCTTCTCGGTGTTGTGGTCGTACTTCTCCATGAAAACCGTGGTGACACGGCGGGCCAGGGCCTGATTTCGAAGATCATTGAGTGCGTAACGCCAGACCACTTCACCGGATTCGGCGGCGGCGGCCCGGCCGATGATCTGTCCCTGGGGTGTGCAGCCGGGGGTCATCCGCTCGAGGACGACGACCGAGGAGGCCGCAGGGGAGAGCACCGGAGTGTAGCTCGGTGCGGTGGCACCCTGGTTCCGGCATGAGACGGCGGCAGCGGGCAGGGTGAGGGCGATCAGGATCATCATCGTGCGTTTCATGAAATACACCTCTTTATGGATACGGTTTCCAGTCTCGGGACGTCCTGGCCCGGGATCACTTGTCTGAAGTGGTATACCCAACTGTTCGGAAAATGCAAACCCCCGAACGGGAGGGAATGACAGTTTTTTTACTCGACCGGTCATGTGAATCACCAAAACCATCCTTGTGCCGGGGGACGATCTTTGGTATGCATGGTTCTCCCGATCCGGACCATGCCGCAGCGTGGTGTCCGGCCGGGGGCGTATTACGTTTTTCTGCGTCTTAAAGGAGGCGAATATGACGATTCTCCGCAGTCCTGGTGAAGGCAGCTATACCGATCGTGAAGCGAAGGTTCCCCTGCACGAACTTCCCAACTGGGGCAACGCCCTGGTGGTCAATACATCCCGCGCCTTCCAGGTGCGCTGTTCGATCGGCGACAAGTCCCGCACCTTCTTCCGCTTTGCCAAGATTCCGACCATTCCGGTCGAATTTCCCGTGCCAGAACTCGATTCCGAGCGCTATAACATGGATGGATGGGATCATCTCGCCATCACGCTCAACATGGAGAAGGACCTGGCCTCCCTCGATCTGCAGGGACGGTTCGGTCGCGACGACAACGCGCTGATCGTGCACGCGTCGCTGGTCCGGAATGCGGTGAATGAGACCAAGCAGGACCTGCTCACCATCGAAAAGGCCGACGGCGAGATGCCGCCGACCTCCATTTTTGACCTCATGCAGGTCAGGTCCAAGAGCGGCGATCCCCGTTATGCGCGGTTCTCCGATCAGTATCCGCTGCTGGATGTAGAAGGCGTGGCCGCCATGGTCACCCGTTACGTGAAAGAACTGCGCTCGGCGTAGTCCCCTCCCTTCGAAGGAGAATGAATCCATGTCAACAATTCACCCGACCCAACTGGATGGCAACCCGATTCAGGATCTGCCGCTCTCGGCACTGCTCCAGCCCGCCTCCGACATCGTGAAGGCTTCCGGCCTGGAGAGCATCCATCAGATTGGTTTCTATCAAAAAAACAACTTCCAGTTCTTTTTCGAATTCGACACCGGACATCCCACCGGCGAAATTCGTCCCCTGTTCCCGGCCATGGATTCCGAGGAGCTCCTGGCCGAAGGCTGGGACCACATTGCGCTGGAGCTGCATCTGGCCGTCCAGAAGGTGACCCTGGTCATCCGCGGCTACTACTTCCGCGAGCCCGTGCCCCTGGATTTCCAGATGACCGTCGTGCAGGGGCCGGCCGGTTACCTGAAGGACTCCATCGTCATCACCGACCGTCGCACGCAGGAGGCCGAGAACACCTCGTTCAAGGATATCATGGAGATCCGCCTGAAGTCCGGCGATCCCAAATATGCCGGCTCCAACGACATCTATGGTTCGATGACGATCACCCGCATGGTCAAGATCCTGAACCGGTATCTGCGTGACTGGACCGTCAGCCACCGCATCATCGAGAGACACTAGTCGGTCGCCATGCGCACGGGAATCCGGATCCTCCTCCCCCTGATGCTGTTGGTCGCCGCATGTGGCCGGCCTGCGATCACCCCCATGGAAAAGGCGCCCGCGCGCGGGCAGAAATTGATCGTGTTCGCCCCGGTCGTGCGCGGCTTTCCCGAGCGCGACCAGTCTACGGTCTCGGGCGCGCTGACGGGTTCGATCCTGACGCACCTGGGTCCCTCCGGCCAGTCCCACCGGGTCGGCTGGAGAAACCTGGAATCCGACTTCGGGGACTTTTCCGACAGGCTCTTCCAGGCCGCCTTCGATGCGTATTCCGCGAAGACGCGCAAACTCAAGGACGTCGAGATTCCCGAGCGGGACACCACCCTCTTTCGGGAACTTGATGCCATCGGCGGCCGGCTGGCAGTGGCCTTCAAGGCGCTGCATCTCCCCGTTTGGACGCCCACGCACCTTTTGGTGACCGGTGTGGAGCGCTTCGCCCCTGATTTCCTGTCCAGCCGTCACTTCCGCGTGTTCGCTTTCGTGGTCGATCGCGAGAACCATACCCTGGCCTTCGGGATCCGGATTGAGTTGGAAACCAGCGACAACCTGTACCGGCAGGTGGAGAGCCTGCTGCGTGCCGGAAAGACCATCGCCATGCCGCTTGTGCAGTGGTTTCCGAGCCAGCTGCCTCCCGTCGTGAAGGTACGGGTTCCGGCCACCCCCGAGCCCGAGCCCAAGACTGCAGTGGATTCCACCGAGAACGAAGAGTCCCCCGAGGAATAAATCATCCGGTCCTTCCGGACCGGCACCGTATCCCCCTATCCCTGTGAGGTACCCATGTCCAAGGAAAAACCCATTGTCGTCATCGCCCTGGGCGGTCATGCCTTCATGCGTCACGGAAAGCCCGCCACGATCGAGGAGCACGAGTTGTGCGCCCGCAACATCTCCAACGTGCTCATGACGCTGATCGAGCGTGATTACAACGTCATCGTCACGCACGGCAACGGCCCTCAGGTGGGTGCGCTGCTGATCCAGAACGAACTGGCAGCCAAGGAGATCCCCCCGCAGCCGCTGGACGTGCTCGTAGCCATGACCGAAGGAAGCCTCGGGTACATCCTGCAGCAGTCGCTGCTCAACGAGCTGCGGCGCCGCAACGTGCAGCGCTACGTGGTCACCAAGATCACGCAGGTGGTCGTCGACGAGAATGATCCCGCCTTTTCCCGTCCCACCAAGCCCATCGGGCCTTTCCTGTCCGAGGAGGAGGCCAAACGACGCGAGAAGGAGCTGGGCTGGAATGTGTTCGAGGACTCAGGACGTGGATGGCGTCGTCGCGTGGCCTCCCCGATTCCCCTGAAGGTCATCCAGCGCCATACGATCCGTGACGCCGCCCGCGAGGGGCATATCGTCGTGGCCGTCGGCGGTGGTGGAATCCCGGTGATCCGTAAGGTCGACGAGAACGGTCACGCCCGGTACGAGGGTGTGGAGGCCGTCATCGACAAGGATCTGTCCTCGGCGCTGCTGGCCCGCCAGATCGGCGCGGAGCTGCTGATCATCCTGACCGACGTCGAAAAGGTCTACATCAACTTCCGCAAGGAAAACCAGATGGGGCTGGGCGCCTGCACGATGGACATGATCGAGGAGTTCCACAAGCAGGGCCAGTTCGGTGAGGGCTCCATGGGTCCGAAGATCCAGGCCGTGCTCAACTTCCTCAAGGACGGGGGCAAGCGCGCCCTGATCACGTCTCCTGACCATCTCGAGGATGCCCTGCGCGGCGCCTCCGGCACCCACTTCGTCGGCCACATCTAATCCACCTCTCGAAAGCGGCCAAATGAAAACCCACCTCGTCCTGCGCATCGGAGAGATCTTCCTCAAGGGCAGCAATCGCCACATGTTCATGAACCAGCTGGAGAAGAACATCCGCAGGGCCCTGCACAGGCATGCGGACGTGCGGCTACACCGGTTTCACGGTCGCTACACGGTGACCTGCGAGCCCGGGCAGCAGGAAGCGGTGATCGGAGTGCTCTCCCGCATCTTCGGTCTCACGAGCATCTCTCCTGCGGTGGTCGTGGAGCCGCAGTTCCAGACCCTCTCGGACACGGCGCTGGCGCTGGTGCAGGCGCTGCCGCAGAAACCGGCCTCGTTCTGCGTGAAGGCCCGGCGTACCGACAAGCGGCTGCCGTACACCTCCATCGATCTCGAGCGCGACGTCGGCGGCGTGATCCATGAAACCTGCCACATTCCGGTGAACCTGACCCGTCCTGATCTGCTGGTGGAGATCCACGCCGGTCAGGATCTGTCGTTCGTCTGTGTGAACCGTCATGCTGCACCCGGCGGCCTGCCGGTGGGCATCTCGGGTCGCCTGGAGGTGCTGCTTTCGGGGGGCATCGACTCGCCGGTGGCGCTGTGGATGATGCTCAAGCGCGGGGCGACGGTGAACGCGACCTCGTTCTATTCCCCGCCGTGGGTCGGCGATGAGGCCAAGCAGAAGGTCGAGGCGCTCTGCCGTGTCCTGCGACCCTGGGGTGGTCCGAACAAGCTCCATATGGTGGCATATGGCGAAGTGCAGAAAATACTGCGGGAGTGCCGCCCGCACAAGCTCGCCACCGTTCTGTACCGGCGCATGATGATGCGCACCGCGGGCCTGATCGCACAGGACAACCGGGCGCTTGCCCTGGTGACCGGAGAGAGCCTCGGCCAGGTGGCCAGCCAGACGATGCACAACCTGATCGCCATCGAGCAGGCGAGCCCGCTCCCTGTGCTCCGCCCCCTCCTGGGCTTCGACAAGTACCAGACCGTCGAACTGGCTCAGCAGATCGGAACCTATGAGACCTCCATCATACCCTGCGCCGATTCCTGCACGCTGTTCGCGCCGGATCATCCGGAGACCCATGCCCACATGGAAGAGGTGGAGCATGCCGAGGCAGGCATGGATCTGCGCGCGATGGCGCTGGATCTCGCCCGCAACGCCGTGTGCGTGAAGTTTTCCGAAGACGGACCGCGCCGGGAATCCCCCTGATCAGTATTTCTTGCCGGACACGATCTCGGCGATGTTGAAGTTCTCCGATACCATCGAGTCAAGGTTGTTCAGGATGTCGATGTAGTAGATCGCCACCGGCATCTCGCAGGCCTTCTCCCGCAGCCGGTCGAAGTGGTCGCTCTTGGCGTCCTTGATCATCTTCTTCAGGCGGATGCTTCTGGACAAAGCCTTCTCGGTGTAGGCGGGGTTCATCAGGTCCCCCTTGTACTGGTTCATCGATTCGTGGAAATAGGCGATGTTTTCGTCGAGGATGATCTGCAAATTTTCCAGGGCCTGCGCACTGAACCCCAGATGCTTTCTGGACAATTTGTCGAAGCTCTGGGTGATCCTCTCGGAAAAGTCGCCGACCTTCTCCAGGTTGTGGGCCAGGCCGATGTAGTTGCCGACGGTGGAGGCGTCCTTCAGCGTCAGGGAGTGAGAGGAGACCGCCAGAAGGAACTGCGTGATGTAGTACTGGTATTTGTCGATGCGGTCTTCGTTCTTGATGACCAGGTCGCAGAGCTGCTGAATCTCCGCGGCCGTGCTCTTCGGAGCCCGGCTCAGGAGTTCCAGGTTCTTGGCGACGACATCGCTCATGACCGCCAGCTCCTTCTGGGACTCCAGGATGGCCATGGAGGGAGTGTGGATCATGTTGTAATCGATGTTGATGAAGTGCTCCGGCAGGGATTCCTCATCCGTGGACCGTTCCGGGAAGACCAGGGTCACCGTCTTCACCAGCGTCGAGATCAGCGGCAGGAAGACGATCAGGTTGATCACATTGAAGATCGTGTGTCCCATGGCGATGTGGACCGTCAGGTTGTCCACCGGGCTGGAGGGGGTCACCATATCGACGAGATGTGCAAACGGATAGAAGACGACGAGCATCAGGACCACGCCGACGGTCTTGAAGATGGTCTGTGCCAACGCCGCGCGCTTGGCGTTGGTTGAACTGCCGATGCAGGCGATCAGACCGGTGACGGTCGTGCCGATGTTGGAGCCCATGACGATGGCCAGCGCACCCTCGAAGTTGATCAGCCCCTGGGAGGCCAGCGCGATGACGATGCCAACGACGGCGCTGCTGGACTGCACGACACCGGTGGTGAACGTGCCCACGAGCACGCCGAGCAGGACCGAGGCGAAGGTGTGTCCGTCGATGGAGCGGAAGAGGTCCAGGAAGGCCTCCTGCGTTTTCAGCGGGGCGAAGCCATGCTTCATGGCCTCCATGCCGAGGAACAGGATCCCGAAACCGAAGAGGACCTCACCGGCGTACTGCCAGCTCCTGTTCTTCGAAAAGAAGGTGATCATCACGCCCATGGCGATGATGGGCATGGAGTAGGCTGCGATGTCCAGGGTCACGATCCAGCCTGTGACGGTCGTGCCCACCGCGGCCCCGAGTTCGACGCTGATGGCCTGTGCGACGGTCATCAGCGTGGCGTTGACGAAGCCGATGGTCATCACGGACGTGGCGCTGCTTGACTGGATGATCGCGGTGATGACAAAGCCGACGAAGACCCCGACGAAGCGGTTGATCGTCAGGATCTTCAGGATCTTCCTGAGGCGATCGCCGGCGGCCTTCTGCATGCTCTCGCTCATGATCTTCATGCCCATGAGAAAGAGTCCGAGACCTCCTGCTACCTGAAAAATGACCAGTCTCCAATCCATGAGGAACCTCATCTCCTGGCTGCGTAGAATCAAGGATTCAGACGACGTCCCCATTGGTACAAACCCGGAGAGGACAAGTCAAGTCAAGGATGCCCTGGAGAAAATATTGTTGTCGAAGGAGGGCTCATTTGATCTTCTGCAGCAGCTCGCGGGCCTCGGTCATGCCCGGGAACAGCGACACGAGCTGGCCGAGAATCGGTCTGGCCTCGGATCTGCGGCCGGCGGCGACCAGCGCGCGGGCGAGCATCATGCGGACGCGGCCCAGGCGGTCCTCGGGGTTCTCCAGGCGGTGCACCCGCAGAAGCGGCAGCGCGTCGGCCGGGCGTCCGAGCGCGAAGAGGGCAGTGGCCGCCTGAAGGGGACCTTCGCCCTGCCGGAAGGGGGAGATGTCCAGCAACTGGAGGCCGAACTCGGCCGCCAGCCGGTTGTCACGGTTCTTGGCCCCCAGCTCCACGAGCTTGCGCACCACGCCCGAGTCGCCCTCGTTGCGGCGTGCGACCTCACGCAGCATCCGGATGAAGCCGGCCTCCTGCGACGTGTCCTTGTAGTGGAGGGCCAGGCGCATCCTCACCTGGATGTTCTCGGGGTCGAATGCGGCGGCCTTCTCCAGCGTGCGGATCTCGTCGTCCCGCCGGTTGAGCAGCTGGTAGAGGAACGCCAGATACTGGCGGATCTCGAAGCCGTCGTTTCCGGCGCGCACCAGCTCCTCGAGAAGCTCCAGCGCGCGCGGGGTGTTGCGCTCGGACTGCGCATAGAGCGCTTCGGAGAACATCACCCAGCGGTTCTTCGCGTCGAGCCTTCGCGCCTTGTCCATGACCAGCTTGAAGTCGTCCTTCTCCCCGGCCAGAAGGTGCGACAGGGCCATGCGGCCGAAGGCGTCGGCGGTGCCGCCTGCCAGGTCCCGCGTAAGTTGTTCCCGGTCGGCGAACTTGATCGACGACGGGTGGAACTGGGGCTTGAACCGGGCGAACATGGCCGATAGGTACGCGAAGAACCTCCGGTCGAACTCCGCTGCCGGGAAGCCTGTGACCTGGGCGATCACCTCGGGCGTCGGCAGTTCCCTGGTGTACAGTTCGAGCATCTTCCGGATGCCGGACCAGCCGTGGTTCAGGTAGATGAAGCGTACGACCCAGGTCGCATGGATGTACGCGGTGACCATCTCCAGTTCGTTCTTGGCGTGGGAAAAGGCCTCGTTGAGGGTGGCAATCCCGCGCAGGGAACGTTCGGAGAGCGCCATGTACAGGTCGCGGCTCATCTCTCGTTTCCAGACGTAGTTGTGGCGTGCCGTCTCCAGCTCGGCCAGACCTTCGGTGAACCAGCGCGGGACGCGGCCCTGCGTCTGCTCGACATGGAACGTGTGAGCCAGCTCGTGGGAAAGCACCATGGCCCAGTTGGCCCGGGAGGCCGAGGGTGAAAGGGCCACGATCACCCGGCCGAAGCAGACGCCGAGGATGCCCGTGTCCACCGGCTGACCGGCGATCAGCGTCGTGAAGTCGGCGGGGTTTTTATACAATTCTACATGGATCGGCTCGGGCGGCGTGTAGCCGTAGGCCTTCCGGTAACGCTCGTAGGCGGCCTCCATCACGGGGGGCACGAGCACCGAGAGGACCGGCCACTCGTCCTTGGGAGCCCGGTACAGGAACGGGCCCTTGCGGACGCTGACATAGTTCGGGAACACGAGGTTGGTGTACAGATACGTGACGTTGTTGGCCATCACGTGCTCGGAGTCAGCCTGCGCGGCGCGGCGAAGGTGGTACACGCCGTCGCCCTCGTTGCCCACGCGCAGAAGCGACATGCCCAGCCAGGCCGAAAGCGCGGCGTTGTCAGGCTCGAGCTTGAGGCCCTTCTGGAACAGGTCCACGGCCAGCGGATAACGGTGGTGACGGTTCAGGATGCGCCCCGTCTCCATGTAGAACTCCAGGTTCCGCGGGTGGTTCTTCACGACACGGGCGAGGATCTCGGCGAACACGGCGTCGCGGCCATGCAGCAGGGCGATCGAGGCGCGATAGGCCAGGGTCAGGGGATGATCCTTGAAGATGGTGTCGCTCTTGTCCAGGTACAGGATGGCCTCGTCGTACTTCAGATCATAGATCGCGACCTTGGCCAGCAGCTGCCAGGCGGCGATGGCGTGGCTGTCCGCAGCGATCGCATTCTGGGCGTAGACCACCGCGTCTCCGGAGGTCTCCGCGTACGGATTCTCGAACAGGGCCCGGGCTGCGGCCACCAGCGTCGGAGAATGCCAGGAAGCGGCGGCCACGGCGCGCTGGAGCCGTCGCAACGAACGTGTGTAGTACTCGCGGACACGGTCGTATTCACCCCCTGCGAGCTGGCCCGGCACGAAGGCCGGATGTCCCTCGTCGAGCTTTCCGAACGCGTCCTCGGCCGTCTCCCAGTCCTTCTTGAGCACGGCCGCCGATCCCGCCGCCCACAGTTCCCAGTCGGTCTTTCCTATGAAATCGCGCCCGTAGTCATCGACGATGCGATCCACATGCCCCATGGCCTCGTCGACCTTGCCCAGGAACAACAGGATTTCGGCGAGGATCAACCGCCGCACCGGCGCTGCGTCTTTGGCGGAGAAGGACTTCGACAGCAGGGCGGCGGCCTCGGCGAGCTTTCCGTCCCTGCGCAATTGCTCGGCCTCGATCACCTTTGTGAAGAACTTCAGTTTGGCGGGCACGCGGGCCAGGCAGCCGGAGATGTCCTCCCCCGCGGTGGCGAGCATCCAGGCGGCCGTGGGATCCTTGACGCAGGCTTGCTTGAAGGCCTGGACCTGAACTTCCTTTGGGGACGGGTTGGTGGAAACAAACAGGGAGACGGCGAAGATCAGTTGGGTCCACATGCCGGTAGTGTACCCGGAAAATCCGTGCGGTTCAATGTGCGGTAGACGTCCGGGGGCTGGTCGTGGTATGGAATTGGCGCCGCGAACCGGCCAGGATGTTCCCTTGAGCCCGAATCCCGATACCGAATTGCTCCCAGCCCACGACGTGGTGGTGCTCGATTTCGAGACCACCGGGCTGTCCCCGGCGCGCGGGGACCGCGCCATCGAGATAGGGGCCGTGCGCATCATCGGCGGTCGCATCACCGATCACTTTGCGGAATTGATGAACCCGGGCATGCCTGTGTCGTCGTTCATCACCGGGCTCACGGGCATCACCAACGCGATGCTCTCCGGGGCGCCCCCCTGCGGGGAGGTCATGGCCCGGTTCTCCGACTACCTCGGGGACAGTCCGGTAGTGGCCCATAACATTCGCTTTGACGAACTGTTCCTGGAGGCCGAACTGCGGCGCATCCGCCGATGGCACGACCCTCCACGGGCCTGCACCATGGAGTGTGCCCGCCGGGTGATCACCGATGCGCACAATCACCGCCTCGGCACGCTCGTCCAGCACTGCTGCATTCCCAATGAGGGAACCTTTCACCGGGCGCTGGCCGACGCGGACATGACCGCCCGCCTGTGGATCCTCCTCCTGGAGAACCTCAAGCGCCAGTATGATCTGGACCCGGTCTCGTTCGCCTTCATGCAGCGGCTGATGAAAGCCAACCGAAAAAAGCCCGAACTGTTTCTGGAAACGGAGCGGGCGGCGCGGTTTGCGAGGGATCTTGCCCGGGAGAGGGGGCTTGAACCGGTGCCCGAAGGGCTGGAAACTACTCGGCCGGGGGCGCCGACGGGGGAAGCTGGGCCGTCGCCGGGGTGCTGAGCTGCTCCTCGGCCAGCGGCAGGAACGTGGCCAGGTAGACCAGGATCGTGGCGAATACAGCCATATAAAAAGAATATCCAAAGGAGAGATCCGGCTTGCGGGAGCCCCTGCCCATCGCCTCCATGTAGACGAAGTACAGCCCCACGGCGCCCAGCACGAACAGCACGCTGATGATCGCGGAGGCGATCTTGGTGCCCAGGATCGCGCCGTTTCCCTTCAGGCGGTTCCTGTTCAGGAAGATGACCAGGCCGGCCAGACAGGAGGCGAAGGCGGCCAGGCAGCCGGTGGTCGTCAGGGCCATGCCGGCGGTCTTGACCTCTTTTTTCTGGATCTTGCCGGACTCGCATTTGTCCTTGTAACAGGCTTTCACGGAGAGAAATCCAACGTTGATGGAGCCGCGTTTTCCCGAATTCGTGATCCATCCCGTCGTGAAGGTGGCGGCAAGGAACAGGACTCCGGCCAGGGCAAAGATACCGGCGGCGATCATATATTTTTGCATGAAAGACTCCTTTGGGCTTCTGATGCCCGGAAAAACATGAGGAGTCGCAACATACCATTTCCCGGGGTGGGCGGCAATCCAGGTTTTCCGTCTGGGAAAGTTTCAGTGGGAGCAGCCGTGGTGACCGCCGCAGGCGCCCTGCAGGCTCATCACCTGCATGATGCCTGACTCGACGGCCTCGATGACGTCCGAGACGGTACCGCCCGTGGTGCGGTACACCTTGACACCGGCGGCCTGCAGTTTGCCCAGCGCGCCGGCGCCGATGCCGCCCACGACGACCGCCTCGAACTGCAGGCCGTCCAGTGCTGCCAGGGGCTGGCACATGCCGTGCACGTGATGGGCGTTCTTGTTGGTCACCAGGGAGGCCGTCCGCGTCTTGGTGTCGGCCAGCATGAACGCCGGGGCCGAGCCGAAGTGTGCGGAGACGGGACTGTCGAGGCCGAGGTCTTCGATCACAGGGATGCAGATGATCATGATTCATTCTCCTTTTTCTCAGGGTGTAACGGGCAGACCATGTCGCCCGCGCGGGCCATGTGCCGACGGCGTCGACAGCCGCAGGCGCAGGTTTTTTCGTAGGTTGTGACGGGCGCGGAGTCGATCACCAGCAGGGTGCGCTTCTGCAGCAGCGCCTCACCAACCTTGCGGCGGGCACGCTCCACGATCCGCGAGAACGTGGCGCGCGACACCTGCATCTGCTCGGCCGCCCGGTCCTGGTAATAGCCAAGCACATCGGCGAGCCGGATGGCCTCGAGTTCGTCGAGCGTCAGCAGCACCGGATCGGCCTGGGTCCCCGGTTCGGGGGAAAAGCGGACGATGAAATCGGCCTGGAGCACGTGACGACACACGGGGGGTCTGGGCATGATCGCCTCCTGTTGCAGGATAATGAACATATTCTCAATATATGCAAGATAAAAAGGACGCGGTCGCCGTTCCGGAGCCGGGCGAGCATCTTGACAGGAGACCCTCCGGGGTGTTTTGTTTGGTGAGAGGTGAATATGGAAAACGCCCATTTCTTGCAGGACATACCTTCTCTTTGCATGATCACGGCCTGTGCGCTGGTGTTTCCGCGATGGCTGTGGATGCAGTTCCGGATGTCCAACACCGAAGCCTTCATGAGTCAGATCGAGAAACTGGTGAAGGCGAACAACCTCGAACGTGCGATCAAATTGTGCAACGCCATTCCCGAAGAACCGCTCAGCAAGGGCACCCGCGCTGTTCTCAAGGTGCACATGGCCGGCCAGGATCTGAACGAGACGGAGGTGATCGACACCTTCCACGAGGCGCTCCGGGGTGGCAGCGTGCGGGCCAGCATGAGCCCGTTCCGGGGTCTCAAGACCATCTCGTTCTTCGTGGCGGTGGTCGGACTCCTGTTGCATTTGTTCGGACCCTTCGTCCATTTATTCGCAGGGTTCTGGATCATCACCCTGGGGTTCTTCATGATGTTCGGATCGGCCACCTCGAGGGCGAACAACCTGGAGAACGGGCTTCAAAAGGCTGTCGAACGGCTCATGGCGCTCCTCGCCAGGCCCGACGAGGAGGACCCGGGCGTGGACGCCGGGGTGGAAGGGGAAGAGAGCCGGGGGGAGGGCTACCTGGAGATCCGGGAGGCCTACGAGGACGTGGAGTCGTCCCATGGGGAGATTCACGCAGGAGGGATCGAGGCCCTGTTGCTGGCCGCGTTCAAGAAGGAGCACGGTCTGGACCTGAAGCGGGACGAAAACGCCATGAAGCGCCTCCGCGATGCCGCGCAGAAGGTCTTCGTCGAGCTGGCAGGCCAGCCGGAAACCGAGGTCAGCCTGCCGTTTCTCACCGCGGACGAGCGCGGTCCGTTGCACCTGCAGATGGTCGTCGACCGGAGGAAGGCCCTCGTGTTCTCGCGCAGGCATGTGCCGGCATCAGGGACCATTCCGACGGCGCCCCCTGCACCCGTCCCCATGCCCGAGGTGTCTTTCCCTTCGCCACCGTCTTCCTCGCTCCAGCCCGCCGGCAAGGCCGTCGTCTGCCGGAACTGTTCCACGCCGCTGCCCGTCGAGCCGGAGCTCCTCGCGCAGATCGAGGGAGAGTTCGACCTGTGGACGAAGGTCAAGTCCCGCTGTCCGAAGTGCGGCGGATCCTTTTTCGAGTTGCAGAAATGAACCACATCTATGGCAGGATCAGCAGGGGGTCGCCGAGATAGAGGTGCATGCTGTAGTCACGGTCGAACAGGGCCTCGATGACATAGCCGCCGGGGGTCAGATCCAGGAAGTGCATGTAGTCGAAGCACTCGCCTTCGCTGCAGTTGATGACCGAGGGCTGGGTGTAGCCGGTGACGGCCTGCGCCTCACCGTAGAACAGGTACGTGCCGGCGAGGTTGAAGGGCGAGGATGCCAGATCGGCGGTGGAGCATGCCTGCAGTTCATAGACCAGCGCAGAGAACAGGCTGTCGTGCACGAACTGCGAGGTGATGCCGTAGTGGTGCATCTCCGGTGCGCCGTGCGTGCTGATGTAACTGTACAGGACCTCGCGTTCCAGTTTCCGTCGACGATGACGCCCGCCGAGTCCGCGAAGTAGGTGTCCGCGACGTGGACCGTGCAGGCTCCGTCGTCACAGGCCAGCGGAGGCAGCGCCGCGGCCAGCGTGTCACGGATGGCCTGCGGCGGGAGGCTGCGATCGCGGATCAGCAGGCTGAAGTAGTAGCAGCGGTCGTCTCCGATCCTGCGGAACTCCACCTGGTCGGGGAACCAGATCGTCGTGGACCACTCGTTGAGCTCATCGATCTGGTCCTGCCCCTGGGCCATCAGGCAGCCGCCGGAGCCTGCGGGCACGAAGTCCTCGCCCAGTTTGTGCACCATCACGTTGTAATAGCTGCTGAAGCCGTCGAGCGCCTCCGAGCTGTTGGGTCCAAGGAAGATCGTGTCCTGGGAGGAGAAGACGCCGGTGTCGTCGATGCGCGGGGCCAGCTGCGAGGTGAAGCCGAACGTGTCCGCGTAGAGGAGCGATCGGGCAACAGGGGGCGTCGTCACCAGTTCGTGGTTGCGGTCGAAGAAGCCGGCGAGCTGGTCTTTCTCGTAGCCCCAGCCGGCCACCGGAACCAGCGCGGCGCCCCAGAGGTCGGCCGGATATCCGTCTCCGCGGGAACGTCCGATGGTGGCACCCTCGGCCTCTGTGAAACCCCCGAAGTCAGCGTCGAAGGATGTGTAATAGTCGCCTGCGGTGGCCACCAGCGGGTAGATGCTGGCCTTGTACTGCGACGGAGAGATCGCGAAAAGGCTCTCCTCGCGCCAGATCAGCGGCAGGGAGTCGGCGATCACCCACACCCCGGCCAACAGTGGAAACCGGGCCGCCAGATCCCTGACGGTGTTGCGCACCTCGACCCAGTTGCGCTTGATCTCGCCGCCGCGGTCTTCCATGGAGGAGATCGGCTCGGTGCTCTTGTCGTACAGGATTTCGTGGAATTCATGGCTCGGGTGATCCGCCTGGTACCGCTCGATGCGTGACCGGATCTCCGTGTCTTCGCTGTATTCCTTCGCGATCACCAGCGCCACGGCCGGACGCAGGCCCGGACAATCAAGATCTCCGGCGGCCTCGCAGCCAGCGGGGCAGCATCCGTCGAGGCTGGTGCAGTCATCGGTGGTCTTTTCGGTGTGGCTGCACACGGCATCGCAGGTCTCCGGAGTGCCTGACAATACGTCGACGGTGCAGGGATCAAGGTCGTCACATCCGATGGGGCAGTCGCCGTCGCAGAGCTCTCCGACCTCGACCACTCCGTTGCCGCAAATCGGGTCCGGATCGGTGATCTTTCCTGAGGGATCATCGCATCCGATGGTCGTGATAATGCAAATTAATATGAACGATGTAGAATGGCGCATATAAGGACTCCCTGCGGTCGGCCCAAAAAGGCCTCAAGAAACCCGCGAAGTCAAATGCTTTCACCTGGACGGACCAGACGGGGTGCCTGAATCTGTATTTTGTTTATAGACATTTAGTGGAGCCTTGCGTGAGTCTTGACTTTCTGTCCCGGATCTGTATATTTCCGATCTCGATTTTCGGTTCTACCACTCGAAAGGATATTAACCATGTATGAAATCAAGACCCGAATAATTCCGTTGTTTATCATGATGGTGTTCCTCCTTCCGCTGGCCTGCGGCAAGAAGGATGGAAAGAAGGATGAGACCAAGCCCGCCGAGATGGCCGCCGGCATGGACGGCGACATGGGAGCGATGGATCCTGCCATGGCCGTTGACGATGCCGCCATGAAGGTCGCCGACAAGGTCGATGACAAGGTCAAGGACGCCAAGAACCTGACCGATCCGAACAAGGAACTGACCGCCGAGGAGTACAAGAAGCTGCTGCTCGACCACGCCTCCTGCGAGATCAAGAACGACGAGATCGACTACGAGTGCCCGGCCGTGAAGGCGCTTCGTGAGGCGATGTCCGGCGGCCGCAAGATCGCCGACCTCACCGGTGGCGGAGATGCCCTGGGCAAGGAACTCCTGGGCCACGCCTCCCCGGCCGTCCGCATCAAGGCTGCCGGCCTGATGAGCTCGTTCCTCGGCACCAAGGGTTCCAGCCAGGACATGATCGTCGAGGCCGCCAAGAATGAGAAGCACCCCTCCGTGCTCCGCGCGCTCATCCGCACCGTGTCCAACGACGGCGCGAAGAACCCCAAGGTGGCCGAGATGCTGCTGTGGGCTGCCAACCACGAGGCCCCGGTCGTGCGCCGCACCGCCGTCTACGCCCTCAGCTCCACCTGGAACCGCGAAATGAAGGGCGGACCCGAGAAGCTCATCGAACTGATGGAGAAGGATGCCGACGAGGACGTGCGCGCTGCCGCCTGCGAATACGCCGGTCACCTCGGCGACGAAAAGTTCATGCCCTCCTTCACGAAGTTCACCGCCGACGCCAACGAGAAGATCCGCAGCGCCTGCACGAAGGGCCTCGTTTACATGTGGTGGTCCTATCCGTTCCACGAAAACGCCTCCGAGAAGGCCTACAAACTGACCCTCAAGATCCTGAAGAAGAAGCCCCGCACCAAGGACAACCCGTACTGGACCATCCCGGGCATGTTCCGCAGCAAGAACAAGGACAAGTTCCCCGAGTGGCAGAAGAAGGCTCCCTGGTTCAAGCAGGCCGAGCTCAACGCCGTGCTGACCGAGCTGATCAAGGACACCAACGTGAACTGGCTGGGCCGCAACGGCGCCATCGATTCGCTCGTCGAGAACGGCGCCACCAAGGCCGATCTGGAGAAGATCCGCAAGTCCTTCACCGGCGAACCCAAGGGTGACGACGTTCACATCGTCTCCTCGCTGGACAAGGCCATCGCGAAGATGTAGCCGACCTCCCCTCCGCAACAGACCCCTTCCCCTGAAAATCAATATCGTTCCAGACCTCCGTCCGTATTCCCCTCATGCATGCAGGAGAGGTGATCCGATGGAAACCGAAAAGAAACCGCAGATTCTTCAGACTGTTTATGCCGCCGTACAGGTTGATGCCGTGTCGCTTTACGTCCGCGAGGGCATCCTCGGCAGCGTGCTCGTCGTAAGGAAGGCGTGTCGTGCGTCGGGCTCTGCACAGGTGACGGCGCTGTTGGGTGTGGGCACCCCGCAGGAGGTGTTCACACGGCCCGCGGAGATCACTGTGTAGGAGACGCTTTTCGACGGGAAGTGCTGCCGGGTGCGGGTGATCCTGAAGTGACAGATTCTGTCATGTCGAAACCGCCGGACCGTTCCGGTCTTCCGACGGAGGGGTCAGGCATCCCGGGAGGGGCGGCGCCCACGGCTCCATGAGGCCCAGACCCCCAGTCCGGAGAGCGCGGCGAACACGATGAAGATGGTGTCGGCCGCGCGGATGAAGGCACCATGGTTGCCGGCATGAACGGGAGAGTCACCGATGAAGAGGTGGAGCACCAGCGTGGCCAGTCCCATGCTCAGCATCTGGCCGGTCAGGCGCATGGTGCCCACCGTGCCGGAGGCCAGCCCGAGGTGCCGCTTTTCGACCGACCCCATGATGGAATTCGTGTTGGGAGAGGAGAACAGCCCGAAGCCCATGCCCAGGACACCCAGCGTGACCAGCAGGAACGCGGTGGGCGTGTCATCGCGCAGCAACGTCAGCATCAGCAGGCCCACCGCAGATACGGCCATGCCCGCGGAGGCGAGCAGCCGGGGATCGATGCGGTCCGACCACTTTCCCGAGCGCGAGGCGACCACGGCCATCACCAGCGGTTGTGCGATGAGGACCATCCCCGCCTCCCGCGGCGACATGCCCTGGATGTACTGCAGGTACAGGCTCAGCACGAAGGTGACCGCGAAGGTGGTCGCATAGTTGATCAGCGCCGCAAAGTTGGCCAGCGCGAACAGCCGGTTGGTCGCGAACAGGCGGACCTCGAAGACGGGGGAGGTGGTGCCCAGCTCGGTGCGCACGAACAGCACCAGGCCGGCCAGTCCAACCGAAGTCAGGGCGAACGCTGCCGGGGCGGGCAGGTGTGCGAAGCCGTACATGAACAGGCACATCGAAGGGATGTACAGAAGCGTTCCCTTCAGGTCGAACTTTTCACCTCGGGCCTCGGCCCACTCGCCGGGGATCGCTGCATGGGTGGCGATGGCGGCCAGCACGCCGATGATCGCGGGCACGACGAACAGGGAGCGCCAGCCGGCCCAGGAGATGAGCACTCCGCCGATCACCGGCGATAGGGCAAGCCCGGTGTACACGGCTGTGACGGAGTATCCGATGGCGCGGCCCCGCTCGCGCTGAGGAAACACCTCGGTGATCAGGGCCATGCCGGTGGAGAAGACCATGGCGCTGCCCAGCCCCTGTCCGACGCGGAAGGCGATCAGCACCTCCGCCGACGGTGCGAAGACCCCCAGCGCAGAGGAGACCGCCAGCACCAGGTTGCCCCAGAGGACGATCCGCTTGCGGCCCATGATGTCGGCGAGCTTTCCAAGGGGCACCAGGAACATGGCCGAAGAGAGCAGGTAGGACATCGCGATCCAGCTCATCGCCACGGCGTTGAGGTCGAACTCCCCGGCGATCCCGGGCAGGGCCAGGTTCACTGCTGCCCCGATGAAGGGGGTGAAAAAGGAGGTGACCATCACCAGGATCAGCAGGACGTTCTTGTTCACGGTTTTCTCGGGCATGGGAAACTCGGTTCAGGGAACAGGGGGTGGGCCGGTCCGTTCTTCGCCGCCCAGTGTAGGGGGGAGCGATCGCGGCGTCAAGCGGCCTTGTTCCGGTTTGGTTCGGATGGATGCACGGTTGCCAGGCCCGCCAGGCCCGGTTACGATCCTGTTGCTTTCCGGCCGGGACAGCCTACACTCCGGTCGAGGAGGACATGCCATGAAACCAGGAACCACCGCCCCCGACTTCACGCTCCCGGATCAGGACGGGAGGCCCGTCTCCCTTTCCGATCGGAAGGGAAAATGGACCGTGCTTTACTTCTACCCAAAGGACAACACCCCCGGTTGCACCCTCGAGGGCCAGGAGTTCACCGCCCTGCTCCCGAAGTTCTCCGAGGCCGGCGCGGAGGTGTTCGGTGTCTCGCGAGACTCGGGGAAGATCCACTGCGGCTTCGCGCAGCGATACGGCCTGGCCGTGCGCCTGCTCTCGGACACCGACCACGCGGTGCACGCCGCGTATGGCGCATGGGGTGTGAAGAAGCGCTTCGGCATCTCTTCCGAAGGTGCGCTTCGCACCACCTTCCTGATCGGCCCGGACCTCACGATCACGGCGGCATGGACCGCGGTCAAGGCCGTTGGCCACGCACAGGAAGTGCTCATGAAATTGTCAGATCTGAAAAAAAGATGAGCCTGGATTACTTGCGGGGGAACTTCACGTTGGACTGGGCGGCCTTGAGGATCGAGCGGTAGACCTTGCCCGGGCTCATGGAGATGCCGGAGAGGCCGCACAGGTGCAGGCGTTCGATGGTGTACGGATCACCGCCGTGCTCGCCGCAGATGAAGATCTCGAAGTGCGGATCGACGGCGCGGGCCTCGTCCACGAACAGGCGAACCAGGCGCTCCACCGCGGGATGCATCGAAATGAACGGGTGGCGCTCGAAGAACTTCTCGTCGACATAGAAAGGCAGGAAGCGGTCGGCGTCATCGCGGGAGATCGCCAGCGTGGTCTGGGTCAGGTCGTTGGTGCCAAAGGAGGCGAAGCCGTATTTCGGGTGCGCCTCGGCGGGCACTCCGGAGAGCTTGGCGCGCAAAGCCTCCACCATGGCCTTGCCCTGCAGCGCCGCGGCCGGGGTCTCGACCATGATGCCGAACGCGTAGTCGACCCACTGGCCCTTCTCGGTGTGAAGCTCGGTCGCCACGGAGGTCGCCACCTTCAGAAGTTCGGTCGCCTCGCGGGGGATGATCACCAGCGGAATCTCGATCTCGGGCTTGGGGTTCTTGCCGGCGAGCTTGAGTTCGAGGGCGGCCTCGAGGACCGCGCGGATCTGGGTGCGCGGGATCTCGGGGTTGGTCAGGGCCATGCGCACCGAGCGGTGGCCCAGCATCGGGTTCTCCTCCTGGTGCATGTCGGTGTCATGGGGGAAGAACTCGTGCAGCGGGGCGTCAAGCAGGCGGATCGTCACGCCGTGGCCGTCCATGACCTCGAGGCTGTGCTTGAAGTCCTTCTTGGAGAACTCGAAGATTTTCTGCAGGGCGGCCTCGGCCTTGGCGGGATCCTTGCCGAAGAGCACCTCCTGGATGAAGGGCAGGCGGTCCCCGAGGAACATGTGTTCGGTGCGGAACAGGCCGATGCCACGGGCGCCCTTGTCGTAGGCGGGCTGCGTCTCGGCCGCTTCGGCGTTGGCGCGCACGTCCATGGCCTTGATCTGGCCGCACCAGTCGAGGATCTTCTGGGCGGAAGGATTCAGTTCCTTGGGAACCGTGGTCGGGACGGTGCCGAGGTAAACCTCGCCGGTGGTGCCGGTGATAGTAATGAAATCACCGCGCTTGATCGTGTGTCCGTTGGCGGTGAACAGGCCCTTGGCCTTGTCGATGGCGATCTCGGAGGCGCCGACGACCGCCGGGATGCCCCAGGCCGTGGCCATGATCGCCGCGTGGGAGACCTTGGTGCCCGTGGAGGTCAGGATGCCGCGCGAGGCCTTCATGCCCTTGACGTCCTCCTGGGAGGTCATCACGGTCACCAGGATCACGGGTTCGCCGCGACCGGCCAGCTCCAGGGCATCGTCCTGCGTGAACACGACATGGCCGGCGGCGGCGCCCGGGGAGGCGGCCGAGCCCTTCGTGATCAGCGTGGCGGCCTTGCGGGCCTTCTCTTCGATCTGCGGGAACAGCAGCTCCTCGAAACGCTCGGGGTTGACCATCATCACGGCCTGCTCTTTTGTGACGATGCCTTCCTCGTGCAGCGCCGCGGCGATGACGGATTCGGCGGTGGCCGAGCGCTTTCCGTCGCGGATCTGCAGCCAGAACAGGATCGGCTGGCCGTTGATCTCCTCGATGGTGAACTCCGTGTCCTGCATGTTCTTGAGGACCTTCTCGAGGCGGTCGGCGGTGCTCTTCATTTCTTCATAGATTGCACGGAACGCGGCGTCCTCGTGGTCGCGAAGGGCCTCCAGCGGAAGGGAGTTGCGGATGCCGGCGACGACGTCCTCTCCCTGTGCCTGGAACAGCACGGTGCCTTCCAGGTGGTCGGCGTGCTTGATGCCCGTGGACTTGTCGCGGGTGAAGAACACGCCCGTTCCGCAGCGCGGGTTCTTGTTGCCGAACACCATCTGCTGGATGTTGACGGCAGTGCCGAGGTCATCGCTGATGCCCTCCAGGCGGCGGGTGAACACGGCGCGCTCGTTACCCCAGGAGCGGAAGACGGCCTCGGCCGAGCGCACGACCTGTTCCTCGGGATCCTGCGGGAAGGCATGGCCGTACTTGTCGTACACGGCCTTGTAACGGGCGATCAGTTCGCGCAGTTCGTCAGGTCCGAGCTCGAGATCATTGGCAGCCTTCTTCTCCTTCTTGAAGTGATCCAGCGTCTCCTCGAACGGATCCTCGCCGTGCTCGTCCTCGATCTGAAGGACGACGTCGCCGAACATCTGCAGGAGGCGGCGGTAGGAGTCCAGCCAGAAGCGGGCTGCGTCGCCCACGGCGAGCTTGTCGATGATCGCGTCGTTGAGGCCGATGTTCAGGATCGTGTCCATCATGCCGGGCATCGAGAACTTCGCGCCGGAGCGCGCCGACACCAGCAGGGGGTTGGCGGGATCGCCGAACTTCTTGCCGGAGGTCTTCTCCATCTCACGCAGGCCCTCGTGGATTTCCTTCACGAGACCGGCCGGAATGCGGCCATCCTCGAGCCTGTTCGCGTGGAAGGTGGGCAGGTTCAGAACGACCGGACAGTTCAGATCCAGTTCGCAGGTCATCAGGTAGAGGCCGTAGCCCTTGCCGCCGAGAAGGCTTTTCAGTTCGTCCTTGGACTTGCCGTCGAATTCAGGAAACTTGCAGCCTTTGGCGAAGAAATATGTGTTTTTCCATGTGGACATTATTCGAAACTCCTTTTGAGTGGGGTTGAAAGCCAGCTGAGACGGCCTCCCCGTCCAATGCGTGAGGTCTTCAGAAGGGGCGCCGACCCAGTTCCCGGCGCCAGGACGCCAGCATTATAAGTTGTTGCATTCAAAAGGCAAGCTGACAGCGGAAAGACCTTTCGCAGAAAGAAATTCCAGGAATTCCGGGCTGCGGACCCTTCTGGATGGGGGGGCGCGAAAAACTCGGGGCACCTCCTCTGCGAGCTGTTCTTTTCAAGCGGATTCTGCTATTTTTTCAGGTCTGGATAGGAGGCATTACACGTCATGGACCAGAAGCAATTTCCCTGCCCTTCCTGCGGAGCCCAGCTCGAGTACAACGCCGCAACACAGGGGGCGAAGTGTCCCTACTGCGGACATGAAGCGCGCATCGCCCATTCCGAGAAGGAGCAGGTCCAGGCCGTCAAGGAACTGGACTTCTTCGCCGCCCTGGAGCAGAGCGAGTCGTCGGCCGAGACCCAGGAGATCGCCGAGATCGCCTGCAACGCCTGTGGCGCGCACTTCTCGATGGACCCAAACATCACCGCATCGGCTTGTCCGTTCTGCGGCACCCAGGTCGTCAACCAGGCCAAGACCGAGCGCCGTATCAGGGCCAAGGCGCTGCTGGCCTTCAAGGTGACCCGGGACAACGCGATCGAGTACTGGCAGAAGTGGCTGCATGGCTTGTGGTTCGCGCCCAACAACCTCAAGCGAGTGGTGCGCCATGCCGACCAACTCAACGGCATGTACCTGCCGCACTGGACCTACGACTGCAACACGATCGCACACTATCGCGGCGAGCGCGGCGAGGACTACTACGAGAAGGACGCCAACGGGAACCGCGTGAAGCGCACCCGCTGGTATCCGGCCTCCGGCACCGTCAACGACGCCTTTGACGACATCCTGGTGCTGGCCTCGGAGTCGATCCCGAGGCGCCTGTCGGATCAGGTGCCCCCCTGGGATCTCGAGAACCTCGCGCCCTACGCCGACGCCTACCTCAGCGGCTATCGCGCGGAATCCTACCAGATCGGCCTCAAGGACGGCTTCGCCACGGCCCAGCAGGTCATCGACCGCGCTGTCGACAAGTCCATCCGCCGGGACATCGGCGGCGACCACCAGCGCGTGCACTGGGTCGAGACCGAGTACCACGACATCACGTTCAAGCACATCCTGCTGCCGCTCTGGATTTCAGCCTACCGCTACAACGAGAAGGCTTACCGCTTCCTCGTCAACGGCTCCACGGGCAAGGTCGCCGGTGAGCGGCCGTACTCCTGGGTCAAGATCACCCTGTTGATTCTGTTCCTGCTGGCGGTCGCCGGCGGCATCGCCTTCGCAGCCACGCGCTAACACCCCTCGATCACCTGCATTGAAAGCGAATCATTTTTTCAGGGGATCCTGCTACTTCTGTTCCATGCTGCGTTCCATCACGTCGCGCAGTCGCTGACCCATCAGGCCAAGCGGCAGCTCCCAGTCCTCCGAGAGCAGGTTGAAGAAGCACCACTGCATGTCATCGGGGAGATGGCTCATGCGCCAGGCGAAGTCGTACAGGCGCAGGTTGGACATGACGGGACGGCGTTCGGGGTCGGAGACCGGCTGGGGTTCCCACACGGAGGTCGAGTTGTTGAACATGATGGACAAGTCCGTCTGGTGCGGACCCGTCAGCGCGACGGCCTGCACGAACATGCGGTAGTCGTCTGAGTTGACCAATTGGGTGAGCTCGTTCACGTAGCGGTTCACGTCGCGGAGCTTTCCGCCTTCACTCTCGGTCAGTGGTCGGCACCCGGTGTAGTTTTCCAGGTTCTGAAGCGGATCAAGCTCCCATGACTCGTTGCAGCGAAGGCCCCATTGCCAGCACCGGAACGGCCCGTAGCCACCGAGTTCCTCGGCCGCGGGGTTGAAGAGGTCGGGCGTGGTGGGCGTGCAGTCATCCTCGTCGGTCATGAACACGATGATCAGATGGGCGTCGGGTCTGCGGAAGTTGAAGTTCTCCGGGTGGGCACTGGTGAGCGCCCGCATCATCGCCTCCAGGGGCTGTTCCCAGCCGCAGGAAGTGGCCGGACCCATCAGGAGTTTTCCGAAGATCTCGGACATGGAGTCGGTGACATAGTTGCGGCAGCGTGGACAACCCTGCTCATCCAGGACCAGGGACAGTTCCCCCGGCTCCAGCCCGGTCACGATCGGGGCGCGGCAGTTCGTCTCGGAGCAACTGTGTCCGGTGCACTTCAACTCCTCGCCGGGGCGCTGGGCCTGGGCGATCTGGCAGCCCACGGGGGCCAGATCGACGATGTAGTTCTGGTTCAGCAGGTTCGGGGTGTCGACCTTCAGGAGCTTGCCGTCGTCGCCGTTCCCGATGCAGCCCACCAGGTTATTTCCCGACGCCCCGACATCCATGGAGGTGATCCCGATGTGCAGATCGGGCAGGCCGCCCTTGACGACGCTGAGCCAGGAGAGCAGCTCGGGGAACCGGCTGTAGAAATCGCCGCGGAAGGTGTCCATGGACAGGGAGAAGTCGACCACGAACAGCAGGTCGACCTTCCTGGACGGGGTGTATTCGATCAGGCAGGTCGCGGAGCAGCCGTCTCCGCCGGTGGTGTTGCCGTCGTCGCACTCCTCGGTGGAGGAGGTGATGCCGTTTCCGCAGGGACGGGTGTCATCCCAGTCCAGCAATGAGTTGCAGGAAAACAGGAACGTCAGCAGCCATCCCCAAAGCGCAAGTCTTGTCGTCACTTTGATTTGGTTCATACTCTCACTCCCCGCCATGCTGCGGGCTTATATTGGTGTACTTGAAGTTGGACGAAAGTCAAGTTCCGCGACCGGGTGCAGGCGGCCGCGGGTGCAGGGAAAACTTGCGAAATCGACGGAATCCACTAACATGCGCACAGGATGCGACACCGACACCGAACCCTCCTGCCCCCGACCGAGCCCCCGTGGAAGAAGACCGCCCGCCGGTTCCTGATCGGCTCGGGACTGCTGGGCATGCTGTATCTCTACGTGTTCGTGCTGTCGCCTGCCTCCTGCTCCAGTGTCCAGAAAAAGATCGATCAGACCGTTGAGCAGAACACCCGGGCTGAGACCGGCGGATCGCGGGCGGCCTCCGACGAGGAGAAGACGCCGGGAAGGGCCGCCTTGAACCTGCAGGTGCCCGCCGAGATCACCGGTGAGACGCAGGAGGACCTGATGGTGCGTGACCAGCTGGCCGCGCGCATGGTCTCGGGCCGAGTCCAGAAGAAGGAGAAGTTCACCCAGAGCCTGGTGCGCAACGGGGTCGACATGGCCGAGGCCCGGCGCCTGATCTCGGCGTTCGAGAGCAAGAATGTCTTCAACTTCGCGCGTGCCCAGCCGGGGCAGTTGTTCACCATCCAGATGAGCGACGACGGCACCCGGGTCTTCACCTTCGAGTACCACTTCAGTTCGCGGATGAAACTGCAGGCGCAGCGCACCGCGAAGGGCTTCACCGTCCAGAAGATCACCGCGCCGGTGATGTCCGCCCCCTGGGCCGTCGGCGTACGCATCCAGACGAACCTGAAGGCCGCGCTTGAGGCCGTCGGGGAGAACGCCCAGCTGGCTGCGCTCGTGGAGGCCCTGTTCCGCGACGAGATCGAGCCGCGCGAGTTCGAGAAGGGCGACACGGTGCGCATCCTTGTGGAGAAGAGGACGCTGCACAAGAAGTTCTTTGCGTACGGGCCCGTTCTCGCGGTGCAGCTGGTGTCGCGCAGGAAGGGCTCCTTCTCGGCCTACCGGGGTCCCAACGGGGGATACTACACCGCCGACGGGTTGTCATTCTTCCGTCGCTTCCTGCCGCGCCCGCTGCCGGGAAACGCGCCTCCGGAGCCGGACCCACAGACCGGCGGCGTGGTTTTTCCGGCCCATCGCAATCCTCCGGTGTGGACACTGGCCCCAGGAAAGGTCGTCGAAGCCGGCTGGGCAGGCCAGCTCGGCCGTCGGGTCGAGATCGTCCATGAGAACGAGGTGCGCTCGGTGTTCTACCAGCTTGGATCTATCGCCACAGGCCTGAAGGCCGGCGACACCGTGACCCGTCGGCAGATCATCGGCTCGGCCGGATTCTCCGGAACCACGCCCGATCGCAACGGCGCGGGGGTCCTGGTCACGCAGGCCGGCCGGCCGGTGTCGATCTATGCGTTGTCGACGACCCGGCAGGATCCGCTGCCGGCGGATCTGGTTCCCGCCTTTTCACGACAGGTTGAAACGCATGGGGCCCTGCTGTCGGCGCTCCAGTTTGATGCGATGGGGCTTGCCAAGTCCACCGCGAATGCCACCGTGAAGAAGGAAGAGAAAACCGAAAAGGCTCCCGCAGCCGGGAAACCGGCCTCCCGCAAGCGAAAACCGCCCGTCCGTCCATAGAAGAACGGCAAATAAAAAATAACACCAAAAAAAACTCGATAGAGCAGGATTGACATAAACCTGCAGCGTTGCTAAAAGTCGCAACCATGAAGCCGCAAGAACTAGACACCATCATTCAGAACCTTGACAAGAACAACGACATCCTGGAAACCCAGGTGGAGTTTCTCAAAACGCTGGCCAACCGGCACCGCTTCAAGATCGTCATGGCGCTGGGACAGATCCAGGGCGAGATGGAGCAGCGGGATCTGCAGAAGATCGTCGGCATCTCCAAGGCCAACCTCTCCCAGCATCTGGCACTGCTGCGTTCCTCTGGCGTGATCAACAGCCGGCCGTACGGACGCATCACCTACCTGTCGCTCAAGTATCCCGCGATCAAGGACGCCTGCTCGCTGGTTCGGGAAATGATCACGCAGCGTGCCTTCGACCTGATGCATCCGGACAAGATTCCCACGAAGTAGGGCGTCCTGTTGAACCAAGCGAAAAGTTGAAATGACGGTCCATCCGGACCAGGGGTGGATCTCGCGAGGCTTTTGGTCCGCAGGGCCCCAGCATTTGTGTTCCCCTCCATGCCAGGTGTGCTGAAAATGGTCGGATTTTTCTCCCCGGAGGGGGGTTGACAAAAGGTTTACAGGTTGCTAATGTTCGCAACTATGCAACTTACCGAACTCGACACCATCATCTCTTCGCTTGAACAAAACGATCAAATTCTTGAGGCGCAGGTTGACTTCCTCAAGACTGTCGCCAACCGGCACCGGTTGAAGATCATCATGGCGCTTGGACAGATCCAGGGCGAGATGGAGCAGCGGGATCTGCAGAAGATCATCGGCATCTCCAAGGCCAACCTTTCCCAGCATCTGGCGCTGCTGCGGTCGGTGGGCGTGGTCCACAGCCGTCCGGCCGGGCGTGTCACGATGCTGTCTCTCAAGTATCCCGCGATCAAGGAAGCCTGCGCCATGGTCAAGGACGTGATCGCGCGGCGCGCCTCCGAGTTGATGCCGGCCGCTGGCCGGTAGATCGTTCAAGGATCGGTTCACCTCCCCGGATGTCCGGGGAAAAGGAGTCTTCGCATGCGTGCGTGGTTATCCGTTTTCTTCGCGGCCTGGGTGCTGTGGCTCGCGCTGACCGTTCCATGGCAGCCCCTGCAGATCCTCGCCGGAGCCCTGGTGGCGGCGATCGCCGCCTTCTTCGTGCGGCCGCTGCTGCCGGCGTCATTTTCCGGGTTCGGGCCGGTGGTCATCGGCCGCTTCCTGCTGTTCGTGCCGGTGTTCATTGTCGAGATGGTCAAGGCCAACTTTCAGATCGCATGGATCGTGCTGCATCCCAGGATGCCGATGAACCCGCGCGTGCTCACCGCCAAGACGCGGCTTGAGTCCGATGCGGGAAAGATGCTGCTGGCCAACGCCATCACGCTCACGCCGGGTACCCTCACCATCGACGCCAGGGGTGACGAACTGATCATCCACTGCGTCAGTCCGACCCCCGAGCAGGAGCAGGATCCGAACCTGCTTCTCTCCCCGTTCGAGGATCACATCCGGAGGTTTGCGCCATGAGTATCTGGTGGATCTGGCTGGGATTGTTCGCCGTCGGACTGCTGCTGGCATTGCTGCGCACGTTGCTTGGACCCAGGCCCGAGGACCGGGCGGTGGCCCTGGACGTGTTCACCGTCATGCTGTCGGCGTTGACGGTGCTCTTCGGCGTGTGGACGGGCAATTCACTGGTGCTCGACATCGCGCTGGTCTTCTCGGTGCTGAGCTTCCTGGGCATGCTGCTGCTCGGGCGGGCTCTGGAAAGGGGGCTGTGATGCACTATGCGGGTCACACCTTCATCGCAATCGGTCTGTTCTTTCTCGTGGTCAGCGGACTGGGCGTGCTTCGCATGCCCGACGTGTTCAACCGGCTTCAGGCCGGCACCAAGGCCAGCACCCTGGGCTTCCTGGGCATCCTCGTCGGCGCCGGATTTTTCCGGCCGATGTGGATTCCCCGGTTGCTGATACTGGCCGTCTTCCTTCTCTCCACAGCGCCGCTGGCGGCCCATGCCCTGGCCCGCGCGGTCCATTCCCGGCGAGGTGACACATGACCTGGATCATCCTGCTCGTCTGCATACCGCTGGTTGTCGGAGCGGTGGCCGTGGTCACGGTCCGTGACCTGCTCTCGGCGATCATCCTCGAGGGGGTGGTCTCCCTCTCGGCCGCGGTGCTGTTTCTGGTGTTGGGCGCCCTGGACGTGGCCATCACGCAGGCCGTGGTGGGCTGCGGGTTGACGACCGCGGTGTTCCTGTACTCCTGGCGTCGGCTGCCCGAAAAGGCACGGGAGGTGTCCCATGACTAGGCTCCTGGCCGCCCTGGTGCCCCTGGGTATCGTGGGCATGATCGCCTTCTTCCTGTTCACCGGAGAGACCGGGGACCGGATGTTCCGTGGCCGGTCCGAGCTTGGTGACACCTTTTCCCGCCGCGCCGTGCGCTCGGATCCGCCGAACCGGCTGGGACCCGGATCCCGGGGTCTGGAGAACGCCGCCGCAAACACTGTGACGGCCATCGTGCTCGACTACCGCGGCTTCGACACGCTCGGCGAGGTCACCGTGCTCTTCGCCGCCGTCGCAGGCGCCGGACTCGCCCTCTTCGGCCGCCGCCGCCGCCGTGGCAAGGCCGCTCCGGTGACGCCGTCCTCGTTGATCCTGACCGCGGCCGCGCCCTGGGTCTTCCTGTTCCTGTTCGTCGTCGGTTTCGCCATCGTCCTGCACGGTCACCTGACCCCCGGCGGCGGTTTCCCGGGCGGCGCGCTGCTGGCGGCCGGTCTCGTGCTCCTGATGTCGGCTTCCGGCCATGAATCCTCCGCCCGCCGGCTGCACCTGCTCGAGGGCCTCTCCGGATTCGCCTTCGTGGCCGTGGGTGTCGCGGGCCTGGTCTGGAGGGACTCCTTCCTGGCCCACTTCGGGGACGCCGGTGCCCTGGGCGCATTCTGGTCGGCCCCGGTCACGATCCTGCTGTACCTGATCATCGGTCTGAAGGTTTCGGCCGAGCTCACCAACGCGGTCCGCACCCTGGCCAACGTGGAAGATCCCACGACGGAGGAGGTCCCATGAACGTCGTACACCTCGTCGCGATTTCCGCGCTGTCCCTGTTCGGCATCGGGCTCTACGGCCTCTGGTCGGGCAGGAACGTCCTGCGCTGGATCCTGGCCGTCGGCCTGATGGAAACCGGCATCAACGTCTTCCTTGTGCTCACCGGCTGGTATCCGGGCGCCAGGGTTCCGATCATCACGGAGTCCTTCTCCACCAGCGGTCCGGTGCCCTTCCTGGATCCGGTGCCCTCCGCGCTGGTCCTCACCTCGATCGTCATCGGACTGGGCACGACGACGCTGGCGCTGGCGCTGGCGATCCTCCACGCGCGTTCCCACGGAACCCTCGAGTGCGAAGCCGATCCCGAAACCGCGGAGGTGCTCGAATGAACACCGCTGTCGCCTTTATCGCCGCCCCGCTCGCGGTCGCGTTCCTGCTGCCGCTTTTGGGCTCACGCTCGTCCTGGGGGAGCCGCGCCGCGGCCCTGCTGACCCTGCTGGCGCTGGCAGCCGTGGGCCTCCTGATGCTGTTGAGTCCCGCCTTTCCCCAGGTGGTCGTCATCGGTGGATGGAGGGCCCCGTTCGGCATCTCCCTGTACGTAGACGCCCTCTCTGTGATGCTCGTGGTCCTCTTCGACCTCCTGGCGTTGTTCGCGCTGTGGTTCCAACACCAGCACGGGCAGGAAAAGCCCGTCTCGTTCGACGTGCTGGTCCTGGTGCTGTCGGCGGCCGCAGCCGGCGCCGTCTTCACGCAGGACCTGTTCAACCTTTTCGTGTTCCTGGAGATCACGACCGTGGCCGCCCTGGCGCTCAGTGCACCCCAGACCGGAAGCCCGCGCGGCGTGATCCGCTACTGGCTTTTCGGGTCGGTGGCCTCGGCTTCGATGCTGCTGGGCATCGCCATCCTCTACAGCGGAGCCGGGACGCTCAACCTCGTCGAGCTGGGCTCGCGCTGGGGCCACCTGACCCCGCCGGTCCGGTGGCTCTCCGGGGTGATGATCCTGCTGGGCTTCCTTGTGAAGATGGAGATCGTTCCCTTTCATGTCTGGGCACCTTCGACCTACAGGGCCGCGCCCTCGTCGGTGGGCCTGCTGTTGTCCGGCGTGGTCACCGGCCTGGCGGCCTTCTCGGCGTGGAAGTTCTTCGCGCTGGTGCTTCGTGGCGGGGCCTCGCTGCCTCCGGTTTCGGGCGTCTTTTCCTTCTCCCAGGCGCTGTTCGGCCTGGGCGCGCTCACGCTGATCCTGGGAGCCCTGGCCATGCTCGCGGAGAAGGACGCGAAAAAGCTGCTCGCGTTCTCGACGATCTCCCAGATGGGGCTGGTGCTCATGGCGATCGCGCTGGGGAATCCCCGGGCCGTGCGCGCCGTGTTCTTCCTGCTCTTCGCGCATGCCCTGGGCAAGGGACTGCTGTTCTTCGTCACAGGTCTGGTGGTTTCGCGCACCCACACCTCCGAGTGGCGTTCATGGCGTGGTCTGGGGGCGGCCTCACCTTCACTGGTATGGTTCTGGTTCCTGGGAACGGCCACGATCATCGGCCTGCCGCTCTTTCCGGGGTTCTGGGGCAAACTGACCTTCATCGGCGGCGCGCTCGAGATGGGACTGTGGGGAAGGGTCGGCGTGACCCTGCTGATTCTCGCCACGGTCTGTGAGAGCGTCGCCCTGCTGCGGGTCGGCCATGCCCTCTGGGAGCGCGAAGGGGAACCTTCGCCACATGAAGGGAAGCTCCCGACTCGCGTGTCAGGAAGGTTTTCCTACTGGGCAGGTGCCCTGGCGTTCACGGCCGCGATCCTGTGGATGGGTCTTTGGCCCGCGGTGTTCTCCCGCGCCTTTGTGACCGCGCAACAGGCCTACGCCGGAGACGGTGCCCCTTCGGTGGTGCGGACGAGCACCGATGCCTTCGCACAGCGCAGCGGCCACCATTCCCGCCGGGATGGCCACCATTCCCGCCGGGATGGCCACCACTCCCGCCGGGATGGGCGAATTTCCCACCGTGACGGCAACGTCCCGTCGCGACACGACAACGTGTCGCAGGGTAGGTGAAACCATGGAACAAGTCTTGTTTCCAGGTCTGATTCTCATTCCCCCCGCGCTGGGGCTGCTTGCGGCGTTCCTGCCGAGGACCCTGCGCTGGACCCTTCTGTTCATGACCTCGCTGGCGATCGCCACGGTCCTGGTGCTGATCCGGCCCGGCATGGTCCCGGAGTTCTCGGTCACCTGGCCCGTGGCCGTTCTGGACCGCGCGCTGGGCTTCCACCTGGCCATGTCCCATACGGCCTGGTTCTTCCTGGTCATGACCTCCCTGGCCACGGCCTCCTTCACGCTGTTTTCCCTGGTCTTCAACGACGCCAGGCACGACTCCGGCATCGCGCCGCTGTACCTGGCGCTGATCGGCTTCGGCAATGGCGTGTTCCTGGCCGCCGACTGGATCACGTTCTTCGTCTGCTGGGAGCTGGCCTCGGTGCTCACCCTGATCATCGTCGGACACAGGAAGGGACACGCATTCTCGGCCGGCCTCTGGTACTTCACCCTTTCGGCCGCCGGTTCCCTGTCGCTGCTGGCGGGGGCCTGGTGGATCGCCCTGCACAACGGTTCCTTCCTGATCTCCGACAGCCTCGTCACGCTGACTTCCTGGATCACCGACGGCCGGGCGGCCGCCTGGCCGGTGCTGGGACTGTTCTCGCTGGCGTTCCTTTCGAAGGCGGCGCTGTTCCCGTTCCACATGTGGCCCGCCTTCGCCCATGCCGAGGCGCCCGACGACTTTTCCCCGTTCCTGTCCGGCGTCCTGATCAAGTACGGCATCTACGGCCTGTTCCTGGTCTGGGTTCCGGTGTTCTTTCACACGCCCGAAGGCGCCATTCACACCGTCTCGGGCATCCCCTGGCCGCTGTACATCCTCGGCTGGATCTCGGCGCTCACGGCCGTGGTCGGCACGCTCATGGCGATCTTCAGCAACGACGCCAAGCGCCTGCTGGCCTGGTCCACGGTCGCCAACCTCGGCTACATCGGCACGGCGCTCTCCGCGCACAGCGTGCTGGGCACCGCCGCGGCCCTGTTCCACCTGGCCAACCACATGGTCTTCAAGGGCGCGATGTTCACGACCGTGGCGGCCGTCAAGTGGCGCACCGGCGAGCGCGAGATGCATCGCATGGGCGGGCTGGCGTTGCGCATGCCGCTGACGTTCCTGACGTTCCTGCTGGCGATCATCGCCGCAGCGGGCATCCCGCCGATGTCCGGATTCGCGTCCAAGTGGATGATCTTCCAGGCGCTGTTCCAGAAGGGGCTCGTCTTCCAGGCGACCATGCTGTTCTTTGCCTCGACCGGCGCGTTCCTCTATCTGTATCGTGCTTTGCACAGCATCTTCCTGGGTCAGTTGTCCACCCGGCATGAGCACATCCGGGAGGTGCCATTCCTGATGATGCTTCCGATGATCGCCTTCATGCTCGCGATGATGGCCGTCGGCTTCGCGCCGGGTCTCATCCTGACGCCCGTGAACTGGGTGCTCTCGAGCCACGGCCTGGAGACGGTCCGCTCCAACTGGACCATCGTGGTGGGCTCCACCTCCAGCATCGACTTCGCCATGCTGTTCGGCACCTTCGTGTTCGCCGTCGCGCTGGTGTTCCTGTTCTTTGTGCTCGGAGGCCGCCGGAAGAAGGTGCCCATGATGGACAACTACACCTCCGGTGAGACGCCTTCGGACTGGGGTCTCACGCCGGACCGCTACCAGTATGCCTATGCTTTCTACCAGCCGATCCGCGTGCTCTTCGCGCGGGTGCCGCTGGGATGGACCGAGAACTTCTTCGCAGGCGCGGCGCGCTCGTTCACTCGGGCAGGATCCCTGTTCGCCGACGCGTTCTCCCACGCCGCGTTCTCGACGTGGTCGATCCTGCTGGGCGTGGCCCTGCTGGTCCTCTTCGGGGTGCTGTCATGAGATTCCTGCACATGCTTCCGCAGTTGTTGGGCGTCAGTTTCCTGGCGATGGCCATCGGCCTCCTGCTCATGGGCCTGGGCCGGCAGTTCACCGCGCGCCTCCAGCGCCGCGTGGGGCCGCCCTTCTACCAGGCCTACATCGACGTCCTGAAGTGCTTTTCCAAGGGTTCGATCACCCACGGCTTCGTGATGGACCTGGGCAGCATCATGTCCCTGGCTGGACTGCTCGCGACCGCCTACTACGTTCCCTTCGTGCAGTGGACGGCGACGGGCTCGGGCAGCCTCGTGATCATCCTCTACATGATGACGATCGGCTACCTGGGCATGGCCATGGGTGTGTCGGCGTCGGGCAACCCGCAGGCGCCGCTGGGCATCTCCCGCGCCCTGGCGCTGATGTTCGGCTACAAGATCCCGCTGGTCATGGTCATCCTCGCGATGATCCTGGTCACCGGCACCTCGGACCTGCTGAGCATCGTGAACGCACAGCAGGGCGGCCCGTCGCACTGGTTCCTGTTGAAGTTCCCGATCGGCTTCATCGCGGTGGAGATCGCCTTCCAGGGCATGATCGGCGAGCGACCCTACGACATGATGATCGCGCCCGCCGAGATCGCCTCGGGGCCGATGGTGGAACTGTCCGGCAAGTACCTGGGACTGGCCTTCCTGCTGCACTCCGTGCAGTTGTACGTCGAGACCGCGCTGATCGTGAACCTGTTCTTCGGCGGCGCGGCCAACCCGGCCACGTTCTTCGGCAAACAGGTGTTCGTGTACCTGACCTCCATGGCCGTCAACGCCGTGATGGCCCGCTACCGGATCGAGCAGGGCATCGCCCACCTCTGGAAATGGGCCGGTTCCCTTGCGTTCATCCAACTTCTGACCACCAAGGGGGGATTCTGACATGGAAGACGCCGTCCTGTTCAACCTGCGTGACGAACGACAGAGCGCCTGGGAAAGCGTGCTCAATTACTTCCGGAAGCGTTCGATGTGGATGCTCTACTACTGCACCGGGTGCGGTGCGATCGAGCTGCCTCCGTCGATGACCTCCCGCTACGACATGGAGCGTTTCGGCATGGGCCCGATGGCCACGCCACGTCAGGCGGACCTGCTCCTGATCACGGGCTACCTGTCGGTCAAGACGCTCAAGCGCGTCATCTACTCCTACGAGCAGATGCAGGATCCCAAGTATGTCGTGGGCTTCGGCTCGTGCCCGATCAACGGCGGCATCTACTGGGACTCCTATCCGGTGGTCAACCACCTGGAACTGTTCATGCCCGTGGACATTTCAATCGCCGGCTGCATGCCGCGTCCGCAGGCGGTGCTCGATGCGTTCCAGAAGTTGATGGCCGAGATCCAGGACGGCCATGCCGTGGGCTACAAGCGGTATAAGAAGCACTACGACTGGTACAGGCGCAATCAGGACGCCGTGCTCGCCCGCACCGAGGCCGTCCTCGAGCCATGGGAGGATCCCTTCTCCGATCCGGCGCTCGTAGAGAGCCCGTGGAACGACGCGCCGGAGGAAATCAAGGAAAACCGGGAGGTCCGTCATGACGCCTGAACGTTTTTCCCGCCAACTCGAGCAGTTCTTCGGCACCGAGGCCCGGTTCGCGGACAAGGGCGGCGCGCAGTGGGAGGTGAAGATCCCGCGCGATCGCTGCCTGCCGCTCCTGTCGTTCTGCCGTGAAAACTCCTTCGTGCACCTGGCGTTCGTCTCGGCGATCGACTGGATAGGCGAGGACGAGATCGAGCTCGTGTACCACCTGTGGAGCTACGAGCACCGCGTGCATGTGCTGGTGAAGACGCGCCTGGAGCGCGAAAAGCCCTGGATGTTCACGGCCTACCGGCTGTGGGGTCATGCGCAGGCCTACGAACAGGAGATCCACGAGATGATGGGGGTGTTTTTCCTGGGGAACCCCGACCTGTCGTCGCTGTTCCTTCACAACTGGAAGGACCGGCCACCACTGCGCAAGGACTTCGACTCGCGCGCCTATTCCATGAAGGCGTACACGCTCTCCGGCCTGGGACTCGCCCCCGAAGACGAGGAGGATGCCAATGTACCTTCCTGACGGCTACACCACGCTCGACAAGCTCCGCGAAGCCGGAGAGATGGCCGAATACGACCTCTTCTTCGGGCCGAACCATCCGGGCATGCACGGCAACTTCGGCTACGTGCTCACCATGATCGGGACCGAGATCATTCGCGTGCGACCCAACGCCGGCCTGCTGCACCGAGGCTTCGAGAAGGCCATGGAGGGCAAGGCCTGGGCGGCCAACGTCTCGCTGATCCCACGCGTCTGCGTGCCTGACCCAGATCCCAACGAGGTCGCGTACTGCCAGGCGGTGGAAAAGTTGCTCGGCTGCGAAGTCCCGATCCGCGGCCGGTTCATGCGCTCGATCACCCTCGAACTCTCCCGCCTGGGATCGCTGTACATGGGCATGGGCGGCCTCGCCGGCGCGCTGGGCCACTACAGCACGATGTACCTCATGATGATCGAGCGTGACATGATCCTCGACCGCTTCGAGGCCCTCACCGGCGCACGCATCTACCATATCTACAACGTGCCGGGCGGCGTGCGCAACGACACCCCCGTGGGCTGGCTCGAGTCCGTGTCCAGGCTCCTTGACCACATCGAGGCGCAGATGCCGGAATACGATCGCCTGCTCTACGAGAACCACGTCGTATGGGATCGTCTCACGGGGATGGGACCGATCACCGCGGCCGAGGCGATGGCGTCGGGGATCACCGGTCCCGCGCTGCGTGCCACCGGCGTCAAGGCGGACATCCGCGTGGACGCGCCGTACGCCGCATATCCCGAGGTGGAGGTCAACATTCCGACGTCGGGCGGCGGAGACGCCCTGGCCCGCGCGGTGCAGGTGCGGCTGGATTTTGCCGAGAGCGTCCGCATCCTGCGCCAGTTGATCGCCGGGATCCCGGCGGGTCCCGTGCACGCGGACCTGGGAAATCTCGCCAAACTGAAGGTGCCCGCGGGAGACGCGTACTCGAAGGTCGAGAGCTCCAAGGGCGAGTTCGGGTATTACGTGATCTCCGACGGGGGCGAGAAGCCGTACCGCGTCTCCGTGCGCGGACCCTCGCTGCCGGCAGGTCTGTACCTCTGTCACCAGCATCTTCCGGGCATGAAGATCGACGACGTTGCCGCGTGGATGGCGTCGTTCGCCATCTGTCCGCCGGACATCGACCGGTAGGAGGTTCCTCATGGCTTTAGGCGAAAAAAGTTTCTTCGCACCGTTTTCCATCCTTGCGAACCTGTTCCGCAAGCCCGCGACGATCTGCTATCCGAAGCACGATCTCAACGTCCATGGCAAGCCGGGCCCGAGCCTGATCTACAGGGGAATGCACGCCAACGACCTGTCTGTCTGCATCGGTTGCGGCAACTGCTCCCGGGTTTGTCCCACCGCGGCGATCGCGATGACGACGGATCCGGAGGCCGTGTCCGACTCCGCCAAGAACCCGGAGCGCCCTGTGATCGACTATGGGCGCTGCTGCTTCTGCGCGTTCTGCGTGGACTCCTGCCCCAGCAGGAGCCTTCAGATGAGCCGCGAGTACATCTACACGCAGCCGAGCCTGAAGGAGGATCCCCTCGAGGAGGTGAAGTGGAAGCGCGAGATGTTCACGATCCGGCCCGATCACCGCAGGGCCGATGATCCGGGCTGGGTTCAGACCAGGCACACCTCGTGGCTGGACCTGAAGCGGCAGGACATGGGCCAGGCCGGCGCCGACGAGCGCGTCACGGGGTTCCTCGAGATCGTGCACGGCTTCTCCCGGGAGGCCGCGCTGCGCGAGGCGGCCCGGTGCATCGAGTGCGGCATCTGCACCAACACCTGCCCGGCGCACATGGCCATCCCGGAGTACATCCGGGCGATCTACGACGACCGGCTCGATGAGTCGGTGCGAATCATGTACGAGACCAACCCGTTGTCGGCGACCTGCGGCCGGGTGTGCACGCACAAGTGCGAGACCGTGTGCGCGCTGTCACACCACGGCGAGGCCGTCGCGATCCGTTGGCTCAAGCGCTATGCGCTGGACCACCTGTCCCGGGAGGACCGGATCAAGGCGGCCCTGGACCTGAAGGGGACCTGCGACCATCCGAAGAAGGTCGCGGTGATCGGCTCCGGCCCCGCGGGCCTGTCCGCGGCCTACTATCTTGCCGGGCTCGGGCATGATGTCACCATCTTCGAGCGCATGCAAAAGGCGGGAGGGACCATGCGCTACGGCATCCCGGCCTACCGTCTGCCCGACGACCAGCTCGACGCCGAGATCGCCGCGATCGAGGCCATCGGCGTGACGATCCGGTACGGCGTCTCCATCGGTCGTGACATCAGTTTCGACGACCTGCGCGCCGGGCATGACGCCGTGATCATCGGCATCGGGCTCTTCGACGGCCGCTCCACGCGGATGACCGGGTGGGAAAAGCCCGGCGTGTACCGCGCGATCGATCTGCTTCGCCGCCACCGCGAGGGCGAGGAGATCCCGGTGGAGA
>PHAZ01000022.1 GCA_002841825.1 Deltaproteobacteria bacterium HGW-Deltaproteobacteria-22 | reverse complement strand
GTTCCCGCGGTGCCGCTACTGCCGGAGCAGTTCGTGCCGGAGCGGCCGGAGCCGCCGTTGCCTCCGGAGCCGCCGGAGCCGCCGCGACCGCCCCAGCCGCCGGGGCCGCCCTCGCTGCGCACGATCACCCGCCGCTCAAGCGCGGCGATGTTGGTCTTGTCGAACACGACCATGACGTCGCCGCCGTTGCCGCCGGGTGCGCCGGGTCCCCCGTCACCGCCGTCGCCGCCGTTGCCGCCATCACCACCGTTGCTGCAGTCGGAGGTGGCGCTCTGTCCGTCGGCGCCGCGCCGGCCGGTGTCACCGTCATGGCCGTTTCCGCCGCGCTGGCCCTGGGAGACCACGGTCACGGGGTTTCCGGCGTCCTGCGATATGTAGTATCTGACCTGGCTGCCCGAGACGACCTTGACCAGGACCGCGTCGGGATAGTAGGGCGATGGCAGGGCGGTCACCAGCACGGTCAGGTTCGGACCACGGCGCCCCGGGGTGGCGGTATAAGCCTGGCCGTCGGAGAAGACCTGCGCCACCCGGGAGTGGCAAAGATACGTCGGCAGCAGGCGGCGGCTCACCTGCTCGGTGCGCAGCGGATACTTGGTGCCCGTGCTCTGGATCCAGCCGCGCAGCTCGATGCCGTCCTTCCAGGTCGCCAGGGGATTGGGCGGGGTCAGGAGTCGGAACTCGGTGCTGGAGACCCAGCGCGCGGGCTCGGCGAACAGCGCGACGCTCTTGGGATCGAGCACGGCGTTCTTCTGCTTGCGGCAGCCGGTGTCGGTGCGCAGGTTGCTGCACACGGTGCCGTCCTTGAGGTTGGCGACCATCTCGACCTGGATGGTCTCTCCCGGGCAGAAGCGCGTGGCGCCGTCGTAGCGACGCACCTGCAGGGTGCGCACGTCGTTGGGCTGGACGCGGATCTTGTCGGGGGTGCAGGCCAGCAGGGCCAGCAGGAGGACGGGGAGGGTGTTTTTCATGGGGGCTCCTAGAAAGCGTACTGCAGCCGGAAGGTGGTGCAGGTCCCGGTGCCGGACACGTAGATGACGCGATAGAAGAACGTGCCGTCGTCGTCGGCGGAGCCCAGGGCGTTGGGCTCGAGCTCGACGTGCTCGTCCACGGTGCCGGTGTTGCGGCTGCAGCAGCCCGGGAGTCCTTCGAACGTGTCGGGGGTGCCGAAGACGCAGGTGATCTCGCCGTCTCCGGTGTGGGCCAGGTAGTACACGCACAGGTCGTAGTCGTGGCCCGGCGGGCTCTGCAGCCAGGCGCGGGTGTCCATGTAGGCCATGAATTCGTCGGTGCAGTAGGAGCGGAACCAGTCCTCGTCGTCCTCGCCCGGGAAGAGCGAGTTGTAGGTGGAGAAGATCTGGTCCTGCGTGTCCTGGAAGGTGCCCAGGTCGCGGGCGTTGGTGCGGCCGTCGAGGGTCGTCAGTTCACACAGCACGGCGTTGGCGCCGCTGCACTCCCAGAGCCCTTCGCCGCAGGCGCAGTCGGTGCCCGGGACGTGGGGCAGCACCGCGCACGAGCCGCAGTCGTTGACGCCGGGATCGCTGCAGGCCAGCGTCTCGGGGCCGGTACAGTCGAGCTGGCCGCACACGCCACAAGAGTCGCCGGGGGCACCGGTGAGCGCGGTGCAGCCGCCGCAGGCGTTGACGTTGGTGTCGGAGCAGGCGACGACGTTGGCGGTCTGGCATTCCCACTGTCCGTCGCCGCTGCATCCGCAGATGGTGCCGGGTTCATGATCGAGGGGCTCGCAGCCGCCGCAGCCGTTGAAGTTGGGGTGGGCGCACTCCACGGCTTCGTTGCCGTCGCACTGGTACATGCCGCAGTCGGCGCAGTCGGTGCCGGGCACCCCCGCGAGGGCTGCGCAGCCGCCGCAGGCGTTGGCGCCGGGATCCTCGCACGCGGCGTGTTCGGGGCCCTGGCAGGCGACGGAGCCGCACAGGCCGCAGGTGTCCCCGGGGGCAAGCGCGAGGAGCTCGCAGCCACCGCAGGCGTTGGCGTCGGCGCCCTCGCAGGTGACCGCGTCGAGGCCGTCGCAGACGTACGTTCCGCACAGGCCGCACTCGTCGCTGGGGGCGTGCTCGAGGGCGGCGGTGCCTCCGCAGGCGTTCTTCTTCACTCCGCCGCCACCGCTGGCGCAGCCGGCCGCTACCAGGAACAGGACGGTTGCGATGATGATTGACGATTTCATGGTCCCACCTGCATCTGGCGAAGCTGGATCGCCCGTTCATACATCTCCATGTACTTCATGGCGACCTTCTTCCAGGAGAAGTCCTGCTTGAGGGCCCGCAGACGCATCGCGGCGAAGTGCTCAGGATGGGTGTGGTACGTGTCGACGGCCCACGAGACGGTGCCCTCGAGGGCATCGTCGGTCAGATCCCAGAACTTGAAGCCGTTGCCCTCACCGGTGGCCGGGTCGTAGTTGGAGACGGTGTCGTCGAGGCCGCCGGTGGCCCGCACGATGGGCAGCGTTCCGTAGCGCAGGCTGTACATCTGGTTGAGGCCGCAGGGCTCGTAGCGGCTGGGCATCAGGTAGAGGTCCGCGCCGGCCTCGACGCGGTGGGCCAGTCCGGTGTTGAACTCGATGATGCCGCGGTAGTTCTCCGGGAATTCGGTCTGCAGTTCGCGGAAGAACTTCTCGGCCCAGGCCTCGCCCGAGCCCACCACGACCATTTGCAGGGGCTGTGCCAGCAGCTTGGGCATGACCTCGGCGAGCACGTCGACGCCCTTCTGCCAGGCGAACCGGGTGACGATGCCCACCAGGGGCACGTCGGCGCGCACGGGAAGTCCGAGTTCACGCTGAAGGGTCGCCTTGCAAACGGCCTTGCCGGCAGGTGCGGCAGCCGAGAAGTGCCGCGGCAGGTACTTGTCGGTCTCGGGATTCCACTCGATGTCGTCGATGCCGTTGAGGATGCCCGTGAGATCGTCGGCGCGCTCCCGCAGCAGGGCGTCGAGCCCCTCGCCATGGGACGGCGACTGGATCTCGCGGGCGTAGGTGGGCGACACAGTTGACAGCACGGTGGACTGCTTGAGCGCGCCCTTTAGCATGTTCACCTCGTCCCAGAACTCGTAGTCCAGGAACGTGAACAGTTCCCAGGGCAGGCCGGTGACGCCGAACTGCTCGGCCGGGAAGCGCCCCTGATACCCAAGGTTGTGGATGGTGAACACCGAAGCGGCGCGTGACAGTTGCGTGTTCTTCTCGACGGTGTTGAGGAAGCCCGGGATCAGGCCGGTCTGCCAGTCGTTGGCGTGGATCACGTCGGGGTACCACTGCAGCGCGTGGCAGAGCTGGAGTGCGCCCCGCGAGAGCACGGTGAAGCGCAGGCAGTTGTCCCACCACGGGTAGTCGGTGGTGCCGTAGAGTCCGTCGCGGTCGAAGAGCGCGTCGTGATCGATGAAGTACACCGGCACCTGCGACTGCGGAAGGGTTCCCTGGCGTACGCCGCACCAGCGCTCGCCCAGGCCCGTGGGCACGCCCAGCGCCAGGTTCAGGTCCACGAGGCCCGTTCGCGGCACCTTGCGGTACAGCGGCATCACGACGCGCACGTCGTGGCCCAGATCGGCGATCACCCGTGGCAGGACGCCGAGCACGTCGCCCAGGCCGCCGGACATCGCAAAGGGTCGAACTTCGGAGGAGACGAAGAGGATGCGCTTTTTCATCCCGCAATAGTAGATGGATCAGCTTTTCAATGCAACGGTGCAGACGGGGCGGCGATAATGATCGGCATGAATTTCCTCTCACGATTGTTCTTTGTCCCCAACTGCCCGGCGTGTGGTCGGCCCGCCGCCGCTGCAGGCGTGTTCTGTGAAGGATGCGCGCTGGCCATCAGCCCGCTGCCGCCGCCGTGGTGTCCATACTGCGGGATTCCGGTGATCCTCGACGGACCCTGCGCCCGCTGCCTGCGGGAGCCGCCGCCGTTCTCCGGAGCGATCTCGGCGCTGCCCTACGAGGGGCCGGTCATGTCGGCGATCCGTCGCGGCAAGTACGGGCCGGTGCCGTGGATCTTCGGGCGGCTGGGGCCGCTGCTCACGCCTCTTCTGGAGGCCGTCGGCCCGTCGATCGTGGTGCCCATGCCGGTCACCTCCGCGGCCTGGCGGACCCGCGGGTTCTCGCCGCCCCGCCAGCTCTGCGCCGCGGCATGTCGCGAGCTTCCCCGCCGGGACTTTCCCGTGCGGGAGCTGCTGCGTCGCACCCGGGACGTCCCGGCGCAGGCCTTCCTGACGCTGGCCGAACGACAGAAACTGTCACCTGCCGAGTTCGCCCCCGTCGGCTCCGCCGAAGGCGCGCGGGTCATCCTCGTCGATGATGTCGTCACCACTGGCGCGACAGTTTCCGCCGCGGCCCGGGCGCTGGAGGGGGCCGCCGGGATCTGGGTGGTGTCGCTCTGCCGGACACTTTAATTCGAGGCTTCGGTCAAGATTTGGATAGGATCCATCCCTGCGCGACCTTCAGTCCGTCGAGGGCGGACGTGGAGATGCCGGAAGCATATCCGGAGCCCTCTCCGCAGACGAACAGGCCGGGGGCGGACTGAGCGTGCTCGTCGCGCTCGAGGCGCCAGCCCGGGGAGACGCGGGTCTCGGGGGCCAGCAGCAAACCTTCGGAGACGCCCGGGAGCACGCCGGGAAGGTGGCGAAGGCCGGCAGCGAGCGCGGCCGTCAGGGGCCCGGGCAGCAATGCGCGCAGGTCGTGGGGCGTGGCACCGAAGCGGTAGGACGTCGGTACGGTGTCGGGGCTTTGGCCCTTCAGGAAGGACGAGATGGTCTGCGCGGGGGCGGCCCAGGTTCCGCCGCCGGCAGAAAACGCACGACGCTCGAGGTCGGCGCGGAAGTCGACCGCCTCACGCCAGCCGGAGAGGGGGTCCAGCGTGACGATCAGCGCGGCGTTGGAGAACGCACCGTCGCGGGCACGCAGGCTCATGCCGTTGACCACGAGCTGGTCCGGCAGGGCTGCCGAGCACACGACCGAGCCACCGGGGCACATGCAGAACGAGCGCATCGAGCCTTGTCGCAGCACGAACTGGTACTCGGCCGCGGGCAGGCCCGGCAGGTTGGCGTTTTTTCCATAGACCGCACGCCGGATCTGCGGGGCGGGTTGCTCCATGCGAACGCCGACCTGCAGCGGGCGCGGGGTGATGTGCACGCCGGCGGCCTCGAGTGCGGGAAGCAGCGCCTCGCCGGAGGTGCCCGTGGCCACGAAGGCGTCCGTGCAGGGCAGGGGGCCGGCTGTGGTCTCGAGATGATCCAGGCGGCCTTCGCGGTGAACGAAGGCCGTGACATCGGTGTTCCATAGAAACGTCGCGCCCAGATGGATCAGTTCCGCGCGGATCGACGGCAGGATCTTCACGAGCCGGTCGGAGCCCACGTGGGGCTTGGCACGGTACAGGATGTCGTCGGGAGCGCCGTGGCGGACCAGCCACGCAAAGAAGGAGGACAGGAGGGGATCATTGCGTCGCGTGGTGAGCTTGCCGTCGGAGAAGGTGCCTGCGCCGCCCTCGCCGAAGACCAGACTCGCGGCGGTGGAGAAGTGACGCTCGCGCTCAAAGTCCGACCAGCCTGCGCGCCGGCCGTCCACGTCCGCGCCGCGGTCGACGATCACCGGGGACAGACCTGCGCGGGCCAGCAGCCACGCCGCGCAGAGGCCCGAGGGACCAGCGCCGATCACGACGGGTCTGGCTGCTGCGCGAACAGGAGCCGGCAGCAGTGGAATTTCCAGCGGCGTCGGCGGCTCCCACGGATGCAGGGCCGCGACAGGGCGGTCCAGCTCCACGGCCACGTGCAGGAGCAGGCGCGGGGTTCCGCGTGCGTCGAGGCTCTCGCGCAGGATGCGCAGCGTCAGCAGGCTCGCGCCGGCAGGCTTTACCTGTCGTTGAACCAGCTTCTCAAGGTCGTCGGGGGAGTATCCGGGAGTAAGATGCAGATTTTCCAGCGTATGCCAGGTCATGCGCGGGGTTCCGCCTGCCGCGGTTCCGCCCGCCACACCTGCCACAGGCGCGAGAACAGGGCAGCGGCACCGGCGATCAACTGGGAGACGGCGAGGATCCAGACCAGCGCCACCCACTGGCGCGTCGCACCCAGCGCACAGATCCACACGGTCAGATCGCACTCATGGAACGGCCACAGGAACGCCACGGACAGGCCCGAGGCCCACGGGCGCCTGCCCGGATCTTGCGCCGGGACTCCAGGAGTGGACGTCGCGTCGGTGGGCGGCAGCATCGCGATCGCGAGCCACTTCGAGTAGCCCTGGATCATCAGCCCGAACGCGGCCAGCGGTCCGGCCATGCCGTGGATCCATGCTCCGGACTGCTCCACGGCGAGCCAACTGAGGATGGGAAACAGCAGGCCGAAGCGCACCACATCGACGCTCTTGTCCAGGAACGATCCCAGGCGGCTCGAGCGCCCCTGGTAGCGTGCGAGTTGGCCGTCTCCGTCGTCGAGCACCATGGCCAGGAACAACAGTCCCAAGGCGCCCGTCAGCCCGCCCGGGACCAGCAGCAGCACTGCACCCGCGAGGCCGGCGATCAGTGAAAGCAGCGTCACCAGGTTGGGTGAGGCCGAGGCGCGCACAGGGTAAAGCAACACCGCAGCCAGTGGCCGCGAGATGAAGTTGGAGGTCAGTTCCCAGTCGGCGGCGCTTCCCGGAAGCCCGGGCCACCATGGTTTTTTCGGGGGTGTTTTCTCGGACATCAGGGGTGGTGTTACGAGTTGTTGCTGCAGGAGCTGCAGCCGCCGGACTTGGGTCCGCACTTCGGGCCGTTCTTGAAGTCAGTCTCGTACCAACCAGAGCCGGTCAGACGGAAGGAGGAGACGGAAATCTTCTTGTGAATATCGCCGTCCTGGCATTTGGGGCAGACCGCCAGCGGCGGATCGCTGATGTCCTGCAAAACTTCGGTGTCGGTGTCGCAGTGGTTGCAATGGTATTCGTACAGTGGCATGGCAACCTCCATCGTATTGAAAATCCGTTGCCGTCGTGCAACATAGTGCCTCCTTGAAATCTGTCAAGATGTTTCGGGGGGGCGGCGTGTGTCCTCTTGTGTCGATTGCGTTTCTGAGGTATGCGAATCTGCATGGGAGGTCTTCACATGCATCGCAAGTTATTGGCCCTGTGCTGTCTCATGGTCCTGTGGTCCTGTGACGATTCAAGCTGCAAGCAGACGGCGGGCGGCACCGAGGTGTGCGACGGGATCGACAATGACTGCAATGGAACCGTGGACGATGCACCCGAGACCCTGTGCAATTTGGACAACGCTTCGTCGACCTGTACCCAGGGCATCTGTGAAATCGTTGCTTGCGACGAGGGCTTCGAGGACTTCGACAACCGCGAATCGACCGGCTGCGAGATTCAGACCATGTGCGTCCCCGACGGGCCAGTGAACCGCTCCGACGCCGCACCGTGGTACACGTGTCCGGATGCCTCGGTGCTGGCAGGCGCGACCGTGGTGACCGTGATGGATCAGGTTGACCAGTATTTCGGCGCGGAGGATCGTCGTACCGTCGACGCGACGGCGCTGTTTCCGGACGTCTCCTGCTGGCAGCAGATCTTCATGGAAGTGAAGCTCGAGTGCCCCGCCTCGGGCGGCTGCGACGCCTGGGACCGCACCGCCAGCATCGCGCTGGTCGAGGATCCGCAGGACCCGGACTCCCCGGTGCTCGAACTGCTGCGCTACATCACGCCGTACGGGGTCGGCATGTGCACGCTGATGGACGTCACCGAGTTCGCCAGTAGGCTCCAGGGTCAGGCGCTCCTGCGCAGCTTCGTCGATACGTGGGTGGGCCCGGGCAGCCCCTACGGCGCCGGCTGGCGGGTGACAGTGAAGTTCCACTTCGTCGCCGGGACACCGGTGTTGCCGGTTCCCGAGATCGTCTCTGCGGTGCCGCGCACCTGGATCACGGTGGGTGACGGCGCCACTCCGGTGCCGCCCCAGCTGGGAGACATCAGCCTGATGTTCACAGAGCCACCGCGGCTGGTGAAGGTCCGCGTGCTGGCGACCGGACACGGGCAGGGCAACGCGGGCAACTGTGCCGAGTTCTGCAAGCTCCAGCCTGTGGTCAGCGTGGACGATACAGCGCACCAGATGGACAACTGGCGCTACGACTGTGGCTCCAACCCCGTGAACACCCAGCAGGGGACCTGGACCTATGGCCGCCAGGGATGGTGTCCGGGCGCGGTCGTGGTGCCGATGACCGCTGAAATCACCGAAGACCTGGGATCTTCGGCGCCCACCACCATCGCGTGGGACATGCTTCTGGCGAATTCGACGGTGTACGAGAACACCTGCCAGCCGGGCGCCGGCGAGGTCATCGGCGAGGATGAGATTTGCTCCGATTGTACCTACGGCGACGATCTGTGCGCCTACAACGGCGGCTCCCACACGACCCCGGTCGAACTTTTCTCCAGCCAGATCTTCATCTACCGCTGAAAAGTATCGGAAGAAGAAAAATCCATTTTCACCACTGGTTCCGTGGTAAAAAATGCTTTTTCCAATTCCAATTTCAGAGCGGGAAGCGGCCGGCCACGATCAGGCTGCAGGCGGTGAACCACAGCAGCGTGAGGGCCAACCCGGCGGCCTGGGTCAGGCCGCCGCGGCGAGGAAAGCCGTAGCCCCATAGACAGAACGCCGTGAGGAAGAAGAAGAACGGAAAGAACACGAAGCCTCGGGGCACGAACAGGGCGAGCACTCCGCCGACGGCCGAGACCACGAACCAGTGCGCCGGTCCCACGGGGCCGATCTGCCAAAGGCGGATCAGGCTCCATGCCCCGGCAAGGATCAGCGAGATCCACATCAGGGTCGGCGCCAGCGGTGACGAGGTACGCCAATGGCCCAGGACATTGGCAGCGGCGCGGCGGTTGCGTGGCCCGGGGTCACGTGCTGCCCACAGCACCAGCGTCATGGCTTCGAATCGGCGGCCTTCCAGCAGGCGGAACGACGCCAGTTGGAGCTTGATGCGGGCGGTCAGCGGCGACGGGCGGAAGCGGACCGCGAACCACATCGCGAGCCTGCACCAGTCATCGGTGGGCTTGGCGGTGGCCAGAAGGTGGCGTCCCAGCCGCATGATCTGCACGGGGAGACGCGAGAGTTCCAGTTCAAGTTGCTCCCGGTGCTCGCGGAGGCGGGCTGCGGCGGCCTCGACGAACAGCGGCTCCGTCTGGCGGTACTGCACGATGGCTGCGATGAAGTCGCCTTTTTTTTCGTACAAGGCGGCGGCTCCCAGCCGGGCCCAGGGCGTCAGCGGATGGGTGGGGTGCCGGCCGGCCAGCAGTAGCAGGTGCGTGATCGCGGCGCCGTCGTCTCCACGGATGACGGACTGCACCGCCGCGCGAAAGCGGACCTCCGGGGTCAACTCGGGCAGCTGGCCGATGGCCGGTTGTGCCGGCCACAGAAGGGCCATGAGTAATATGATCATGATTCCTTGCGCACCAGATCGTATTGCTTGATCTTTTTGTGCAGGTTGGTGCGTTCGAGCCCGAGGATTTCCGCGGCGCGGGAGATGTTCCAGTCCGACTCGTCGAGCTTCATCTGGATGAAGGCCTTCTCAGTCTCGTTCTTGAACTCACGCAGGGAAAGATGAGAGAAGGACTTCAGATCGAACTCGGGCGGTCCCTTCTTCACATAGTCGAACGGCAGATCCTTCACGCCGATGTGGTCTCCGCTGAGGATGACCATGCGCTCGACCTGGTTCTTCAGTTCGCGTACATTTCCCGGCCACTGGTGCTCGGCCAGGATCTGAATGACCTTGCTGTCGACGGACTTCTCGCGGAAGCCGTATTCCTTGCAGAACGACCGGATGAAGCCCTTCACCATCAGCGGGATGTCCTCGGTGCGGTCGCGCAGCGGCGGCAGCATGATCGGCAGCACGCTGAGCCGGAAGTAGAGGTCCTCCCGGAAGGAGTTTTCCCGTACCATGGCCTCCAGATCCCGGTGGGTCGCGGCGATCACGCGCACGTCGACCATGAGCGTGGTCTCCCCGCCGACGCGCTGAAGCTCGCCGGACTGCAGGACCCGCAGCACCTTGGCCTGTGCTGAATGCGACATGTCACCGATCTCGTCGAGGAAGATGGTCCCGCCGTTGGCCGCCTCGAACAGGCCGATCTTGCGGTTCACGGCGCCCGTGAAGGCCCCCTTTTCATGCCCGAACAGTTCACTCTCGATCAACTCCGGCGGGATGGCCGCGCAGTTGACCTTCACGAAGGGCTTTTTCGCGAGCGAACTGTGCTCGTGGATGGCCCTCGCCACGAGCTCCTTGCCCGTGCCGCTCTCCCCGAGGATCAGGATCCGTCCCTTGGTGGGGGCGATCTTCTCGATCTGGCGGAAAAGCTCCATCATCGGGCGGCTCTGGCCGATCATCTGGTACCGCTCGGCCAGCTCGCCGACCAGGTTGTCATGCTCGACGAGCAGTTGACGATGCTGGAGGGCGTTTTTGATCGTGACGAGCACCCGGGAGCGATCCAGGGGCTTCTCGAGGAAGTCGAAGGCGCCCATCTTCACCGTCTCCATGGCCTCGGACGTGGTGGCCTGGCCGGAGATGACGATCACCAGGGGGCCGTCCTGATCGGGGAAGCGCTCATGCAGCAGCCGGAGGCAGTCCATGCCCCCCATGCCCTTCATCTTCAAATCCAGCAGGATCAGGTGGATCGGCTCTCGTCCGATGAGCTCAAGGGCGCTCTCGGCGTCGGGCACGTCGAGGACCTCGTAGTCCTCGTCCTCGAGGACAAACCGCAGCGCCGTGCGGATGTTCCGCTCGTCATCGACGATCAGGATGCGGTAGGTCATAGGGAAGGATCATTCGGTCGGGAGCACGAAGAGGATGCGGCGGTTCCGCTTCTGCTTCTTCACGTCCTTGCCGACGTAGACGGGCATTTCGGCGCCCAGGGCGGCGACGTCGATGCGCTTGTCGGAGACCGCGCGCGAGATGAGGAACTTCTTGATGGTCTCGGCCTGCTTCGTGGTCACGCCCTCGGGATCCTTCACGAGCTTGTCGGTGAAGACCATGATGATGACGCGCTTGAAGGCCTTGTTCGTGTTCATGACCAGGGCGACCTGGCCCAGGGCCTTCTCGCCTTCCTCGGTAAGGGTCTCACTGTGGCCGCCATCGGTGAACCACTCGTGCTTGCTCGAGGGGAACTCGATCTTGATCTGGCCCTGCTCCTCGCCGGCAAGGTTGATGGTGTCGAGGGACCACCATCCGCGGCCGGCATCCGGGCAACCGTCGGTGTCGTTGACGCCGTTGATGGTCTCCTTCTTGTCCGGGCACTGATCCTTGTCGTCGAAGACGCCGTCCTCGTCGGCATCGATCTTGGACAGCGGGCAACCCGCGTGCTTGGGATCGCCGGCTTCCTTCGGACACTTGTCCTGGGCGTCCTTGACGCCGTCTGCATCGGTGTCGGCCATCTCGGGCGGGCAGCCCAGCGACTCGGCCGGGCCCTGGTTGTTGGGGCACTTGTCCTTGTCGTCAGGCGTGCCGTCATCGTCGGAGTCGATCAGGGACGCCGGGCAGCCGCGCTTGTCCTTGGTTCCGGCTGCGCTCGGGCACTGATCCTGCTTGTCGGGGATGCCATCCTTGTCGTTGTCGAGGTCGGGGCAACCGTCTTCATCCTCGAAGGAGTCGAAGTCTTCGGCGACGTTTTCGAACTTGTTGGCCCGATCCTTGTCGGTGCCGGGGCACTTGTCGGTCTCGTCAGCGACGCCGTCGTTGTCATTGTCACGATCGGGACAGCCGTCGTCATCCTCGAAGCGGTCCTTGTCTTCCTTCTGCAACGGACACTTGTCCTCTTCGTCGGTCACACCGTCATTGTCGGTGTCCTTGAACGAGGGGGCGAAGCGCACGCCGATGATGCCGCGCACCAGCGGAGTGCCCAGTCCGGCCACCAGGCCGAAGTTGCTGCCGGCCTGAATGTGAAGGCCGTTGCCAATGTAATAGTTCACGCCGATGCCGCCTTCGACCGGATGGTCGTGCACGGCGCCGGAGAAACCGGAGCGCCCGGCCACCTCGGCCGTCACGTGAAGGTCGGTGATGACGCGGTAGGCGAAGCCGGCGCCATAGGCGATCTGGGTGCCGGGCTTGAAGTCGTCGGTGAAGAACTGGGCGTCGTCGGCGCCGATGCGGATCAGCGCGCCGAGCATGCCGGTGGCCATCATCTTGTTGCTGCCCCAGGAGAACAGGATGCGGGGCTCGAAGGACGGCATGGCCTCGCCGGTATAGTTTTTGCTAAACTGTCCAGTGGGGGCGTTGATCTTCAGTTCTGCGCCGAGCTTGAGATTCTCTTCGTCATAGAATTTGCCGCGAAGATAGAGGGCGAGATCGCCCCAGGCCAGCGGAGCCACGGCATCGCCCTCGGTGCCTTCCTCGGTGATCTCGTTGCCCTGGACATAACCGACGGGGATGGAGAGGCCCACCAGATAATTGTTGAAGAGCCCAATGAAGCCGCCCAGTTCGGCTATCGCGAGCAGCCCCACGACCTTGGCGCGTTCGGTGTCGAGGGTGTCACCGCTCATGTTGTAGATGACGAATGGATTCATGCCGGCGTGCATGATCAAACTGACGCCCCACTCCATGTGGCCCGGCATGTTCAGGTGTGGCGTGTACAAAAATGGCGCCTTGCCCGGGCTGGGTCTCAGGGTGAGAATGTCAAGCTTGTCAGGCTGCGGCGCCTGAGCCCGCACGGGCAGCGAAAACAGACCCATAAAAATAAACGACAGTACGAAACTGGCAAATCTGGTCATCACGATACCTCACCGAAAAGCAGTCGGGAATATAGCATAATCCATCATCACTTGAACAGCTTCTTGAAGTCCGAAACAGAAATTTTACCGGCTGTCTGTCTGTGCCTTGCCGCTCGAGAGTATTTCAAGATAAGGACTGGAGAGCAACTGGGTCGGGTTTGTGCCGGGTTCTCCCTGGGGAACCTCCCGGTCAAGCTCACGATAATATTTTTCCCATACGCCATATTCCCAGGTTCCTGGCTGGCCGAAACTCATTGAAATGCGGGGGAAAATATGAACCCCCAGGCTCAGCAGGGCGTCGGAGATCAACTCCGAACAGTAGTAGGCCCCGTTGTCGGGAAGAAAAGCGCGGTCGTAGGGTCGTCCCATGCGCGCAGCCAGCTCATGCAGAAAAAACGGGATCAGGGCGTCGTGGGGTGGACGCAGGCGCGCGGCGATCCAGGCAGGGCCGTCCGAACCATGCGTTCGGCGGGCGAGATCGTCGAGGGTCACGCGGGCAACACCACGGTCGTAGGCTTCGATCAGGGTGACGACGCGGCCCTCGACGCTCTCCACGACGGCCACGTGGGAGACCTCGGGCACGCCCTTGCGCCGGGTCGCACGATGAATGGCCCGGCAAAGATCACCACAGTTCAGTTTCTGGAAGATCAGATCGCCCGGTCGCAGCCGCCCCGGATCCGTGGTTGGAACGGTGTGACGGGAACACGAAAGTGAGGTGAGAATCCAGAAGATGTTCATGACGATGAGGATTTTCCGCATGATGAAGAGTCCGTTCCAGTCAACGGGAAGGTACAGGTTTTTGGCGGCAAGGGCAAGAGCAGGGTCAGTTTTTCTGGTCTAGCCTCCGGGGAGAAACAGCTTTGCTTCCCTCACGGTCCTTGGTACAGATCCTGAACCGGATCCGGACTTCGGCAGCCTTGCAACATCGGCGCGCGGAAACGGAATCAGGAGGAGGCACAGGGATCATGCGAAGCCCATCAATGTTGATCATTTCCATGCTGATGCTGGTTCAGTTCAGTTGCAACGGCACCGCGGGCCGGGAGTATTCCACCGGCCTCAAACTGCTGAACCAGGCGGATGGTGCCAAGCGCGCAGAAACGCATTTTATGCGCGCGGCCCGTGGCGGCCATGCCGGCGCCCAGCTTCAACTCGGCCTGCTGCTGACGCGCCCGGAGCGCACGCCATCGGACCGGAAGTCGGGTGTGGACTGGCTCACGCGATCCGCCAACCGGAAGAACGCCCATGCCCAGTATGCCCTGGCGATGATCCTGCTCGGGAGCGAGGCGCAGTTCCGTGACCCGCCGGCAGGCATGGCCTGGCTGCATCAGTCGGCGGCCTCGGAATTCCCGCCTGCCATGTGCGAACTGGGACGAAAATACGAGACAGGAGAGAGCGTGCAGGCGGATCCCCTCGAGGGTGTGCGCTGGTACAAGCGCGCTGCCGAGGCACAGGCGCCCTGCGGCATGCTCGCCATGGGTCAGGCGTTGGAGAGGGGCGTGGGCATCCCGATCAACGAGGCCGACGCGCTTCTCTGGTATCGCCGCGCCGCGGAGATGAAGGTCCCGGAGGCGCCATGGCGGATCGGCAACCTGTACCTGCGTGGCCAGGAAACCAAGCACGACGCGAAGGAAGCGGCCAGTTGGTTCGAACAAGGGTACGCCATGGGGGATGTGCGGTCGGGCGCCGCACTGGGACTGTTGCTGCTGGAGGGCGCCGAGGGCGTCGAGGCGAAGCCGTCCAAGGCGATGATGCTGTTCCAGAAGGCCCCGGATGCCGCCGAGAGCCTGCTGGGGATGGGGCACGCCCACCGGCTGGGAATCATTGTCGCAAAGGACGAGGTCAAGGCCCTGGAGTCTTATAAAAAAGCCGCGGTCAAGGGCCTGCCCCAGGCGTATCTCCAGCTGGCGATGTTCTATTCCGCCGGGAAGGGGACCGATGCCGACCCCGTCAAGGCCTTCGAGTGGTATCTGAAGGCGGCCGAGGCAGGTATCCTGTACGCCAAGAAGCAGGTGGGGCTGTTCTATGCGCTGGGCAAGGGCGTGGCGCGCGACCCCGAGAAGGCGGCGCGGTGGATGTATGACGCGGCGATGGCCGGCCACCTGCACGCCCAGTTCTGGATGGGCGTGTTCCATGAGCAGGGCATGGGGGTCAGTGCCGACGACCGGGAGGCGGTGAAGTGGTACTACAAGTCGGCCGCGCGGAATTATGCGCCGGCCCAGACCGCCATCGGGTACATGTACGAGCGGGGTCGTGGCGTCCCGGTCAGCGTGAAACAGGCGTTCGAGTGGTACACCAAGGCCGCGCAACAGAAGGACATGGATGCCTACCACGCTCTCGGATATATGTACTTTCATGGCCATGGGGTGGACAAGGACTATGCCAAGGCGTTTTCATTCTTCCAGAAGGCCGCGGCAGAAGGCCACGCCGGCGCGCAGAGCAACCTTGGCTTCATGATCGAGCACGGGATGTCGGTCACCGCCGATCTCGTGAAGGCCGTCGAGTGGTACCAGAAAGCCTCGCTGCAGAACCATCCGGCGGCGATGGGCAACCTCGCCGGGCTCTACCTCGAGGGCCTCGGCGTGCAGAAGAACGTCCCCGAAGCCTTCCGCCTGTATCTGGCATCGGCGGAACTGAAGTACTACCCTTCCATGGTGAGGGTGGGATTGCTGTATTTCAACGCCGAAGGCACGGCCAAGAACGACGCCCAGGCGCTGTACTGGTTCCAGAAGGCCGCCGATGCGATGATCCCTGAGGGCCAGTATTATCTCGGAATGCTCTACGAGAAGGGGCAAGGGATCGGGCAGAACATGGCCGAAGCCGCCACGCTGTACCGCAAGGCCGCAGAGCAGGGCTTCGCCGAGGCCCAGCACCAGCTCGGCAACATGTACCGCCAGGGCACGGGTGTTCCGCAGGACTACCGCGAAGCGGCCCACTGGTATCTCAGCGCGGCCCAGCAGGGCTTCGCGCCGGCCCAGAACAACCTCGCCAACATGTACCGCCTCGGGCAGGGGGTTGAAAAGAGCCTGCAGGAAGCGCGGCGCTGGTACCAGATGGCTGCGAAGAAGGGCAACGTCAAGGCCCAGCGCGCCCTCTCTTTCCTTGTTCGCTAGCAGATTACTGTTTTTCGCTGAACCCGGCGTCGTCCTTGCGTCTGAACTCAAGCTGGTAGCTCATTGCGGTCAACAGGGGAACGGAGGCCGACTGCGGCTGGTTGCGGAGCTTGATGGTGAAGTATACCGAGATCAGGACGAACTGATACCCGATGTACAACAGGACTTCCGGGAGGGTGCGGGTGATGATCAGCGTGTACATCAGCAGCGCGTGTCCGGTGACCCAGATCTTCAGCCCGAGGGTCTTGGGCACGATCAACTTGGGCACCTTGAGCGGGCTGATCATGCCGAAGCCGATCAGCGCGGTCATCGGAACCATCCAGGAAAACAGGGCATGCTGGCCGGATCCGGCAGGGATCATTCCGAAGATGCGGAAGTCCACGACATGGGCGGCGTATCCGCTGGGCTCGTAATATTTGCAGATCAGCAGAAGCGGGGTCAGGAGCAAGCCGGCCGCCACGGGCATGGGCAATCCCTGGAACACCTGGTTGAATTCGCCGGACTGGGCGATGACGTTGAACTTGGCCAGGCGAAGGGCGCTGGCCACGACATAGAACAGGGAGGTGCCCAGCGCGACCCAGTGCAGATCTCCGGAGAAATGGGGGCTGAAACGCAGCACGGCCAGATAAACAATGACCGCTGGTGTGACACCGAAGGCCACCATGTCAGCGAGGCTGTCCATCTCGACGCCGAAGCTGGAGGTCGCCTTGAACTTGCGCGCCATGGCTCCGTCGAACTTGTCGAACAGGGTGCACAGCAGGCTGAGCCAAAGGGCGTGGTACAGTTCGCCCCGGGCAGCGAGCGTGATGGAGGCCACACCAAGGCAGAGGCTGCCGAGCGTGATCGAATTCGGAATCAGGTATTTCTTGTTGGAAGCCATTCAACCCCTCTGGGCCAGCATTTAACGACATCGCGCTCCGGATGACAAGCGGGAAATCAGAGTTTGACGCAAAGGCGACGATTTGAATGTGATGAAGTGGGCGTAACAGGGTTCGAACCTGAGGCCTTTGGCTCCGGAGGCCAACGCTCTATCCAACTGAGCTATACGCCCGTCAACACCGGCATTATAGGGGATGGCGCCCGGTGGCGTCAACGGGAAAATGCGTTATCTGCGCGGGGGCGGGCCAAGCACTTTGCGAAGCGTCCAAAGGCTGCGGACGACCTTGGGGATTCGGCGAATCAGGTTGATCGCCGGCGGGCGCTTCTCGTGCAGGTGAATCGGGATCTCCTGGATGACGATCCGCTCCCGCTGGGCCCGGATGACCAGCTCGGATGCGAACAAATCCCCGGTCACCCGGCAGGCCGTGGCGACGGGAAGCAGGGAGGTCCGTCGAAAGGCCTTGAGTCCGTGGGTGTCGGAGCCCTCGAAGCCCAGGATCCAGCGCAACAGCAGGTTGATGCTGCGGGTCGCGAACTTTCGTACCAGCGGACGGCGATCTTCGGATCCGGGCAGGGCCTTGGAGCCGATGACCAGATCCGTGCCGCCGGCTTCAAGAATCTCGAGCGCGCGCCGGTAGAACTCCACATCGCCCAGGTCGATCTCGTCTCCGATGACGAAGTCGCCGCGGGCCTGGAAGATGCCTGTGCGCAACGCCGCTCCATAGTCCGGCGCGGGCAGGTGCAGCGTCCGGACTCCCGGATGGGTCGCCGCCAGTTCGTCGACCAGTCGAGGCGTGTTGTCCGTGGAGCCGTTCTGCACCAGCAGAATTTCCCAGGAGCCTTCCTCGAAATCCGCAAGCCGCGCGACGAGCTCGTCGACGGCCCTGGTCACCATCGCTTCTTCCTGAAACACTGGGATGACAACGGAAAAACGCATGCTTCACCCTTACAACTCAGCTTTATACATTGCAAGGCCGGCAAAGGGAAGGAGCATTTTCATCTTCTGTCAGGGCCGTTTGCAAAGGCCGCATTTTATGATAGATCCTGTGGTGCGAAAGGAAATGAGCCATGAAAAAAACAGTTCAAATTCTCATCCTGATTGGGACGGTCGCGGCGTTGATGATCGCGTGCGACGACAGTGGAAACAAGAACACAAATGCGTTTAATCTGAACAATCAGAATAATCTAAACAATGTCAACAACCTGAACAACATCACCCAGCCCGCCATCTTCAGCGTGGCTCCTTCCCGCGGCCCGCTCACCGGCGGTACCGAGATCACGATCTACGGCAACCGTTTCGCCGAGGACGCGGCGGTCACCATCGGTGGTGTCTCTGCCGGCGCGGTCAATCGCATCAGCGCCTCGGCGCTCTCGGTGCACACGCCTGCCGGCAACGCCACCGGCCCTGCCGACGTTCGTGTCAGCCAGACGGGGGGCGAGGCCACCCTCGTGGGCGGCTTCATCTACGAGGACTCCCAGGCCACCGACGTGTCCTGGTGCGTTTTCCAGTTCCCGACGGCGACCTCCACGGTCGCGAACTCCGCCACCGAGCCGCTGTTCGGCCGCGTCTTCGCAGAGGGCGTCACAACCCTGACCGGCCGGGGAGAGGGGATCACCGCCCAAGTAGGATATGGCACCGCCGGATCGGATCCATCGACGGATCCGTCCTGGATCTGGGTCCAGGCCAATTTCCACATGGATGCCGACGATGGCGCCAACGACGAATATTTCACCAGCCTCACCCCCACGACGCCGGGCACCTTCGACATGGCCTTCCGTTTCAGCGGCGGCGGTGACTGGATCTATTGCGACACCGATGGATCCGACAACGGCTACGCGCCGGATCGCTCCGCGGAGTTGACTGTCACCGAGGCCACGGAGCCGATGCCGGACTGGTGCACCCTGCAGTTCCCGGCCAAGCTCGACGGACAGGCCGGTGTCACGCTGGGCCCGGTCTTCGGCCGCGTCTTCAAGGCCGGCGTCACCGTGGGGCCCGGCGCAGGAACGGCGCTCGTCGGTGAGCTCGGCTTCGGCCCAGTGGGCTCGCATCCGGGAACGGATCCCGGCTGGCAGTGGGTTTCCGCCTCCTACAACACCGATGTGGATCAGCACAACAACGACGAATATCAGGCGAACCTGACCTTCGTGCAGCCGGGTGAGTACGCATATGCATATCGGTTCTCCCATCAGGCAGGTCCCTGGTTGTATTGTGATTTGAACGGCTCCTCGGACGGCTATGGTGCCGACTTCTCCGGTCTGGCCACGGTCGACGGCACCGCCACGGAGACGGCCATCGACTGGTGCACCCTGCAGTATCCGCTCGAGACGAACTCCCTGATCGACGAGCCGACCACGCTGCTGTTCGGCCGCGTGTTCATCGACGGCATCACCAACGGGACCGGCGCGGGCCAGGGCATCCTCGGGCAGGTCGGATACGGACCGACGGCCTCGGACCCCGCCACGTCCAGCGACTGGACCTGGGTCGACGCAGCCTACAATATTGATGCCGACGGCCCCGTCATCGGCGACCGCGCCAACGACGAGTACATGGCCAGGCTGACGGTCTCCGTGGCTGGAGATTATGCGTTTGCCTACCGCTTCAGCCGTGACGGCGGCACCACCTGGCATGCCTGCGACGGAGACGGTTCCATCAACGGCTACGACCCGGCCGAAGCCGGTCTGCTCCACGTCACAGCGGCGCCGGTGCAGACCGTCGACTGGTGCGTGTTCCAGTTTCCTACGGTGGCGCAGAATCTGGTCGCCGGGGTCGCCTCCGATACCCTCTATGGCCGTGTCTACGTCTCCGGTGTCACCGATGGCGCAGGGCAGGGCGCGGGGGTCACCGCCCAGTTTGGCTATGGCCCCTCCGGGACTGATCCTGCCAACGCGGGGGCGGGTTGGAGCTGGACCTCCGGCGCGTACCATGTCAGCGTCGACGGCCTCATGCCCGGCGGACTGGCCAATGATGAATATTCCGGCGCTGTCACCATCAATACGGCCGGACAGTACGCCCTGGCCGTGCGTTTCTCCCGCGACGCCGGTGCCAACTGGACGGTCTGCGACACCGATGGTTCCCAGAACGGCGTCCAGACCAACCTGCTCACCGCGGCCAACGTGACCTCGGGGACCTCCTTTCAACTGGTCTCCATCAACCCGACCTGGGGGCCCGTCGCGGGCAACCAGACCGTCACGCTCACCGGAACCGGCTTCGCCACGGGCATGACCGTGAACATTGGCGGCTCGGCCTGCAGCAACCTGCAGGTCCTCGGCGCCACGTCAGCCACCTGCGTTACCACAGCCCGGGCCACGGTCGGTCCGTCCACGGTCGCCGTGGTGCTGAATACAGACAACTCCAGCCTGACCGATGCCTATTACTACGCCCCGTACATGACCCCGACGCTCAACGGTGACCTGGCCGAGTGGACAGCCGTTTATTCGCTGGGCACCAACGCCGTGGTGACGGACTGGGGCGCCACCGATGAACTGAACGGACTGTTCTTCGCCTATGACGATGCCCGGCTGTACCTCGCCTTCGATGGCGGAAGCGCCCTGGGGAACGCGGTTATTTTGTATCTCGACACCGACTACGGCGCAGGCACCGGCGTTCGCACGGGGTCTTCGCTCTCCGACAACTCCGGGGAGCTCGACAACGCAGTCGCCGGCGCATTTTCCATCGGCGATACCCAGTTCGGCGCGGAGTGGGCTGTGGGTACAAAAAGCATGACAGTCAAGACGCTTGGCAGCTACAATGACATGTCCGGGCTGCGTAATATTGCAATCGATTCAAGTAATTTCGCCTGGTACGACCAGGAAGAAATCGCCATTGGAACCCAGATCATCGAAATTGCCATACCCTTCAACGTTCTTGGCATTACCACGGGGACCCACCAACTTGCCGTCTTTGCCTTGATCTCGGACTGGTCCGGGCAATCCTATTGTAATCAGTCATTGCCTTCTGGAATCGCAGCCGGTGTTCTTTCGAATGTAATACCTATTACAATCGTAAAGTAAATCAATATTGCAATAAAATTTAAATGTAAAAAGGGGCGGCTTCAGACCTCTTGCGAGGCGGGCCTCAGTTTCGATTTTAGTTTACGGAACTGCAGGCGGTCCCGAATGGCCATGTAGGAGTGGGTGTGGATGTGCAATATGTGCGGGGCGACCAGGCGGATGGCCATGCAGGTGGCCGCTTCTTCCTGATTGATCCGCATGGTGCGTCCGGCCAGGTCGATGACCTCGAGCGGGGCGGTGTTCAGCCACGTCATGGCGTAGCGGACAGCCACGAATTGCTCGACGTGCACCTCGCCGTCATGGGTGTGCAGGGTTCCGTCAGGGCTCACCCGGGCGTAATGCGACACGCCTGCGAGCAGGCGCGCTCCGATGCCGGAGTAGGGCGGTGCGGCGATATCCTTGTACTTGAAGTTGCGTTTCCATCGTTCGACGTGCCCGGCCGGGATCTCCTCGCGCGTCTGCAGGGCTTCGAGGGCCCGCAGGGACTGTTCAATCTCGTTCTTGACGCGCATCACGCACGCGATGCGGAAGGCGTCCTCGCGGGGCAGGGCAAAGTCAGGGCGCAGCCTGGCGACTTCATTGGCCAGCTCATGCAGGTACAGGAAGTCGGCCGACAGGCGGCTCATCCGATAAAAACGCTCGACATCTTCTTCGGTGGGCCGGGGTTTTTTCGTCACCAGCGATCGGAAGGCGAAGGGCAGGGAGTAGAAGTACAAAAAATCAAGTCGGGCATCGAGGGGCGCACGGGACCACTCCCCTTTCGGGAGGAACGCGGTGCGAAGTTGCGGCAGCATGGCTCGCAGCGAGGGGTGCAGACGATCCTCGTGGGCGGCGAGCCAGTCCAGCAATTCGGGCGCCCGATCGCTGGCCAGCAGCAACTGGATCGGCTCGCCCTTCCCGGGCTGCAGGACGCAGGTCAGGCCCCGGGCTTCAGCGAGGGCCTGCACAGGTAAAAGCGTGTTCACGCGCAGGACGCGGACCGTGCTCGTCCAGGGATTCAGGCCGCGGTTCCATAGGGTGATCTTGTCATCTTCCAGAAGCACGCGTGGGCGGGCCACGAGGAACCGGTGCACGCCAGCGGTCAGGAACAACAGGCCGAGCATGCCGGCCGGGAACAGCAACTGAAGGTCCGATGCGTCGGCGGTCTGCCGGATGAAGATGGCCCAGACCGAGACCGCGGCCAGACCCGACAGCAGCAGGCCGACGAGGATGGACAGGCCGATGAGGCGGGGACGGCGTTCCAGGCTCAGGTTCCAGGACGCCCCGGGATGCGGTCGCAGGATCATCTTGAGGCCGTGGGCCATCTACAGACCCTCTACGTAGAACGGCAGCAGGACCGCGGCGCGTTCATGCTGCAGCACGCCTGTGCTCCCCAGTGCATTGAGGACGGCCTGGCCGAACGGCAGGCGCGTTCGGACGAAGCGCGAAAGTGCAAGGTCCATCCGGGCGTCGGGATCGAACATCTCGGAAATCTGCTGCAGCCACGGCTTGGGTCTCGGGTAGATCAGCACGGGCGTCTCCGGCGGGAGGGAGGCGAGCCTGCGGACCTCGGTGGCGGCGTCCTGCAGGCCGCCGAGGCGGTCGACCAGACCATTGGATTTGGCCTGTGCACCGGACCAGATTCGGCCTTGGGCGAGCTCCTCGAGGTTCTTCACCTGCGGGCGCGTGGTGCGCACTCGGTCGAGGAAGAGTTGATACGTGCGCTCCATGGATTTGGAGATCATCTCCCGCTCCGTGGGGGAGAACGGGCGCGAGGTGGCCATGTAGCCGGAGTTGCGACCCCGGGAGAGCAGCTCCGTGCCGACCTTGAGCCTAGTCATCGTGTCCTTGAACACGAGCTTGCCGCCGACGACGCCGATGGAGCCCGTGAGCGTGAAAGGCGAGGCGAAGATCGTCGATGCGGCTGAGGCCATGTAGTATCCGCCCGAGGCTGCCGTGGCGCCCATGCTCGCCACCATCGGTCGCTCGCCGGCGGCCTCGCGCAGGCCCAGCCACAGGATGTCCGAGGCCAGCGCCGATCCACCGGGGGAATTGATGCGCAGGATGATGCCCTTTACGTTCGGATTTTTCTTGATTTTCTCGAGGGTCTTCATGAATTCCAGCGCGGCGATCTGCGCGTCTTCGCCGAGCAGGCTCGTCGGGTCGCCCGCAGAGTACAGGATCGGTCCCTGGGCCTGGAGGAGGGCAATATGCGGATAGTCAGGTTCGCTCTCGGTGGCCTGCGGTGACAGCAGCTCGAACAGGTTCGGCTTGGTTTTGGCAGCCTTGGCGGCTTTTTCGACATGGTAGGTCACGGCCAGCCGGGTGTGCAGCGCCGAGAAGTTCTCCACATGATCGATCACTTTCGCCACGAGAGCCGCCGGCGGATCAAGGATGCCCTGATCCACCAGCGAAACGAGCTGGTCGCGCTGGAGTGAGCGGCTCGTGGCGATGGGCTCGAGGAGGTTGTCGTACAGCGAGTCCAGCATCGCGTTCAGGCTGAGCTTGAGCTCCTCGGACATGGAATTGCGGGTCAGGTTCTCCGCTGCGCCCTTGAACTTTCCCACCTGCAAAAAATCCGCCGAGACGCCGACCAACGCCAGTGCGTCCTTGAGAAATGTGAACTCCGCGGCGATGCCGGCGACCTCCCATGCACCGGCGGGATGCAGGACAATGTCGTCGGCGATGGATGCGAGGTAGTATGCCCTGGTGTCATAGGCGTCGGCGTAGAAGTGAATTTTCTTGCCCTTGGCGCGAAATTCCTGAAGCGCGGTGCGGAGCTCCCAGAACGACGACAGGCCTCCGTTGAAGGCCTGCATCTCAATCAGCAGTGCCTTCACGGTGTCATCGGTTGCATAGTCTCGCAACTGTTTCAGCAGGCTGGGCAGCTGGACCTGGCGGGGCACGAAGGGACTCTCGTTCTTCACGTCCAGCAAGCTGCCCGACCACACCAGATGCATGCAGCGCGGGAGGCCGGGCTTGTCGTCAGGCGTGGCCGGTGTGGTCGCCTGGACAGGCGCGTTCGCCCCGTCGGGGGGCGTGGCCTTGTCAGTCATGTCTGCCGGTGCGCTCGAAGCAGGCGGGTTCGCCGGGGCGGGCGGGGCAGCGGGAGGCTTGGAACAACCGGGGGCGGCCAAAGACAGCCATGCGATCACCACGAGGAGGGTTCGGGAGAAAGTAGAGTTCAACATGTCAGCTCCTGCAGGGGAGTTCGGGTGCTGTTGCCTGATACGGTTACCCGTTCACGGGGTCTCCGCCGGCGGCGGATCCATGGGGGACTCGGTCATCTCAGGTTCGGTCATGGCCGGTTCAGTCATCTCGGGTTCGGTCATGGCCGGTTCAGTCATCTCGGGT
>PHAZ01000021.1 GCA_002841825.1 Deltaproteobacteria bacterium HGW-Deltaproteobacteria-22 | reverse complement strand
GGGATGCCGCGCCGCTTGCGCCGGCTCAGGTGCGTCAGCGCGGTGTTGCGGGCGATGGCGTGGATCCACGGTCCGGGCGCGGCCGGGTCCGACAGTTGAGGGAGCCGCCGCAGGGCCTTGATCAGGCTCTCCTGGGCGATGTCCTGGGCGTCCTCGACCTGGCGCACGATGGCCAGTGCCACCGCATAGCACGGGACGAACCAGCGACGGGCGAAGAGGTCACACGCCTTTTCGTCGCCTTCGAGGATCCGTTGCACCAGTTCGCGGTCGTCGGGGTTGGCCATGTTCATTCCCGGTAGCGGGGAAGGCCCGCTCCCTGACAGTTTGACATGACGGAGGAGGGATTCGTTAGAAAAAAGACCGGAGGTCTAGTTCCTGCAGGTGGGGTTGCCCTGGAAGATCAGGCAGTTGGGCTTGTTGAACGGGCAGGCGGCGCTGGACCACTCGGTGCAGCCGTCGGCGCCGGTGACGCAGGTGTCGATGCCGTCGGCGGCCAGGTTGCACTGGACCTCGCCCAGGACGCAGACGTCGATGCAGACCGTGGAGGTGCAGGAGGCCACGCCGCCGGCGTCGTATTCGCAGGTCGGGGTCTCGACCGGGCAGGGCGTGGTCTCAAAGATGGTGCAGCCATCGGGGCCTTCCACACAGGTGTCCATACCTGTGGCGTCCCAGGAGCAGAAGAACTCGTCGAGGGTGCACTCGTCGACGCAGACCGCGGTCTCCACGCACATCGGCGGGATGCCCTCCTGGCACTCGGGGGTCTCGATGGCGCAGGGGGCGGTGAACCACGTCGTGCAGCCATTTTCCAGGTAGTCGCAGGTGTCGATGCCGGCGCCGTCAAAGCTGCACATGGCCTCGCCATAGCCGCACTCGTCGACGCACTCGGTCGGATAGCAGTTGGCGTAGCCCATGGGCTCCTCGCACATCGGGAACGCCTCCGGGCAGGACGCGGTGAACCACGCGGTGCAGCCGCTCTCGGCGTCGAGATCGCAATAGTCGTATGCGTTCCCGTCGATGTTGCAGTGGCTCTCGTCCAGGATGCACGCATCCACGCAGCCTTCACAGGTGGTGGTGTCCAGGGTGCAGTCCGCCGCGCAGGAGATGGTGCCGCCGGTGAAGCCGAGGGCGATGCAGTCGGTCCCGTCGGGGAAGACGTCGGTGTCGCAGGCCTCGCCGGTCTCGAGGATGCCGTTGCCGCAGACCGCGTTGTTGACGTTGTTGGTGTTGTTGAGATTGTTGAGGTTGTTGACGTTGTTGGTGTTGCTCTTCGACTCATCGTCGCAGCCGGCGACAGAGAAGAGGAACGCCACGGAAAGTATCAGGATGATGGATAGGGTGGTTTTCATGTTACTACTCCCGGAAAGTGGTTGGGAAAATACTACTTTAAAATAGCAGAACCGGGCAAGTTTTCCCGGCTCTTTTTTGTTTTTTTTCGTGGAAGGCTATTTTACGGGGGTGAAGGTGCCCTTGTTGGCGGCGCAGGCTTTTTCCAGTTCTTCGACCGGAACCAGGTAGCCCTTGTAGTAAGTGTTCTTGCGGACGTCCACGGCGCAGGTGCCGATGGCGTCGGCGGTCGGGCACGGACCTTCGACCAGCTCGCCGAGGTCGTCGCCGCACTTGGCCTTCAGTTTCTCAGGACCCAGCTTGAGCTGGTCGCCGAGGTACTCGATGCAGCTCTTGACCTTGGGGATGTTGCAGGACAGCGGCTTCGAACCCTCTTTTTTGTCGCCTTTCTTGCCGCAGCCGGCGAGGGCGGGGGTGAGGGCGAGGGTTACCAGGGAAAACATGACGATGAATTTGTTGAACATGAAAAAACCTCCATAAGTTGGGCCATTTGTACGGCAACGGGTTGTGAAATGCAAGAAAAAGCCGCCTGTGGTGCGGGTTCGGTCGTTTCCAGGCGCCGGTCTGAGTTCTTCTGAACGCCGGTTTCAGTTCCTTTGAACGCCGGTTTCAGTTCTGCTGAAACCGGCCCGGGAACAGGAGCAGCAGGCCGCCGGCGAGGGTCACCGGGATCGATCCGAGCAGGAAAAAACCCAGGGCGACCGTGACGCCGTGGATCTCCGAGTGCCCGGCGATGACGAACAGCGCGCCCAGGACGGCCTCGCGCGTGCCCAGCCCGAGGATGGACACCGGCAGCAGCGCCACCGTGTTGGCCACCGAGAACAGCAGAAACGACTCGAAGAGGGTGATCTCGGCGCCCACGGCCATGGCCAGCACCCAGACCTGCAGGTTCATGAACAGGTGCCCGGCGATGGTCCATGCCAGCGGCGCCGGCCACCGCCGGACGCAGGAGGACAGCGTGCCCACGAACAGGTCCTTCTGATCGTCGGACAGGCCGAGCTTGAGGCGGACCCGCGAGAGCAGCCGGCGAAGCGGCCGTCGCAGCAAAAACAGCGCACCCAGACCCGCCGCCAGCGCCCCGGCGCCCACCAGCGCCCAGTGGGCCCCGGTCAACCAGAAGGCGGCCAGTGCCGAGACCGCCAGCAGGAGCGCCAGATCGTAGAGCCGGTCGGCCATCACCGTGGCCAGGGAAGCTGCCAGCGGCGCGCCCACCTGTCGCACCGGGAACCAGGCCCGGAAGAACTCGCCGGCGCGGCCGGGGGTGAACGCTCCCAGGGCGATGCCCGCGAGATAGGCGGCGGCGGCCCGGCGGCGGCCCAGGACGATGCCCTGGTCCAGCAGCATCCGGTGCCAGCGCTCGATCTTGCACCACAGGTGGGGCACGTTCAGCCCCAGCACGACGAAGAACCACAGGGGCCCCACCTGCCCGAAGGTGTCCAGGAAGGCGCCGGGGCCCACCCGGTGAAGCACCCAGGCGAGGATGGCCACGCCCACGAGCCGGGGCAGCGCCCATTTCAGCCGGGGGTGGAGTTGCGGCATGTGGCGTCCTGCGGGAGGTCTGGCAGTATTTCGGTGGCGGAGAAGGCCGGTGGCCGGCTTTGATGCCCGCGGCTGTGGAGGAACAGGAAGACCGCAGCCGAGGCGAGGGCCATCACGGCCCCGGTGACACCGCCAGCATTGGCGGACCAGCCGAGCTCCGGTCCCAGGGTGTGCCCGGCCCAGGTGAACAGCAGGATCGCCAGCGACGGCAGGAAATACACAAGGAAGGCCGCGCCCAGCAGGGAGGAGGCGTCCATCTCGAGACGCACGCGCTGGCCCGCGATGGCGCCGCACAGGTTGCGGGCCCTGGCCTCGTGGGTGCGCCCGCCGGAGAAAGTGTGGCAGGCGTTGGAGGCCGCGCAGTGTCCGCAGGCGTCGGGGCGGCCCACGACCACGCGCGCGAGGTCGCCTTCGACCGACAGGACGGTGCCCTCGCGCACCACGCGTTCATTCATGATGAGGGTCCTAGTCCGCTTTCCGGACGGAATCGGCCAATTCACGGCCGCCGGGATATTCCGGCACCGCGTCGAGCAGGCGGGTGATCAGGTCGCGCGCGGTCCGCGTGTCGCCGGAACGGGAGTGCAGGCGCGCGGCATTGTAGAGCGCCACAGGGTGGCCCGGATCGATCTGCAGGGCCTGCTCATAGCAGGACATGGCGCGCTGGACTTCGGCGGTGCCCTCGGCGATGACGCCCAGGTTGATCCACGGACCGGCCCAGGCGGGCTCAAGCTCGATGGCCGTCTCGAAGTGCCGGCGGGCAGGCTCGTGCTGCCCTGCGCGTGACGCCAGCAGGCCGCGGACCTGGGCGATCTGGGCCCTGGCGATGCGCAGCGTGCGAGGCTCGGCCCCGTGCTTCTCGGCGGTGCCCAGATGGGTCTCGGCGGCATCGGGGTCTCCCCGGCGCACGGCCAGCTCGACGAGGGTCAGCCGCACGAGGTGATCCCGGGGATGCTTGTCCTGGAGTTCGTCCAGGATGCGCTCGGCGCTGTCGAAGTCGCCCAGATCCAGCACGGCCTTGGCCCAGGCACAGGCGATCTCGATGAGGTCGGGCTCGGCACGGGCGGCCTTTTCGAGCAGGACGACCGCTTCCTGCGTGTGTCCCGTCTGCGCCAGCGCCTGACCCCAGGCGAAGCAGACCAGCGGGTGCTCCGGATTTTCTTCAAAGGCCGCGTGGAAGTGTGTGTAGGCGATGGTGGAGTGGTTCTCCGATAGCGCCTTGTAACCATGCTGCAGGTGAGAAATCCAGTCGGACATGGGACCTCCGAAGCCGTTCGATTCACGGACCGATGAAGTATAGGCGAAAGGGTCCCGGATTCAAGTGGTTTCAGATCTCGTAATGGTTGACATGATGGCCCACCCGGCGGCATGCTGTCGCCTGGCGCCCGTGTTGCGCCAAACGGGTGTTTCATGAGCGAAAATGTGATCGGTGCGTTCCGCCACGGCCGGGCGGCCCGCGTCCTGCGTGTTCTCTGTTGGATTTTCCTTGGCCTGGGCCTGTTCATCCTGGGGTTTCTGCTGCTCGTGTGGTTTCTGACCTACCATCCCGCTCCCGTCGAGAACGTGGCCGTGACCAACCGGCCCGACGCACCCCTGCTGTCTCGCGCGCAACCCTTCTCCGTGCTCAACTGGAACGTCCAGTACATGGCCGGCAAGAACTACGTCTTCTTCTACGACCTGCTCGACGGCTCCGGACCGGACATCCGTCCCAGGCGCGTCGACATCGACGCCACCACCCGGGAGGTGGCCCGCGTCATCGGCGAGAAGCGCCCTGACTTCATCCTGATCCAGGAGCTCGACGACGGCGCCAGACGCACCGACGGCGAGGACCAGCTGGCCAAACTGCTGGCGCTGCTGCCTCCGGAGTACGGCAGTCATGCCACGGCCTGGTACTGGAAGGCCGCCTTCGTGCCGCACCCGAAGGTGTGGGGACGCGCCGGTGTGAAGCTCGCCGTGATCAGCCGCTTCCGCCTGGCCTCGGCCACCCGCCACCAGCTGCCGCTGATGCCCGACTGGTGGGTGGTGCAGCAGTTCAACTTCAAGCGCGCCGTGCTCGAGGTCCGCGTGCCCCTGGCCGAGGGCGGCGACCTGGCGCTGATGACCACCCACCTCGACGCGTTCGCCCAGGGCACCGACACGATGGAGCGCCAGGTCGGTGCGGTCCTCAAGCTCCTGGCCACCCATGACGCCGCTTCGCGCCCCTTCGTCCTCGGCGGCGACTTCAATCTGCTGCCGGACCGCGCCGCCTACGACCGGCTGGGCCCGCCCCAGCGCGCCTACTTCAAGCCCGAGACCGAGCTGGCCAGGTTGCGCGCGCAGTACGCATCGATCCCCTCGGCGGCGCACACACAGGGGCCCGACTTCGCGAAGTGGTACACGCACTTCCCCAATGACCCACGGGTGACCGGCCCTGACCGCACCATCGACTATCTCTTCCTCTCCCCGCGGTTGACCGTCGAGGAGGCCGCCGTGCTCTCCGAGGGCACGCTGCGCATCTCCGATCATTTCCCGTTGTTCGCCAAGTTCCGCCTGCCCTGAGGCACCCGCCTTGACAGCGTCCCGGCGAGGGGATACATCTGAGCGATGGACAAGCAACCCGCGCCCAGGTCTTCCGTTTCCCTTCAGGGCCGCCTCTTCGGCGAGCTCACCATGCACCGCACCTGTCCCAAATGCGAGTTCGGCGTGCCCGTGAACGGCCCTTCGGACCATCTCGCCTGCGACCGATGTGGCGAACTCGTGGACGTCGCGTCCATGATTGACGGCGCTTTGCTCGAGCTGCGCGACGATCCGTACGAAGAGCGCCGCAGCGGAAGACGGTACACGGTCGGGCGCGACGGCATGCTCACCGTCTCGGGGTTCGTCCAGCTGCGCGAGGAGATCCCCGCGTGCCTCCATTGCGGTGATCCGCTGCCGCTGGCCGAGCCCGGTCGAGACGAGATGCTGGTCTGCGCGACCTGCGGCACCGTCGCGGAGACGTTTCCGCCCCCGGAGGCCCTGCGCGAGCGCCATCCCTTCTTTCTGCAATGTATTGATGCAGAGCGTCCCACGGCGGACGGACAGGCCGCGGCGCGGACGGGGGAGGGCGCCTCCGCGCTGCTTTTGGGCTGTCCAAACTGCGGCGCGATCCTCGATACCGGCGCGAAGGACCCGCGGGATCAGGGCTGCGCGTTCTGCCAGACCCGTTTCATGATCCCCGACGCCGCCTGGGAGCACCTGCACCCGGTCCGGCGCAAGCGACGCTGGTTCGTCGAGCTGGCGCCGTCCCCCGAGCATCCCGCACAGGGTCCGCTGCCGCGTGGCGTCCTGGAGATCGCTGCGTCCAAGCCAGAGCCGATGAGCCTGGAGCGGCGGGAGTTCCTCAATCAGAAGGCCTGGATGAAGCGCCAGGCGGCACGGAACTCCGCGGAGAAAAAATCCACCGAAGATGCATCCGGCGAATCCGCGGCCGTCGCCGTCACACCACCGGCACCGGTCCTGACGCGCTTCCGTGTGGTGGTGCGCTGTCGGGAGTGCGGCACCGAGATCCCCGTCAACGGTCCGGTGCGGCAGGTCACCTGCGGCACGTGCTTTGCCACCATGCAGGTCGGCCGTTTCGTGGGCAACTGGATCCGTGAGGCGGAGCATGGCTGCTGTGCCATGCCAAAACCGGCACGAAAATGCAGGGTCGGCGGTCGGGGACTCAACGGCGAGACCCACGCCGAGGTCGTCGACTTCATCGCCTGCACCGCCTGTGGCAAGCCCCTGCCCGGGGTCCCCCACGGGGCGACGGAGGCCGCCTGTACCGCCTGCGGGGCTGCGTTCTCCACCTTTCCTGGACCCGAATGGCTCGGCGACGAGGTCATCTCCGAGGTGCAGTGCATCCTGTGCGAGATGGAGGTCGCGCCGGTGAAGGACGGAGCGGAAGGGGCGGCCTTCTCCGACACCTCGACGCCCGCAGGCGCCGCCGTGACGCCGGTGACCTTCGACTGCCTCGGCTGCGGCTCGTCGATGCCCGTGGGTCCCGACACGGGGCGGATCTGCCGCTGCCCCTTCTGCAGCCGTGATCAGTACATCCCTGACGAGTTCTGGTTCCGCCTGCATCCGCCGCAGGTGGCGCGGGACTGGTTTCTTGCCCTGGGCGGCCCGCTGATCCGCAATCCTGTACTTGCCGACGAGGCGGCCAGGCTCCAGCTCTCCTGGAACGACGCCGATCCCTCAGTGCCTGCGGATGATTCCGTTCCACAGCCCACCATGATTGATGACGCCGCTCCAGCCTGGCGCGGGCACCTGCTCTTCGCACTGAAGATCGCCCTGGCGGCCGGCGCCGCGTTGCTGCTGCTGCGGTTGTGTACGTAACCGTCGCCGGGGATCACCTGCTTTTCGCGGATCCTTCCCGCCGGCGCCACAGGTGGCGCGTTCGCAAGGACCTGCAGCGGCACTGTCCGTCCGATCTCCGGTCCGGAATCGTGCATCCCGGAAGATGGATCAGTTGGCCTGCTCCACAGTTTTCTTGCGCAGGATTTCGAGGTTCAGCCGCAGGGTCTTGTGTTCCGGGTCGAGGACCAGCGCCTGCTCCCAGGTCTCCCGCGCCGTCACGTAATCCTTGGCGCGCAGGGCTTCGTAGCCCTCGTCGAGCAGCCGGGTGAATCTGGCCATCGCGGACTCGGCGGGCAGGTCGGCGGCCGGCATGTCCTGCATGGAGCGCCGTCGCAGCGTCTGCTCGATGTCCTGATGCTGGCGGCTCATGGCAGCCTCCATCTCCGTTCGGCTGAGCGTGGTGTCGGCCGGCGTGGACTTCTTGTGCACCGTGCGCCCGTCGAGCACGACGATGGTGGTGAAGGCGGGGGCCGGGAGGATCGTGAACTCGGTCTGGATCTGGAACAGACGCTGATCCATGCGGACGCCGGACAACTGGCCCATGGGCTTTTCCTGCGGAGCCGATGGAGGGGCACCCTTCAGTGAGGCGTCGGCGATCTCGCCGAAGTCCAACGGCCTGACGAAGATGGAGAAGGTCCCGGATGCGGCGCCGAAGACACGATCGAGCTTCTCCAAATCCGATTCGGCGATCTCACCGGCCGAGAGGGCCAGCTCCACGCTCTGTCCTCCGGTCGTCACGTGCAGCTCGCCATGGAGCCCCTTGTTCTCGCAGAACTGCAGCACGCGCATCAGGCTGATGCGCGAAAGGTCGCCTGAGAACGCCGCGGGCCCCCTGCGACGGCACCGGGCGAGCGCGTGGCGGACCCGGGCCTGCATTTGCACAGGGCTGATCGGCTTGGTCAAGTAGTCGTCGGCCCCCAGATCAAGCCCCGTGACGACATGCTCGTCGGCGTCGAGCGAGGAGAGGAACAGGAACGGGGTCTGTCGTCCGGGGAACTGCTCCTTGTAGGCACGGAAGAAGCCGAATCCATCCATGCCGGGCATTCGAATGTCCGACAGAATGCAGTCGGGTTCCGTGATCCGCGCCGCCTCGAGGGCCTCGGTTGCGTTTGCGAAGGTGCGCACCAGATGGCCTGATGAGGTCAGATGCGCCATGCAGGTTTCACGCTGGATTGGTTCGTCATCCACCACGAAAATCAAAGGTCACCTCCTGTTATGCCCCTCCGGATCAGCCCGGAGACGGAACTGACGGCCAGTTCGATTTCGCCGCGCTCGTCGAGATCCTGCGGGCAGACGCCCATCATGGAATAGCCGCGCCGGTCCACGATGAAGGAGCGGAACACGAGCTTGTCGGAGTAATCGATGTCCATTGAGAGGGTCTCTGGCTGCGGGCCTTCCCACAGCCGGGAAACGCGCTCGAGCGCCTCGCCGAGCACGGCCGTGAGACCGGCCAGGTGTGCCTCGTCGATGGGGCTGTCCACCATGGCCAGCGGCAGGCCCGCAGCGTCGCACAGCGCCAGCGTGCGGAAACCGCCGCGTCTGCAGGCGGCATTCAGGACGTCATTCAGGCGTTCCTGCCGGGTCCCGGTGAAGGCGCCACCGTCCGGGGCTGTTGAACCATCGGGCGGGGGCTGCTGAAGCCTGGCGATCAATTCGATCATCCCTGCGAAATCATAAGAGGGTGTCGACATGGGAGAACCTCGCGTTTCCGGACTGAGGGGACTGCAGCCATTCCAGGGCGAGCCGGGTTGAGTCGTCGCCCAGGGGGGAGTCGGGGGCCGCGATGCGGGCCTTTTGAAGCAGGCTGCGCATCGTGTAGGTGCGATCCTGGCGGATCTGGGTGCGCCACAGTCCCATCGGGCCCAGCGCCTTTCGCCAGGTGTGTGAATTCTCGAACTGGGCGCGGGAAATCCAGTCCAGCCGGGAGAAGAGCAGGCGATCCAGGGTGAAGAGGGGATGGCCATTCCGCATGTGGAGGAGATCCACCAACAGGCGCTCGACCTGCTCGGGCGCTTCCTCCGATGCATCCGTGCACACGACGACCCGGGCGCCTGGGGGGAGGGTCCAGCGGGGAGGCAGCCGCCCTACGGTGTCGATCAGGATCCAGTCTTCTGCAGGACCGGAGGAATCCGAGGCGGAAATGGGGACGTGGGAGAGAGCCGGTCCCTGGGCCCGGAAGGACAGCCCCGGAAGGGTGGTGGAGTCGACGCGGAGAGGGTCCTGATTGGCCGGAGACGTCAATCCAGCGATCCGGAACAGGCCGCGCGCCGGATCGGCATCGACGCACAGGACGCGCTGGCCCATGCGGACCAGCGCCACGGCCAGGTGCAGGACCGTGGTGGTCTTTCCGACGCCGGGAACGGCGGAGAAAAAGGTGCGGATCTGAGTCATGGAGAGTTCCTTTCGCAGGGCAGGGTCAGTGCAACCAGCCGGCCTTCATCGATCAACCTGCGCAGCGGCTCGAGGCCGGCGCCGGCGTCTTCGGGCCAGTGGGACAGGATGCGAGAAACCGGGGCAGGCAGCAGCCGGGCCATCCATGCAGGCAGATCACCATCCTGGCGGGGCTCGAACCATCGATCAGGGTTGGCCAGCTCCGGAAGCACGCGGGTCCATTCGTCGATGCTGCGTGCCGCATCCAGCAGCAGGGCGCTCACGGAGTGTCCGGCTCCTGCATCCTCGCCGGGCACGGAGCGGAATTGCACCACAAACGTCCCCCGGGCCAGGAGCAGGATGCGGGTGAGCGCGTCGGGGCCGGAGAAGCCGGCCAACCCGGCGTCCTGGAAGCGTCCGCCGGCGAGCCGGACCGTCGCGGCCAGCTCGGGCAGCTCGACCTGTGCGTCCCGGCCGCTGAGCTCCAGCGTGGCGAGCAGGTCGAAAAGGCCAAGGGTCGAGAGGTCCCCAAAGAGCCGTCCGTCGTTTTCCTCATGCCGGGGATTGCGTCGCAGGGCGGCCTTCACGCGAGCCAGCAGCTCCGCCTGATGAAACGGCTTCGTGATGTAGTCCTCGGCACCCAGTTCCAACCCCTTGACCTTCAGGTTGGGACGATCGTGCGAGGTCAGCATCAGCACCGGAATCGTAGCGGTGCCGGGTTGTTCCTGCAGGGCCTTCAGCGTGGAAAAACCGTCCATCACCGGCATCTGCAAGTCAAGGATCACGAGGTCCGCCGGACGTCCTCTCAGACCAGCCAGCGCCGTCTTGCCGTTGTCGGCCTCGTCCACCTCGAACCCCGAGATCTCGAGATATTCCCGCAGCAGTTCCCGCTGCAGGGGATCGTCATCCACGATCAGGATTCGGTGGCTGCTCATTCCGGGGCCTCCTGTCTACCTTTGGCTCCCAGCCGGACCGCGCGCAGCCAGGAGACGATTTCAGTGTCCAGCACGGGCTGTGTGAGAAAAACAGCACCGGGCCACAGGGTGCATGCTGCCGGTGGACCCTCGTCATGAGAGATGATGGCCGCCGGACAGCGCCGAGCTGTGGCGAGCCATGCCGGTGCAGGCTCCAGGCTGCAAAGGCTCTCGCAGGCGAACAGCGCATCGGGGAGGGCCGATGGCGGGGGAACCATGGGGATTTCCAGACGGGTCAGCCGCACGTGTTGAAGATGGAACGGCGCTTCCAGGTGTGGCCAGATCCTGTCGTTCGGATCGTACAGCCACACATGCAGTCCGCGCTCCTCCTGAAGGGCAGGAAGCTCCACGACGAAGCGGCTCCCGCCTCCCTCGCGATTTTCCACCCAGGCACGGCCGGCGTGCAACTCCACGATCTTTCTGACGATGAACAGTCCGAGTCCTGCTCCGGCAAATCCACGGGCATCGGTGCCCGTGCGCCGCACCTGATGGTACCGGTCAAAGATGGACTCGAGCTGGTCCTGCGGGATGCCGGGGCCGTCGTCCTCCACGGTCAGGCGGACCAGGTCTTCCCCCGATCGCCCGCAGCCCACCCGGATGAAGCCTTCGGCCGGGGAGAACCTGATGGCGTTGGAGAGGAGGTTGTTCAACACCTGCAGCAGGCGCCGTCCGTCAGTCGCGATCCGCACACTCTCGCACCCGTCGTCGCACGAGAGGGATATCCGGATCGCGCGGGTCTGTGAGCGTGCGGTTTCCAAAGCCTCCCGTACCAGTGGCATCAGGTGCTCCGGCGCCGGATCGTACCGGAAGGCTCCTGCATCCATGCGCTCGAGATCGAGCAGGTCCTGGATGAACCGCAGCAGGTTTTCTCCGGAGTCGACGATGCGGGTCAGGCCGGTCCGGACCCGTTCCCGATCGCGGTCGGGGAAATCGAGCAGGAAGCGCGCCTGGGAGATCATGGCCGCCAGCGGGGACTTCAGATCGTGGGAGGTGACGGACATAAGGTCACTCTTGAGCCGGTTGAGCCCTTCGAGTTCATCATTCTTGCGGGCCAGCTCCTCGGTGAGGGTGCGGAGCCTGGCTTCATCGCGCTTCCTGGCGGTGATGTCCACTGCACGGAGCATGTAGCCTACGGCACGGCGCGCGGCATCGGAGAGCGGCACCAGGGCTGCGTCGGTGTCCACCAGGGCATGATCGGCCCTTCGGAATGGAAGCTCACCGGAGAACTCGGGCTGTGCCTGCAACCGTTGAAGGGACTCGGGTCCAAGCACCGATTCCAGGGTGCGCCCGATCAGGCGATCACGGGCCTGACCGGTGAGTTCCTCGAAGCGTCCGTTGACGTCGAGCACGATCCATGCCGGATCAAGGAACGCAACGGCGTCCAGCCCCGAGGAGAAGTTCGTATGCACCATCGCCAGCTGGCGGGCGGAGTGCACCATGCCCTCGGCCGAACGGAACAGCACGATCAACGTGGAGTCATCCGAACCGTTGCGCAGCAGGATCAGTTCCAGGGGCAGTCCGTTGACACAGGTCACGAGCAGTCCTTCAAGTCCGGGTGACGGCAGCCGCCCTGCGGCCTGAAGCCGCCCTGCGGCCTGAAGCCGCCCTGCGGCAAGGCGCAGATTCGTGTGGTCGTGGGCGTCGATGAAATCCAGGAACAACTCGGATTTGAAGTTGAGCAGGGACTGCACCAGCCCGTCATGACCTTCCAGTATGCAGAAATCTGCATCGACGAGGAGTTTGTGCCAGGCACCCGTCTCCACCAGCTCCGGTCCCTGGTCCGTTGCGATCACCGCCGAGGTGGAGGCCCCACTCACGATCAGGCTCAGGAATGAAGCCTCCTCCTTCCGGAAAAAATCCGCAAAACCTCCCATTGTCTGAAGGATCTCGGTAGATGTCGCAGGGGCGGCCTCGAGGACGCGCAGGGCGATCGGGGCCAGCCGGGGATCGAACTGGGTGCCCACGTTGCCACGGATGCTCGCCAGCGCTTTATCGTGGGATAGCGGAAGGTTGTATCCTCGATCGGAGGTCATGGCGTCATAGGCGTCCGCGAAGGCGAGGATGCGGCCGATCAGGGGGATGTGCTCGCGGGCGTGCCCGAGGGGGTAGCCTCCACCAGCGTAGCGCTCGTGGTGGGCTGCGGCCGGATAGGCAATGTGCTCCAAATCGCGTATCTGCGAGATCAGGTTCATGGAGTGGTGCGCATGCAGTTTCAATTGCCGCCACTCGCGGGTGGACAGGGGCGTTCGTTTGTTCAGCAGCGACCTGGGAATGGCCACCTTTCCGATGTCATGCAGCAGTCCGGACCAGACGACATCCCACTGGTTCAGGCCGGCCGAACGGAGTTCACGGGCGATGCGCCAGGCCCAGAACGCCACGCGGGCCGAGTGCCCCATGGTATAGGCGTGCTTGGTGTCGACCACGCGGGCAAGCAGCCACAGCAACTGGGACATCGTCTCGGTCAGGTCGGCACCGGGGTTCTCCGGGGCGGCCGGCTCCAGCGCCTCCAGATCGGCCGCCAGCGCCTTCTCGTCGTAGAGGCGGTCGATCAACCCCCGATCCTTGCTGATCAGGTCGAAGAACCCCCTGGCCACTTCAGACGGAACGCGCACATCGGCGGCACGTCTGCACTCGCCTATGGCCAGCTCCCAACGGCTCGACGGAGGAGAGGCGCGAAGCACCACCTCGAGGTGGTCGGCCAGATGCAGGATCGATGCCGTGGGATTGATTGCGTCCTTGGCCAACCCCTGTGGGAATCCGCGCCCGTCGAAGCGTTCATGGTGGTCCCGTATCGGCCCCAGGCAGTCTGCAAACGGAGCGAACGGTTCAAGGATGGTAGCGCCCCGGTGAGCGTGCCCTCGCGCCTGGATGTCGGTGAAGCCACGCGAGGCGTGGTGTACCAGGTGGTCGGAAAGGCCGAGCCCGCCTAGGTCATGCAGCAGGCCCGCGAAGTATACCGTCTGCGGTGCACAAAGCCCGGTCCTCTGGGCCACCCGGATCGAAAGCAGCGCCACTCGCCAGGCGTGGAACAACTTCTCGCCCTCGTCGAAGTCGAGCACGAGCGACAGCGCACGCACGGTGTCCTGGAAGAGTCGCGCGGTCATGTCAGCCGCCTTGGCCCGGGATGGGGTAGGATGCGAGATCCGTGTCCAGGTAGCACTCGATCCCTGACACCCAGTCGATGTAGCGCTTCACCAGGTCGCGGTTCGGGAAGATCGCGCCGTGCTGCGGCGCCAGAATGTCGATCTCGAGTTGGGCCACGGTGTTCACCCATCGGGCGATGGCCCGCTTCGTCGGCAGGTACCGCCGGTGGAAGCCATCCATGTACGGGATGTGTGCGTCGAAATCGGACACCGAGGTGTAGGGCGCGCCCAGCGAGGTGCCAAGGTCGCCCGAGTACAGTATCTTCGCTTCCGGGTCATAGACCTGGAAGTTGCCCTCGGAATGCAGGAAGTGGGCCGGCAGCAGCACCATGGGAGCGCCGCCGACGTCCACGGTCATCCCCTCGTCCGGGATTGGCGTGATGCGGTTCATCACCAGTTCGTCGACGCCGAAGTGCGGGATGAAGCGCATCCACAGCGCGCTCAGGTAGGCGGTCGCGTCGGTGACCATCAGCCAGCCGTTGGCCGCAGCGATGATGTCCGGATCCTGGTGGGAGAAGAAGATGTGCCTGAAGTCCGACGGGGCCACCAGGCCGGTCGCCGCAGCGAACAACTTCATGTAGATCTTGTGGCCGCCCGGATCCAGCAGCATGGCCGTGCCCTTGTGGATGATCATGTGCTGGTTCGCTTGCACCATGGAGCCTTCGGAGAGGTCGTGGAACATGACGTTGCGGTGTTCGGGGGTCTGGTGGATCGTGATCATTTCAGAATCTCCTTCACTTCTTCGGACGCCCGGGAGAGGTCCAGAAACAACAGGCCGAGCTTGGCGTCGCGCCGTGCCAGCGTCAGCATGACCGCGTGGGGGCCGGCGTTCATGATGACTACGTAGCCGTCCTCGCCCTTGACGAACAGTTGTTCCAGACGGCCGCGCTTGAGCTCGATGGCGGTGCGTTGGCCCATGCTCAGCATGGCGGCACTCATGGCGGCCACGCGGGCCTCTTCAATGCCCTGGTGGAGCGAGGAGGCGATGATCAGTCCATCCTCGGAGACGACCGCGCAGGCTTCTAGGTCGCTGGAGCTGCTCTGGAGTTTGGCGAGTGCTTTATTTAAATTTTCAATGCGCGACATGGGAAATCTCCTTGGCTTAAGAGCAGAAAAATGTGGATCACAAATGAATTCGCCATCGTTCGGCTGAATTCGGAATAGAGATACCATAAACCGCAAATGAGCGCAAACGGAAAATCGTTCACCTTCCTGCCGAAGCGTCGGAAACGCTTGAATTGCTTTGAAAATCAAATCGACATTTTCCTGAAAAAGTGTGCTTTGGGGTGCTGGGGGTGTTCCCGGCGTTTAGTCCAGGCCCGCCCCAAGAGCTCCCGCAGTGGATTACAGCAATCACCGGGTGCTGATCTGGAACACGTTCCCGACGGCCAGCTTCACACCCGCCGACCTCGTGCTGGGCCAGTCCGACTTCGCCCACTATCAGGCCAACGACCTGGATCAGGACGACACCCAGGACTCCGAGTGCTCAGACCGCCCGTTCAACTACGTCACGGGCATCTACACTGTACGAGATCCTTCTCTTCGTGGCGGACAACAACAACAATCGCTTCCTCATTTTCCAGGCTCAGTAAAGCCTCCCGTCCCTGCCGGTCGCACCGACCATCGACGCCTTGAAAAAAATTGATAATTGAACGGGCTCGAACCCGGGCGGTCAGTCGTCGCCCTTGAGGCGGCGGATCATGCGGCCCTCGTCGTGGAGCGCCCCCCAGCGGCGTCCGGCCTGCCGCGAGAGGCGCACGTCGGCGCGCAGGGCGTTGGCGCGGGCCTCCTTCTGCAGCTTGTGCCAGGCGTCGAGGCGGTCCGCCGAGAGATCGCCCGCTTCGACGGCCGACCGCACCGCACAGCCCGGCTCGCCCTCGTGGGCGCAATCAGCGAACCGGCAGCCGGTGGCCAGCGCCTCGATGTCGGAGAACACGCGCTCCAGGCCGGCCTCGTCGGTCAGCGCGAACTCCCGCATGCCGGGCGTGTCGAGCATCAGGCCGCCGGCGGGCAGCCGCACCAGCTGGCGGTGGGTGGTCGTGTGCTTCCCCCTGTGGTCATGCTCGCGCACCGGCGCCGTCTCGAAGCGCGTGTCGCCCAGCAGGGCGTTGAGGATCGTGGACTTGCCGGCGCCCGAGGAGCCCACCAGCGCGCCGGTCTTTCCGGGAAGTCCGGCGGCCGCGGCCAAGGCGGGAATGCCGTCGCCGGTCAGCCCGCAGGTCACCAGCACGTCCACGCCCGGGCAGGCCAGCCGGACCTCCTCGGCGCGGTCTTCGGCGTCATCGCACAGGTCGGACTTGTTGAGCACCACCGTCGGCTGCGCGCCGCCGGCCCAAACGCGGGCCACCATGCGCTCGATGCGCCGCACGTTGTAGTCCGCGTCGAGCCCGCACACGACGAACACGCAGTCCACGTTGGCGGCGATCACCTGAGTGGACGCCCCGCGGCCGGCCGCGCCGCGAGTGAAGACCGAGCGCCGGGCGAGGGTCCGCTCGATGGTCGCGGGCGCCCGCTCGTCCTCCGGGATGCGGGCCGCCACCCAGTCGCCCGCCGACGGCAGCGCCCCGGGGTCGTCGCCCTGTGCGCGCAGGCGACCCGAGAGCCGCGCCAGGCGTGTCCCGGTGGCCGACACCAGTTCGAAGGCTCCCCGGTGCTCGGCGAACACGCGCGCCGGCGTCAGGTCTTCGGTGTCGATTTCATTCCATTGTTGCTGAAAAAAAGGGGCGAACCCCAGGTCAGTCAGGTCAGTCAGGTCGTTCATGGTCGCTCTCCCGGCGTCGCGGACCCGCAAAGCACGGGGCGACGAAACCCGGCCAGCGGTGTTCTTGGCGCAGGCCGGTGGGGTGGATGATTCGAGGAAACCCATCAGGCGACGGACAACCGTCCGCGCCCGCGAAAAGGACGGGCTCCTACGCAATCTCCAGCTGGGAAAGGACGACGGTAAACATCAAACCTCTGGTCCGTGGTCGCAGGAACCGCAGGTCGCGTCTTGCACCACAGACCCTCTTAAAATAGTGGGAAGCGTTGGGGTTGTCAACGGTCCCTACAGACCGCAGCAGGCAAATCAGAAGACGCCGGCGAGCTTCAGGAAGACCGCCGGAAAGGGCGTGTCCGAGGAGTTCCACCGGGAGTCGGCGGGGAAGTCGAAGAGATGCACGCCGAGCCCGACGATCACATGGAAGTGGGAGGTGGCCAGCGGCCTCCCCAGCGGGGAGAAGCGCACCGAGAGTTGCGCGGTGTACCAGACGGGCTCCCGGAACGGATCGTACTCGATCCGGTGCATGCCCGCCTCGGCCGAAACCAGGGCGTGCGAAAACACGCGATCATAACGGGCGCGCACCTGGCGACCCCAGTCGCCGAGGACTCCCACCCGGTGGCCCGGCGCGAGGGTCCATCCGAGGGCCATCCCCCAGTGGCCGGTGCGCTCGTTCTCGACATGGTCGTCGTAGATCCAGGATTTGACGAGGTTGTCGTTTTCGTTGTTGACGCTCCCGTCCCAGGGGCCAAACCATTCCTCGGTGATTTGGGTGAAACGGACGGCCAGATTGAAGGCGCCATGATGCCCTCCGATCCAGCCGGTGACGCCCCGGTTCTGGTAAAGGGCACGGGAATCCACGGGATTTGGCAGGATCGGCGTGAAGTAGGACCCCGCAAAGGCCTCCGCTCCCAGGAAGACGGGCCCCCACCGCAATTGTCCCTGCAGGTCGGACTGGACGCCCGGATACTCACCCTGGTTGGGTCCCATGCCGAGGATCAGTTCCACCCGGCGGTCGGGTTGCAGCTCGCCGGCGCGGGCCTGTGCGATGAAGACCGCAGGGAAGACGGCCAGCCCGAGGGCGAGCAGGGCCAGAAAGCGCGCAGGTGACGGCTTCAGGCGGAGGGACCCGATCGGAGTTGCGCTCATTTGCCGTCCATCCAGGAGCAGAACGAGGTGATCATGGAATCGCAGTCGTTCTCCGCCAGATAGCGGGGGACGCTCACGCCTACGGCGTCGAAGTTGGTCATGCCCTCGAGGAGGCCCTCGCCGGCGCAGTCGCAGGCGAAGCCGGCCACATAGCGGGTGCAGACGTGGCCGTTGCGCTCGCAGGACTCGACGGGCTCGGCGACGGGGCAGAAGGTGGACGGCAGCTCGCGGCAGGAGATGTCGGTGTCGTTGAGCACCGAGAGCGCCAGATAGTCGCCCGTCATGCAGTTGCAGGTGATCAGGTTGCCGTACCCGGTGCAGACGCCCTGCTGCGAGTAGCACTTGGAGATGCCGGTGTCGATGTAGATCGAGCAGCGGTTGTAAAGGTGCTCGGCGCAGGTGGTCGGATCGGTGATCGGCGGTCTCAGGCCCAGCTCGAGATCACCGGTGAACAGGCACCCCCCGGCGGACGACCCGCAATCACCCTGGAAATCGGGATCCTCTGCATAGTCGAGGACCTCGCCGAGGCAGAAGCACTCCACGCCGTCCCCGGTCATGACGCACTCGCCCAGCTCGTTGACGCAGGACTCGCCATCGGGGCGCGGCCGGTCGTCGTGCAGGGCGATGATCAGCGGCGGATCATCCGTTTCGCCGGTCTTCTTTTCAGGCGTGCCGGTGTCACAGGCAGGCAGCATCAGGGCCGGGAACAACACGATGAAACTGAATGTGCGCATGGTCAGGCCTCTCTGTCGCCGGGGTCACAGGCGGACTGTAAGAATATGCCACGCCTCGCGGAAAATGCACGCAGGAATTTTTACATTTGGAACGCGCGGGGGAGTCACGGACGAAGAGGTGGCCCGTCGGACAGTCTGACCAGTCTGACCAGTCTGACCAGTCTGACCGGGCCGCCTGGGAGGAAGCAGCATGGACTAAGAAGGAGGTCGCACGTCTCACCGGATGTTGACGATCCGCACATCGAAGAGGTTGTCGAAGTACATGGGGTTGTTGTCGCGGACGGACAGGTGTTTGCGATAGTCCCCCTTGAGTTTCAGCGTGAGCCGGTAGGCGCAGCCTTCCTTGAGGACGACGGTGGACGACAGGTCGGTGACCATCCAGAACCAGCCCGCGGGCGGGGTGTCGGCCCGGTCCGAGAACAGGATCATGCTGATGCAGGGCTGACACAGGGCCTCGGGGGGACAGGTCCCGCAGTCGGCCCGGCCCCGGTACCAGGCGACCACGTCCACCCGGGACGGCGTCTTCCGCAGGGGCGCCTCGAGGAGGGCCTGCAGGGTGGTGTCTCCGGCGCCGTCCCGATGGCAGGTCGGCGTGTGGGACGAAGTCGCGCCGGTGGCGCACCCGGTGCAGGTGATGGTGGTCGCCCAGAGCAGGAGCAGGAGCCGTGTGGTGATGGGGGAGACCTGCGGCGGCATGGGCGGGGAATTGAGGGTGCTCATGTCGTAGATGCTGCCACGGTCGCAGCACGGAGGCAACCAGGTTGTGGGTGCGGACGCTTCGGGGCGGCGGCGGGAACACTACCGGCGGTCCGGCTCACGCTCCCGGGGCCGGGCGCCGGCGAGCTGGCGCGGCCGGAAGATACTCTTGCGGTCCGGATCCAGGGGGCCCGGGCGGCACACCAGGACCAGCTCCTCGAGGGCCGAGAGGAGGCCCAGCGCCAGGGCTGGGACGATGACCTCCGTGCGCAGGCCCAGGGCCAGCAGCGGGGGAAGCAGGAACACGGCCAGGCCGGCGGCCTTGTTGGCCAGCGTGTGGATGAAGAGGGGGCCGCCGGTGCGCACCGTGGTGACGATCAACGCGGTGGTGCGGAACAGGACGATCCACAGCACCACCGGGAGCCAGCCCATCAGATCGCCGCCGAAGGCCCGGATCAGGACGATGAGCACCACCATGAAGAAGACGAAGTCGGCCGCGGAGTCCAGGCGGGCGCCCGACGGGCTGGCGACGCCCAGGCGCCGGGCCAGCCAGCCGTCGAGCACGTCGGAGACGCCGCAGAAGAGGTAGATCGCGAAGAAGGCGGCCGACCGCGGAGGCAGGAAGACCAGCGGCAAGGCCAGGAGCAGGCGCATCAGGGAGAGGACGTTGGGAAGGGATCGGAGCAGGGCGTGCGGTCGCATCGGCGTGGCGTCCTGCGGCTACCGGCCGCGGGTCTTCTCCTTGAGGTAGGGGATCAGGTTTTCGCCGAGCTCGAGCACCGAAGCGGGGCGCTTGGAGGGGTCCTTCTCGAGGGTCCACAGAATGATGTTCTCCAGGGCGGAATCCATCGCCACGCGCGTGGACGGGCGCGGGGGCGGCTCGTTGAGGTGGGCCACGAGCATGTCGATGTAGGAGTCCTTCTGGAAGGGGAGGGTCCCGGTGAACATCTCGTACATGATCATGCCCAGCATGTAGATGTCGCTGGCCTCGGTGACCGTGATGCCCTTGCACTGCTCGGGGCTCATGTAGCGCGGCGTGCCGATGGGGACGCCGATGTTGGTGACCGAGGTCTTGAAGCCCTCGACGTTGAACTTGGCGATGCCGAAGTCGAGGATCTTCACGTAATGGTCGAAGAAGGGCCGCTTCTCGAGGTAGATGTTGTCGGGCTTGAGGTCGCGATGGATGATGCCCTTGCCATGGGCCGCGGAGACGGCGCTGAAGACCTGCACCAGGATCTCGTGGCCGACCTCGAGGGAGACCTTGCCGTGCTGCTGGATGTAGCTGCCCAGGGTGATGCCGTTGAGCTTCTCCATGACGAAGTAGTGGTACCGGTCCTCGAAGATGCCGAAGGAGAAGATGTCGATGATGTTGGGGTTCCGGATGGAATTGACGGCCCGGGCCTCGGCGAGGAAGCGCTGCGCCATGTGCTGGTTGCCGGCGTAGTGCGGGTTGAGGACCTTGATGGCCACTTCCTTGCCGATCTTGGGCTGCAGGCCGTCGTAGACCGTGCCCATGCCGCCCCAGCCGAGGATGCCGGTGATGACGTACTCGCCGAACTCGTGGCCGATGAGCAGATCGCGCTCGTCCTTGGCGTTGACCAGGGCGCCGGAGCCCGAGTCGTCGCCGGGTTTCTCCGGCGCAGGGGCAGGGGACGGAGCGACGGGCTCGGGCGCAGGGGCAGCTGCAGGGGCAGGCGCAGGCGCAGGGGCAGGCGCAGGGGCTGCTGCGCAGGGCTCGGGTGCCTTTGTTTGGGCCGCAGCCTCGAACAGCCTGGCGCTGCAGGCGGCCAGCTGGGCGTCGACCTCGTCCTCGAGGGAAGGCTCCGCGACCGGCTCCGCGACCGGCTCCGCGACCGGCCCGATCTGAATCTCGCCGAACTCGATGATCGAGGTGCGGCCCTTGCGGGTGAACAACTCGGGGGCGGCGATGTCGGCGGGCACCTCGCCATCGTCGTCGTCGGGCTCGATGGTGAGCGAGAGTTCCTGCTGCGGCGCGCCGTCGAGGGCGGGCACCTCGGAGGACTCGAAGGACGCCAGCTCCTGGGTCGAGAACCGGGTGGGTCTGGCCGCCCCGGGCTTGATCAGGATGATGTTGGGCTCGTGCTGGGCCGGCACCAGGATCGTGTCCTCGTCCTCGAAGAACGAGTCGGCAGCGGGTCGCAGATCGACGGTCCGGCGCCGGTACTCGTCGAAGGTGTACGTCATGGTCCGGCGGACCGGGGGTTCCCCGGGGTTGGTGAGGAAACCGGCGCGTTCTGTCTTGGGAGCGGTGCTTTTCGACACGGCGGGGGGCACCGGCTCGGGCTGCCGTGGAACGGTCGTGTCGCCCAGTTCATCGATCATCGCCGGCGCGATGCTGCGCACCAGCGGCCGGTACGGGCGGTCGACGCTGCTCTCGAGCTTCTGGAAGAACGCGACATCGGCGCGGATGTCCTCGCCGAAGAGGTTGCCCATCAGTTTGCGGACCTTCCCGGAGGTGAAGCGGCCGTGGTGCCTGCGGAGGTACTTCTCCAGCTCCGTGGCCATCTCGCCGGCCGAGACGAAGCGGTCGTTGGGGTAGGCCGACAGCGCCTTGAGCAGGAACTGGTCCAGCTCGCGGGAGAGTGAGGTGTTGACGTTCCTGGGCTCCTGGTACGAGCAGCGGGCGATGCGGTTGAGCACCTTGGCCGCGGTCTTCTCCAGGAAGGGCGGCGTCCCGGTGAGCATCTCGTAAAAGAGGCTGCCCACCGTGAACAGGTCCGTCCGGTGGCTCAGCGTGCCGTGGTTGACCTGCTCGGGGGCGAGGTACGAGAGGTTGCGGAACTCCAGTTGGTTGAGGTCCTCGCCGGCCAGGCTCGGCGTCCGGTGTCCGAAGCCCACCAGGTTCACCTCGCCGGAATAGGAGATGATGATGTTGCGCGGGCTGAGGTTGTGGTGAAGGATGCCGTTGGGGAAGCTCACGCCGCGGACCGCGTGCACCGCGTTGAGGGTCTTGAGGACCTCGCAGGCGATGTGCACGGCGTAGTCCTCGGAGAGGCGCTTGTTGTGGGCCTTGAGCGCGCGCAGGATGTGCAGCAGGCTGCGCCCCCAGATGTAGCGGTAGACCAGGTACGAGTGGCCGTCCACGTCCCCGAAGTCGCAGAACCCGGGCACCGCGGGCAGCTGGATCGTCTCGAGGGTCTCGGCCTCCTTCTCCAGATCCCAGGAGTATTTCTTCGCGTCGGAGAACTGGGGGTTCACGTTCTTGAACGTGCGGAAGAAGGTGAACGGGTCATCCCGGAGGTCGATGGCGCGGTGGATGATGTACGGCGGCGTCGTGCTCAGCAGTTCGACGAACAAGTAATCACCGAGCATGAAAGGCTGTACGTAGCTCATCCGGGTTGACTCTCCTGGGCACCGGGACAAAGTATATTGGCATCGCTTTTTTTGTCAATGCATCATTGACGCGGAAACCGGGTGAGCGTGCGGGCTGGACGTTTGCCGACTGGTATCTTTTTCCATTTGTCTGCCACGAAGATGTCCGATAGGATGACCCACTTCAACAACCCGTCCGATGTGAATGGAATCGGCAAGGAGTCTGCCATGAGAACCGGAATGAACCGCAGGATGATGTCGTGGGTATTAGGTGGGCTGCTCGCAGGGAGCGTGGCCATGGTCGGCGCCGGGTGCGGGCGTGAGAAGTCGGGGGCGTCGGAGCCCGGGACGCTGCCCCGTCCGCCGGAGGGCGGCGCCGCGGTGGGGCCGGGAGCGGACGTGGTGCGGGGGGCGTCGGGCATCCGGGGCACGGTCGCCGGGACCGGGCTGGTGGTGAAGGACGCGGTCTTCGTGTGGATGGACAAGGCCGACGACATGACGCTGATCCTGTCGGACCGTCCGGGCCTGTGCCCGCTGCTGGTCTCCGGCGCGATGCCCAAAGATTCGACGGTGCTGATGATCATGTTCAAGCACAACACGCCGGAGAATCGCGACGCGCCGTTCGCGCCCGGCACGTATCCGCTGCGGATGCCCGGACTGGAGAAGGCGGCGCAGGACCTCAAGCGCGTCCAGTTGTTGAAGCTCGACGGGACCTGCGAAAGCACGCTGGCACGCGAGGAGTCGAGGGCCGTGGCCGGCGAGGTCGTCCTCGACTCGATCTCGGCTCAGAAGGACGGCACCGCCGCCGGGCGTCTGAAGCTGACCTTCGGGGAAAAGCAGGAGACCCTCGAGGGGTCGTTCACGGCGGTCTTCTGCGCGATGCCCGAGGACGCCACGGAGCCCCGGGACTGCCGGTAGTCAGGGATCCGGGATGAATCGGTGGGCCCAGGAGCGGGCCTGGTGGTGTGCCAGGATGTGGAACGTCCGCAATCGGCGGATGCGCTGTGGAGACAGGGAACCCAGGGGCATGTGCAGCACGCGCAGCCCCATGCGCAGCGCGATGCGCTTGAGGAACGGGTGCGGCGGGTGCGGGGAGATGTAGAGCACGACCGGCTCTCGGGTGAGCTGGAGCCCGGCCGCTAGCAGGACATGGCTCTTGCGACGGAAGTGCCGCAGGTGCGGGTCCTCCCAGATCGGCCACATGCGTCCCGGCGGCGACGTGAGCAGCAGTCCGCCGTATTCGCAGCGGCAGATGCCCGGACCCACGACGTGTTCGTCGGGATCGGTGGCGTAGAAGGCCATGTCGCTCTCCTGGGTGTGCTCGCCGTGCCAGTGCGCGCAGTAGGGATAATGTTCCATGACGTGGGGGGCCTCGTCGATGGCCGCGGAATGGGCGCCGGCGTCGGTGGGGCCGTCGTCCTCGTCGAAGATGATCACGACCGAGCCGACCTTGTTGCGGCCTGAGAACTCCTCGCGCACGTAGAGCCGCTTCTCGTACCAGTGACGCACGGTCTCGCGCACGTCGAGGCCGTCGAGGAGGGTCGTCGAGAACGGATGGGAACGCATCTGGCGTTCGCCCAGGGTGTCGCGGCCCTTGTCCTTGAGCTGCAGGGCCGTGCCCTCGATGAGGATGTCCTCGGGTGGGAACGAGCACATTGACGCCTCATCGAAGGCGTTCTTCCAGGCCCCCGGGGTGGGCTCCTTCGGACGCTCCATGTACGCCGAGAGGAAGCGCGGGATGTGCTGGCGAAGCTTCAGTCCGAAGTGCACGGTGCGCAGGGAGATGCCCAGCTCCCCTGGGTCCAGGTCCAGGCGGGGGGCGTCTGCGCCGGCGGGGGGGGAGGCCGCGCCCGTGAGCAGGCCGAAGAAGATCCAGCCGAAGTTGTGATCATAGCGGCGCGATGAGGGCTGCGGGCAGGACGGTGGAGTACTCGGCCTCGTAGCGTCCGCGGGCCTCGTGGAGCAGGGCCAGCGTCATCTCCCAGCGGCCCGGCGGCAGGCCGGACCCGCCCAGGAGCCGCCAGTCGGCCATCCCGTCCGCGCTCTGGCTCCGCCAGCTCTCATAGCGTTTGATGAAGCCCATGGGCTCGGCCGAGATCAGTTGGGCGAGCTGGTCCGAGGCCAGGTGCACCCGCAGGTCTTCACGGCGCACACGGCGGAGCGGCACGGAGGACTCGTTGGACGAGAGCGCCTCCGCGACCGGGCGCACCCAGGCGGCGGTGCACACGAACAGCACGGGGAGGTCGTGGGGGACGGCCAGCTCGCGCAGGTGGAAGGCGGCCACACGGGCCGCGGTCTCAGCGACGGGCGCCTGCTCGGCGAGGATGGCCAGCCGCATCAGATCGGCCTCGGCCACCGCGGCCGCCAGCAGCGTGTCGGGCTCGACCGGGTCCAGGGACTCCCCCTGTCCGGTGTCCGGGGCGACCGTGCGCCATGGGATGTTCTGGTCGATGGCGCTGCGCAACGCCTCCCAGCGGGGATCCGTGGCCTCGACCGGGATCAGGGCCAGGGCCGGTGCGCCGTCTTCGCCGCCTTCGCGGGCATGGGTGAGCAGTCCCAGCGCCGGCAGCAGGGAGAGCGCATGGGGGACCAGCCCCCGGATGGTCTCGGGCAGCACGGTGGCCACGCCCGCGGGCGGGTCGCAGAGGATGCGGCGCCGGACCAGGGCCGCCCACTCCATGGCGCGCTCCTGCACCACGAAGAACTCGACGCCGCCCACTACGAGGGTGTCGGTCTCATGGTTCAGGAAGGCGTCGATGGGGCCGGCGGTCATTGGTCGGTCCCGGCCTTGCGGCGATGCAGCGCCATGTGTCCGGCCTGGATGCCCTCGCCCGCCAGCGCGCGCAGGGCAGCGAGGTGGTTGGCCAGCCCGCAGGCGGCCGTGGTCTCGCACAGGCGGGCCGCCGAGGTCAGTCCGATGGCCTCCAGCACGTGGCGCACCAGCGGATGGGCCACCGTGAGTCCGCCCACGGTGCCCAGGGGCAGGGGCAGCGAGAGTTCACCCGACAGGGTCAGGCCGTCGCCGGAGCGGGTCCAGCGCGACAGCGAACGCAGGCCGTCCGGACCGCAGGCGTGGGCGGCCGCGGCCATGGCGACGGCGCGGGTGTCGTTGGCGGTGGCCGCGGTGACCGCAAGGAGGCCGTTGAGGATGCCCTTGTTGTGGGTCACGGCCCGCAGGGGATCACGCTCGGCCCAGCGGGCCAGGCGCAGGATGCGGTCGGCCATCTGGGCTCCGGAGAAGTCGCCGTGTGCCAGGGAGGCCACGTCGAAGTCCGCCCGCACGCGGGTGAGGCGGCGGGGAAACGCGTTGGTGAGGATGCGGCCGATGACGGCGCCGCCGGTGAGCCCCTCGAGGTGGGGCGCCAGGGCCTCGGCGAAGGTGTTGGCGACGTTGGCGCCCATGGCGTCGGCGGTGGCGATGTGCAGGTGGACGATCAGTTCGTCCTCGAAGACGGCGCCGCGCTCCAGTTCGAGGGGACCGCCGCCGTGGGCGATCAGCGCGGGATCCAGCGGCGCGAGCAAGGCCAGCAGTTCGGCTGACCGTGCCTCGATGACCCGCCAGGAGGTGACAGGATCTGTCACCTGCAACTGCAGTTGGGCGGTGGCGACGGCGTCTCCGGCCTCCGCGAAGAAGCCTCCGCGCCCGGCGGCCAGCTTGGCACCGTGGGCGGCGGCGGCCACGACCGAGGGCTCCTCGGTGACCATGGGCACCCACTGCGGCGTCCCGTTGATGACGAAGTTGGGCGCCACCGAGAACGGCAGGGCCATGGGCCCGAGCACGTCCTCGACCCAGCGCGCCGACGTGGACGGGTCCCATCCGCCGGTCCTGAACAGATCGGCGACCGTCAGGTCCGCGCCGAAGACGGCCTCGCGCCGCTGCTCCGGGGTAAGTCGGTGGAAGCCGGGAATGCGTGTGTCGTGCGTCATGGGCCATTCTTCCCATGAACGCGTCCGGGGGACAATAAAAAACCTGCTCGAAATCACTGCGGTCTATGGCATAATATGCGGCAAGTCCCCTTCACGGTGTTCGCCGGGCCAGCGTCCGGCGCCGCCGGGCGGGCCAGGAGTTCCGAACATGAGAATCCGCAGGCTGTTCACCATTCTGTCGCTGGCGTGCGCCCTGGCCATGCTTCCGGTCGCATCGTCGGCCTTCGCACAGGAATACGGGGACGACGACGAGGAGGAGCTGGAGCCGCCGCCGGAGGTCGAGACCGAGACCGAGAAGACCCCCGACGCCGAGCCCGGGCAGGGCAAGGCGGACCCCGCGCCGACGGTGCCTCCTTCCGGAATCGTGCTTGATGGGCCCGGCCCCGGACCGACGTCTCCGCCGCCCCCCGGCGTGCGTCCCCGCGTCCGCATGCTGCCCGGCCTGCAAAAGCCCCCCAACGAATATGATCCCCATGTGGGCTTCCAGTGGCTGCTCTTCTTCTCCGGGCACCCGACGGATCGCTACACGGGCCTCAACCTCTCGGCCCACTTTCACTTCACCCCGAAGATCAGCGCCTCCCTGGACGGGCGCATCGCCGGCGGCGCGGATCGCGACGAGGACATGTACGCCCACAGCATGGCGAGCTTCGGCGCCTCGGGCTACTACTGGTTCCGCGGTGAGAAGGAGAAGAGCCGCCTGCAGCCGTATGCGCGCGTCGGCTACGGATTCTTCTACCTCGGCGACGAGACCTATCAGGATCCCGACGACAATGACATCGACGACGACGACTGGGACAAGTCCTCGCGCAACTACAAGGTCAACGGCGTGCCGGCTGACGGCTACTCCAGCTCCTACATCGAGGAGGCCGCCGGCGTGCGCCTCATGCTGTGGCCGAGCCTGTGGTATCTCAGCATCGGCGGCACGCTGGACCTCGAGCTGGCCCTGGTCCAGGACACCCACTACGGCTTCTCCGACTCCTCCCTGAAGTTCTCCTTCGGCATGACGCTCTACTTCTGACCGTCGGCCAGGTTGTGCAGGATACCGGCCCCAGCTCCGGGATTCCGCGTGCGACGGCGGAAGGCCCAGAGCATCCCGAAGACGAAGAGCAGGGGCAGGGGGCCGACGGGCGTCGAGGCGCCCGCCGAGCAGGAGCAGTCACCGTCGGCGTTGTCGCGGCCGGGATCGTCGATGTCGCCGTCGGGGCCGGCATCGGGCTCGGGATCGCAGGTGCCCTCGGCCGCGCAGTCGTCGCAGCCGTCGCCGTCGCCGTCCCCGCAGCGGAGCGGATCCAGCGGCCACGGATCGAACTCGTCCGGGATCAGGTCGCCGTCGGTGTCGAGGAGCACGCGCACCACGACGGGCTGGAGCAGGCGGAGGGTGCTCACGCCGACGCGGTACAGCAGCTCGGCCTCGAGGTTGTAGTCACCCAGGGCAGGGAAGGCCGCGTCGAACCAGCGGGAACCCGAAGCCGGCGGTGAGGTCGAGCCCGAGGCGCCGATGTTGCCGAGGGTCCAGAGCACCGAGTTGTCCTCGATGGTGCCGCCGTCCTCGAAGGCCGCGAGGGGCGCCAGCGTCCCCGGGAAGCGCACACGCAGGGTCGCGTCCAGGGCGCTGCCGCCGCCGGCGTTGGAGAAGTGCACGGTGTAGCGCCGGGTCACCGGGAGCGTCGCGTCCTGGGCCGGGACGGTGAGGTCCCCGAGCCAGGTCAGGGACATGCGCGGCTGGCCCTCGGCCGAGACGCAGTCGGCCTCGAACAGGGCGTTGAGGAACAGGCGGGTTCCCTGGCTGGCGCCGTTGGAGGAGATGGGCAGGTTCACGGAGTAGGAGTGGCCGCCGAGGTAGGAGACCTTTCCCTTGTTGCACTCCTCTGGAACCCAGACGTCATCGTCGATGATCGAGCAGTTCCCGTCGATGTAGCCGGTCATCCACACGTCCGCGACGCCGGGGCCGTCGGGGCCGGTGATGAAAGTGACGTCCATGTCGTTGATGTAGGCCGAGCCCAGCGTCTGGCTCAGGTTGTACGCGGGTTCAGACCCGCCCACGGTCGCGAACGCGCCGTCGAGTTGCATGTAGGGAACCTCGGGGTGCAGGATCTGCAGCGTCGCCGAGGCGGGCTGGGCGGCGATCATGTAGCCGGCGCCCTTCTCCTTGAGGTCCCTGGGGATGCAGCAGTCCCGGGTGCCGCCGTCGCAGCCGCCGGTGACGCACTCGAAGTCGCCGTCGGTGCAGGGGCAGTCCGGCGGGGTGCCCGCGGTCGTGAGGAAGTGGCCGAGGCGGCCGTCGTCATCGAGGAAGGGCCAGGCGGGGTTCGGGACCTGGTTCTCGTAGGCGTTGACGGCCTGGCATTCCCCGAAGAAGTGCGTGCGGTGCTGCAGGAACTGGCGCACCTCGGCGACGACCTCGTGGCCGTGGTAGGTGATGGGTAGCCCGCTGCAGTCGGCCTGCAGGGCCGGGCAGTTGCCGCCGTCGCACTGGACGGTCTCGCGGGCGGCGACGTTCCAGTGCATGCTCATGATCTGGCAGTAGGCGGGCAGGCCGTCCCCGGTGAACAGCGCGCCGTTGGCGTGGTCGAGGTTGGGCGCGTCGCAGGTGCCCATGTCGCCCATGACGCTCTCGACGGTGAGCATGTCGGGGTTGGCGGTGCCGGGGCCGCACGTCCCAGCGGCGCACTTGCCCGCGGGGAACTCGGCGCCCGAGGACTGCGGGATGCCGGCCGCGCGCAGGTACTTCGTGGCGATGTCCTCATTGCCGTCGGAGAACACGGCGATGGTCGGCGCCGCGGTCATGGTCTTGCGCACGTCGCCGTCGAAGGGGGCCGTGGCCTGGTGCACCGACACCACGCCGCCCACGGTGCGCTGGGCCCATGGGTGGTACGCCCACAGATCGGGGTCGTTCCAGATGTCGATGATGTCACGGGCCGCGCCGGCCTCGGGGGCGTGGTCATCGCCGCGGGCGAGCGCCTGGTCGGGCGGGTCGCGCTGGTCGACCTGGACCGCGCCGCGGGGCACGGGCT
>PHAZ01000020.1 GCA_002841825.1 Deltaproteobacteria bacterium HGW-Deltaproteobacteria-22 | reverse complement strand
TGAAACCACCGTCAACCGGCACCGGCACCGGCCACCGACACCCCAACATCGCTCCTTGCCCATAATGCTCTTGCCCTGATGTTCCCCACCTTCCTGTTGCAAAATTCATGTTTGCGGTTATGCTTGCGTCATCTTTCCGGGGCGCTGGCCTGCTCCCCGACCTGCCAGCGCGACCTCTCCGGATGCGTGTCCCAATGCGGCGACGGCGTGGTGAACACCGGCCAGGACTGCGACGACGGCGGCACCGACATCTTCGTGGTCGCCTACACCTCCGCGGGCGACTTCGACCGAAGCGAACTGTACGGAACATCCCTGGACGAGGCGGGGACGGACATCGCCCTGGACGGTTCGGACCAGCCCACGATCATCGGGACCTACCGTGGAGCCATCAGTTTCGGCGGCATCCCCCTGGCCAACGCCGGGGACACCGACGTGTTCATCCTGCGGATGGATCCCGTGCTGGACACGCCCTTCTGGGTCAAGCGCATCGCGTCAGCGGGGGCCGACACGGCCACCCGCGTCTCCGTGACCGCTGACGGCAGCGTCGCGGTGGCCGCCGCGGTCAACGCCCAGGCCGAGTGCGGCGCCACGCAGGTGATCCCGGCTGGATCCCAGGACGGTCTGGCGGCGCGCCTGGACGCGCTCGGAAACTTCCTCTGGTGCAGGCCGCTGGGCGCCACAGGCTGGGAGAACGTATTCTCCCTGGTCCTGGATCCCTCCGGCGGCGTGTTCATGGCGGGCTCCTTCGCCGGACAGGCCACCATCGGGCCCTTCGTCCTGGCCAGCGCCGGACTCCATGATGTCTTCCTGGTCCTGGGTGGCGGATTCGCAGGCACCCTCGACTTCGGAACCGGGGAGATGGCCGTCAGCGGCACCAACGGCAACGCGGACGTCTATCTGGCCTGGTTCCGCCCGTAATCGCCCGCTCCTACAGCGTGTCTTTGCCTTCGTAATACAGGAAATTGTCGATGTTCGGCTGGAACGCCGCGTTGACGAAGCCATCAGGACAACCGGGGAAGTAAAGCATGCGGTAGCCGGCGCCATCGGCGTAGGTTGCACCCAGGAAGCGGCCGTCGTCATGATACAGGTATTCGCGGTCAAAGGTGGGTCCCCCCTGCTTCATGGAGACCAGGTGGTCGCCGCTGTCCCATTCCAGGGTGAGGGAACCGTATCTGACGAGGCGGCCGTGGGTGCCGTATTCGAGGGTCATCTTCGAGCCGGCGGACTCGAACCCGATGATCCTCCCGTACTCGTCATACGAAAAGTCCGCGTGCCAGGCGTTCTTGAAGCGGATGGTGTACTTCGGGGCTTTGCCGCGTCCAGGCGGCTCAGGCTGCAGGTCGAGGTTGAGGGTGGAAAACGTGGTGCGTTCAAGCTGGGCGTTCTTGTATTCGTAGGTCCGCACCTCGGTGTCCAGGGCCCGGGGCCGGTCGTTCATGCGGTACACCTGATATCGAGCGAGGCGGCGGCCGCCGGCGTCGAAGCGGTAGCAGAGCTTCATCTCCTGACTGACGACCTTGCCTTCGAACGCGGTGGTCCAGGCCATGCGGCCGAACACGGGGACGTCGGAGCCCGGCGCGTAGGTGCGGTCGGTGCGCGTGACGATGGTCGTGGGCGAGTCGTAGCGCACCATGGGCTCACGCCAGGCCGGGTACCAGGAGGGCTCACCGCCGGTGGAGGTCATGCAGGCGGTCTCGCGCACGACCCGGCCACGGGCGTCGTACTCGTACGTCCGCGTGCTGTGCTGCACGTCGGAGACGACGGATTCAACCCGCAACAACCGTCCCTGGTCGAAGACCCACCGGTCGGTCATCCGGACGCTGGGCAGGTCGCGCTGCTCGACGATGCACACGCCGGCGGGATCGGGGACGGGCGCGGGACAGGACACCGGCACGATGGGCGTCGGCGCCAGGCACGCCGACGGGATCTCCGCGAGCCGCTCGGCGATGACATCGCGGTCCGTCGGCGGGCGCGGACTCGTCGCCGGGACCGTCCCCTCCGGGCGCGAGCAGGAAAGCGTCGCCACAGCGAGCCACACCCACGCCAACCAACCCCGGAGCTTCGGGGAGAACCGCAGGGCGGGGCCAGGCATGTCCGACCGGTCCGATCTGTCAGACTTGTCGCTCATTCCACGCATCGGGTCTCCTCTCCCCGCACCGACTGCGGCGAAACGCCGGTATACGAACCATGGAACGATTTCTTTGCAGGGGAAAAGAACCGGGGCGAAGCGGGACCGCTCACTCGGGCTTGAGCACGGCGTCCTGCGGGACGACGACGACGTACATGTCGGTGCCGGCGATGTCCGCGGTCTTGAGGCCGCGGGCCTCGTCCTTCTTGCGGTCGTAGCCGATGACGACGCCGTCGAGCAGCGTCACGTTGCGGTCGATGATGGCGTTGCGCACGCGGCAGTTGCGGCCGATGGAGGTCTCCAGGACCTTCGAACGGTGGATGTTCCCGCCGAACAGGACCGACGTCTCCACCAGCGCATAGCTGCGGATGACGGTGCCGGGCCCGACCACGCACTGCCGCACCGTCGCGCCGGACACGATGACGCCGTCGGCGATGACGGAGTTGATGGCCTTGCCGACGCGGTAACCCTCCTCGTGGACGAACTTGGCCGGCGGGAAGAAGATGGGCCCGCGGAAGAACGGCCACTGCTCGCCGTAGAGCGAGAAAGGCGGCTCCACCGCGATCAGGTCCATGTTGGCCTTCCACAGGGAGTCCAGCGTGCCGACATCACGCCAGTACCCAGCATCCGCCGTGGGTCCCAGCTCCTTTTCCCGGCCGATTGCGTCCTCGACCACCACGTAGTCCTCGATGATGTTCTGGGTGGAGAAGTCGAAGGCGAACACGGGCTCGCCCTTGGCCACCATGGCCGGGATGATGTCCTTGCCGAAGTCGACGAAGTCGTTGTCCAGCCAGGTGTGCAACGCATCGTTCTCGAAGATGTAGATGCCCATGGAGGCCATGCAGTCCTTGGTGCCCGGGATGCACTTGGGCGCCGCCGGCTTCTCCTCGAACCCGATGATGCGGCCGTCGGGACTGACCTCGAGCACACCGTACTGCCCGCGGGCGACCTCGGCGGGCACGCGGATCACCGACACCGTCAGTTTCGCGCCGTTGTCCTTGTGGTACTGCCGCAGGCGCCGGTAGTCCATCTTGTAGATGTGATCGCCGGCCAGGATCAGCACGTTGTCGGGCGCCACGCCGTCGATGAAGGAGAGGTTCTGCCGGATCGCGTCGGCGGTGCCCTTGTACCACTGGTTGCCCAGCTGCATCTGCGCGGGAATCTCCTCGATGAACTCGTCGAGCCGGCGCGACAGGAAGTTGAACCCCGTCGACAGGTGGCGGCTCAGGGAGTGCGACTTGTACTGGGTGAGCACCAGGATCTGCCGGATGTCGGAGTTGACGCAGTTGCTCAGCGCGAAGTCGATGATCCGGAAGACCGCGCCGAAGGGAACCGCGGGCTTGGCCCGCACGCCGGTCAGGGGGAGCAGGCGCTCGCCCTTGCCACCGGCCATGATCACTGCCAGGGTACGTTCAGTCATCTCGTCCTCCTTGGGTGAAACCGTCCATGATTATCCCCGTGAAGACCGGCAAGTCAATATTCTGTTTATCGCGATGTGAACGCCCCGCCGGCAGCCGGCGTTGGACCGTGGGCGCGACAGCTTGACACCGGTGCGCAGGCCGGGGATAGTCCAAACACGACAACCGCGGCCAGGACGCGATTTTGGCCGCTCACCGCCACAGGAGCCCTCATGGAAGTCATCCCCCGCAACCCCGAAGCCGCAACCGAAATCCTCCCGGGCGTGTTCAAGACCCCGAAGGTGAAGACCGACGCGCTGGAGGTGCTCGAACTCGAGATCATGCCCGGCGCCGCGCTGGATCCGCACGACATGCCCTGCTTCGTCACGTTCTTTGCGATCGAGGGCACCGGCACGTTCACCTATGGCGACAGGGTCGTCACCGTTCCCGCAGGCGACATGGTGCGCGCCAACACCGGCACGGAGCGGTTCTGGGCCAATCGGGGCACCACCAAGCTGCGGCTGCTGGTCGTCAAGAGCCTGGGGGAAAAGTGATGCCTTTCCAGCCCCGCCTGATGACCGGGCTGTCCATGTTCGTATTTTTCCTGATCGCCCTTCCCTGCCGCGAGGCGGCCGCCCAGATCGTCAACGTGCAGGACCTGTTCATCAACCGGTCCGGTGAAGGGCTCCAGTTGGGCTCGGTGGCCAAGACCGAGATCAAGACGGGGAACACCGACTACCAGTACTACAACGTCTCCGCCGTGGCGAGATACCTCCACGGCCGGCACACCGTCGTGGGCACCGGCAACTTCGAGTACGCGGAGAAGAGCGGTGAAGCCTTCACCAACAAGCACTTCGAGCACCTGCGGTACCGCCTCGAGGTCCTTGGGCCGGTGGGGCTCGACGCCTTCTTCCAGCACGAGTTCAACGAGTTCCGGCGCATCAACCTTCGCCTGCTCGCCGGTGTGGGTCCCACCTGGAAGGTCGTCAACTCCGAAAAGGTCTACCTGTTCCTGGGTTCGGTGTACATGTACGAGCTCAACGAGCTCGGCGGGGGCGACTACGACGACGCCGGACAGACGCGCCGGATCCACCGGTGGAACAACTACGTCACCTTCCAGTGGAACCTGAAGAAGGACATCAAGTTCCTGACGACCCTGTACTACCAGCCGGCCTTTTCGGAGTTTTCGGACTACAACCTGCTGTGGAACGCCAACCTCTCGGTCGCGATCAACCCGTGGCTGTCGGTCGTGCTGACCTACAACTTCTCCCGGCAGAACGTGCCGCCCCAGGGTGTCAATCCCTGGGACAGCGCGCTGGTGGCCGGCCTCGCCATCAAGACGGGGCTGCTTTTACGGTAGCAACGGAGCTGGATCATGCCTCACCCCGACCCCACATCCGACCTCCCGTCACCCGACTTGCAGTCGACCGGTTCCATGCTTTCGCAGCTCACCCGGCAGACGGGGCTCCTGCCCATGCTCGGGGCCGGTTGCGCGCTGACGCTCGTTGCGTTCGTGATCCCTGTCGTGGCGGCATGGTGGCTCGCCGGTTGGAGCTGGTGGCTCGTCGCGGGAGCGGCTGCCGGCGTGATCTGCGCGGCCGCCACGGCTTTTCTGGGGGCGCGGATCGTGGCGCGCCGGATGCTGACCCGTCTGGCCGGACTCAGTGATCAGAACGGTGACGGCGATGGCGCGGAGCCCCGTGCATCGACCGATCCCTACGAGCTGGCCACGGAATTGATCCTGTCGGTGTTCCGCGGCGAAAAGGACACCGGCGACCTGTTCACTCGCATCAACAGGGAGGAGCCGGCGGTGGGCGCCGAGGTGGCCGCGATCGTGCGGGCCCGGGCCATCGACGACCTCGTCAACGGCATGGATCCGGACGAGGTGCGCGTGCAACGGCTCGCCGACCTCGTGAGGGCCACCGGCGCCGGAGTACGCAAGCTGGCCAACCCCGGCACCGCCGGGCCCTGGAAGGAGCTGACCGCCGAGCTCGAGGAGGTCCTGAAGGAGCTGGTCACGTCGCTGGATCCGGAGGCCAACGAGCGGGCGCGAAACCAGGTTCCCGACGACGACCCGACTTGATCAGTCCTTCGTGTTTGCGGCGTCCTCCTCGGAGGCGGCAGGTGCGACAGGCAGGATGGAACAAAAATCCGCAACCGGGGTCAAGACGTACGGCTTCAATCCGCTTATGGTAGGCTCGAGGTGAGGGTACGCGGATGATCACGACCTGGGAAAAGTTGAAAGTCGTCACCCATATGCAGGACGTCATCGAGGCCCACCTCGGTGAAACGCTCACCCTCGCGGCGCTCACGCGCGGCACCGGGTACTCGATGTGGCACGCCGCGCGCATGTTCGAGGAGGTGACCGGCGTCGCGCCGTTCACCTACCTGAGGAGACGGCGGCTTTCCGCCGCGGCCCAGCGTCTGGCAGAGGGCGATTCCCGCGTCGTGGACGTGGCGTTCGACTTCGTCTTCGACTCCCACGAGGGGTTCACGCGGGCGTTTGCCCGCCAGTTCGGCCTGACACCGGCGGGGTTCATGAAAAAACGGCCTGCCCTGCCGCTGTTCTATCCACCCCGCATGCGGGAGTACTTCACACGCAGACAAAAAGGAGAACCCGTGATGAAAAAAATCAAGGAAAATGCGAAGGAATCGGACAAGCGTAGGACCCAGGCCGTTTTCGTGCAGATCGTCGAACGGCCGGCGCGCAGGCTCGTGCTGCTGCGTGGGCGTGACGCCACCCACTATTTCGAGTATTGCGAAGAGGTCGGCTGCGACGTGTGGGACAAGCTCGCGGCCATTCCGGACGCGCTGCACGAGCCGATGGGGTTGTGGCTTCCGGATGCGGGCAGGCCGGCGGGCACCTCGACCTACGTGCAGGGTGTGGAGGTGCCGGCGGACTGGAGCGGGACGGTCCCGGAGGGGTTCGAGCTCGTGGACCTGCCGCCGTGCACGCTCCTGGTCTTTCAGGGGGAGCCCTTCGACGACCGGGAGTTCGAGCGGGCCATCGAGGATCTCTGGGATGTCATGAACCGCTACGACCCCGCGACGATCGGCTACCGATGGGCCGACGAGGATGCGCCTCGCTTCCAGCTCGCCCCCCTGGGCGAACGCGGCTATATTGAAGGTCGCCCCGTCGCCCGCTTGTGACTGATCCGGAAAAACACACCAACCGATGGATAAAAACAGAAAAAGTTCAAGAATACTGAAAAAAAAATTATTGAGATTTGGGGTTCGTGATCAATAATACGCCAACGACCGATTTTTCCTTTTCTTTGTGCCAAGGAGCATGGCCATGCGAATTCCATGGATGGAATGCCTGAGTACGCGAGCGCTCGCGCGTTTGTTCCTGTGGGCTTTCTTCGTCGCCGCGCCGGTGTTCTCCGGCCTGGCCTGTGACGACAAGAGCGCCCACTCCATTCCCGACGCCGGGATCGATGTCCCCGACGCCGAGACCGACGCCGACGGGGAGACCGACGCCGGCACCCCCTGCGGCAACGGCCTGCTCGATCAGGACGAGCGCTGCGACATCGCCATCCTGCCGGGGCTGCCCGGGGCCTGCCCGGACCTGTGCGGAGACGACGATCCCTGCACGACCCACCTCCTCGCGGGCGTCGGCTGCCTGAGCCATTGTCTGGTCTCCGAAATCACCAACTTCATCGCGCACGACGACTGCTGCCCCATCGGAGGCAATCTGACCAACGACATCGACTGCGAGGCGAACTGCGGCAACGGCATCGTCGAGCCCGGCGAGGAATGCGATCCGCCCGGTTCCTGCCCCGCGGCCTGCGACGACGGTGATTCCTGCACCGCCGACTACATGACCGGCCACGCCGATGACTGCACGGCCCGCTGCTCCTCGCTGCCGGTGCTCGCCTGCACCCACGACGACGGCTGCTGCCCGTTCTCCTGCAATGCCGTCAATGACAACGACTGTGCGGCCACCTGCGGCAACGGGGTCGTGGAGGCCGGCGAGAGCTGCGACCCGCCCGGTTCCTGCCCCACAGCCTGCAACGACGGCAACGCCTGCACCGTCGATTCGCTCACGGGAGCCTCCGCGAACTGCACCGCCGCCTGTGTCTTCACGCCCAAGACCGCCTGCATCGGCGGCGACGACTGCTGTCCGGCCGGCTGCAACGCCAACAACGATTCCAACTGCTCCCCCGTCTGCGGCAACGCCGTGATCGAACCGGGAGAGACCTGCGATCCCCCCGGCTCATGTCCCACCGTCTGCACCGACGGCGTCGTCTGCACCACCGACCTCCTCACCGGAAGTGCGGCGACCTGCACGGCCGCCTGCGGCACGACCCCGGTCATCACATGCCTCAACGGCGACGGCTGCTGCCCCTCCGGCTGCAACATGCTCACCGACGACAGTTGCTCGGCCAACTGCGGCAACGGCGTCATCGAACCCGGTGAGACCTGCGATCCCCCCGGCACCTGCCCGACGGCCTGCTTCGACGGAAACACCTGCACGACCGACACGCTCACCGGCAGCGCGCTGAACTGCAACTCCGCGTGCACCTACCCGGCGATCGTCTCCTGCGTCGGCGGCGACGGCTGCTGCCCCTCCGGCTGCAACGCCAACAACGACTCGAACTGCTCCCCCGTCTGCGGCAACAACGTCACCGAACCCGGCGAGACCTGCGATCCCCCCGGCACCTGCCCGGTTTCCTGCTCCGACGGCAACAACTGCACGACCGACACCCTGTCCGGCAGCTCCCTGACCTGCGATGTCGCCTGCACCTTCCCGGTGATCACCGCCTGCACGGGCGGCGACGGCTGCTGCCCCTCCGGCTGCAACGCCAACACCGATTCCAACTGCTCGCCCGTGTGTGGCAACAATGTCGTCGAACCCGGTGAGACCTGTGACCCGCCAGGTTCCTGCCCCTCCTCCTGCGATGACGGTAATCCCTGCACCATCGACTCGCTCTCGGGCAGCGCGGCGACCTGCACCGCGATCTGCGGCACCACCAGCATCACGACCTGCACCCACGGCGACGGCTGCTGCCCCTCCGGCTGCAACGCCAACAACGACAACAACTGCCTGCCCGCCTGCGGCAACAGCGTCGTCGAGGCAGGAGAGACCTGCGATCCACCCGCCTCCTGCCCCTCCTCCTGCTTTGACGGCAACGCCTGCACCTCGGATGTCCTCGGCGGCGCCGCCGTGACCTGCGACGTCTCCTGCGCCTATCCGGTGATCACCACCTGCACCCACGACGACGGCTGCTGCGTGGCCGGCTGCAACGCGCTGCAGGACAACAACTGCCCCGCCGTGTGCGGCAACAGCGTCACCGAACCAGGTGAGACCTGCGATGACGGCAACCTGCTGCCGGACGACGGCTGCGACGAGACCTGCCACCTCGAGGGCCTGCCGGTCGTGTACCGGGTGAACTGGATCGCCCTGCGTGATCCGCACCTGTTCATACGCCCGCTGTTCACCTGCTACGACTGCACCGACAACGCCGTGCTGGGAACCCCCTCGGTCAACGCGCAGATGAACACCAACATCTCCACCGACGAGGACGGGGATGGCCAGCTGGATCTGAGCCTGGTCCTGGTCTTCCGGCCCCTGGACCAGACCGCGGGCTACTCCGGACCGGCCGAGGCCGGCGAGGCCGTCTGCTCGCCGCCGATGGCCTCCACCGTCTGTGACGTGGATCCGGGCAACCCGCTGCGGGTCACCACCATCTCCAACCTGGGCGGAGGCACCTGCCTGGAGCCCTACGCATCCACCGTGCGGCCCTTCACCCCGGCCGTGGCGAACACTTACGCGCCGCCTGTCTGCTTCACCACGGACCTGACCGACATCGTCCTGATCATCAGCGGCACCCCGGTGGTGCTGCGGAACTCCCAGTTCGCCGCCAACTTCGACGGCGACCCAGCCACGGGGCTGATCTCCGGGCTGATCCGCGGCTTCATGACCGAGACGCAGGCCCAGTCGACCAACGTCGATCTGGGCGTGCTGGGCTCCCGTCCGCTGTCGGACCTGCTGCAGCCCGATGCCTGCGGCACCGGCGACGATCGCGACTACGATCTGGACGGAACCACACGCGGCTGGTGGTTCTACCTGAACTTCACGGCGGCACGAGTCACCTGGGTGGGACCATGAGGAGCCTGGCCATGAAACATATCATCAAGATCCTCCTCGCCCTCGTGTCGGCCGCGTTGCTGGGTTCAGCCTGTCAGTTGAACACGACGGGGCTGCCGGAGAATCACCTCAACAACCTCAACAACGACGCGGGTACCGACGCCGACATCATCGACGCGGAGCCCGACGCCGACGCCGATGCCGGGCACGATCCGATCGTGGTCGCGACCGAGACCCGGACCTATCCGGTGGCCGCCACCCCGGCCAACCCGGTCTCGGGAGAGACGGCACCTTCCGAAACACAGTTCATCCGCGTGCAACGGTACTACGCCGAGAATCCGTGGGGTCCAACCCAGGCGATCGTGCTGGCCTACCCCGGCGCCCAGCTCGGCGCAGGCAGCTACAAAACCATCGCCGAGACGCTCATCGAGCGCTCCGGCGGGACCATCGAGTTGTGGGCCTACGAGCGCCGCGGCAACCTGCTCGAGGACCGCACCGGCGTCGACGCCGCGCTGGCCTCCGGTGACGCGAGCCTGGCCTTCGACTATTACGGCGAAGGATTGGAGATCGACGGCAAGACCTTCGGAGGCGTCATCCCGGGAGACACGCCGACCTTCATGTCGGAATGGGGCCTCGCACAGGAGGCCGCCGATCTGAAGATGGTCCTCGACTTCATCCCGGAGGATCGGCGGAAGTCCAGCGTGATTCTCATGGGCTTCTCCCTGGGATCCCCGGTGATCGGACAGTTCGCCGCCTGGGACTTCGATGGCAAAAAGGCGTCGGATTACCTCGCCGGGGTGGTCATGCTCGACGGCGGCGGCCTCCGCAGGTCCCTGACAGAAGACCAATATCACGAGGAGGGCTGCGTGGGCTCCCTGGGGCTCAAGGTCGGACTCGATCAACTGCGCGAGGCCGGACCCTACGTGCAGGAGCTCGGCCTGGACTCCGGCATCTGGATCGCCCTCGATCTGGCTGCCCTGCGGGCTTCGGGCCGTTTCAACGACCCGCGCGACGAGGTCCAGGACCGCGTGCTGAAGAACCTCATCGGCATCTTCCTCGACAAGCCCGACCTCCGCTTGACCGCGCGTGCGGCCCTCAGCGTGCTGGCCGATGATCATTTCGCCCCTGCAATCGTGATGCGCGCGGGTCTTGGCATGATCGAGGGCGGCCCCGTCGAGGAGTACCACAGTGAGCTCGCCGGGGAGACGCTGCTTCGCCCGTCTTCCACCGAGGTGCTCTATTCCTGGCTGGATTATGACCAGACCGATCCTCCCGAACTGTCCTCGGTCGAGGAGATGGCCGAACTGATCCTGTCGGGTCCCACCGGGGCGATGGAATGGTACTCACCGGTGCGCCTGAACCTGGACGTGTGCGCCTGCGACGGCCTCGACGTGCGGCCGTCCGACGACGACTACCGCTGGCGCATGGGCATGCGCGTCACGCGCAACGCTGAGATGGACGCTCCGGTGCTCTTCTTCTTCGCCGAATACGGTGAGATCTGGGATTTGTCATTGGTTAATAATTACATGAACAGTTTGCCGCCGGTGGGTCCAGGCCGCCCCAACGCAGGCGCGGAACGTGATCCTGCGCTGCCTCCCCACCTGACCGGATTCTCCCGCATCATCGCCCCGCGCTACCACCACATGGACTCAATCCTGGCCACCCCCGAGACCGGCAATGACTACCTTTACGAGCCGCTGCTGGACTTCATTCTGGCCAACACCGAGGGCACGGTCAGTGCGTCACTGCCCTGATTCGGCGCCACGCATTATCTTCTTGCCCATAATCCGCCATGAAGTATGATCATCGGCACCGGGGACCCGTGGTCTCCGTCCTTCACATCGAAAGGATTGCATCATGAAAACCTTCCTGAACCTGTTGGTCATGACCCTGGCGATCGGACTCGTGCTGGTCGCCTGTGACGAGGACAAGAAGACCACCAACAACGTCAACAACATCAACAACGTCAACAACGTCAACAATGCCGTCTGCGGCGACTCCACCGTGGACGAGACCGAAGACTGCGACGACGGCGAGGCCAACGGCAACGAGCCAGACGCCTGCCGCGCCGACTGCACCCATCCGGTCTGCGGGGATTCCATCATCGACGTGTTGCAGGCCTACGGCGTCGAGGAATGCGACAACGGCGAGGCCAACGCCGACGAGCCCAACGTCTGCCGCACCAACTGCCTCAACCCCGCCTGCGGCGATGCCATCATCGATGACGAATTTGACGAGGAGTGCGACTATGGCGATGGCAACGCCGATGCGCCCAACGTCTGCCGCACCAACTGCCTCAACCCGGCCTGTGGCGATGGCCTGATCGATTTTGCCCAGGTGTGGGGCGCCGAGCAGTGTGATGACGGCGACGGCGAGGACACCGACGGATGCTCTGCGGCCTGTCATATAGAGATGGGCTGGTCCTGCTCGGGAACCCCATCGGTCTGCACCGCAGGATGCGGCGACGGAATCCTCCTGGTTCATGAAGGCTGCGACGACGGCGGCATCGAACCCGGAGACGGCTGCTCCTCCTTCTGCACCGTGGAGATGGGCTGGGACTGCTCGCTCAATCCGGAACCCTGCACCCCGGTCTGCGGTGACAACCTGCGTGTGGGCCCCGAGACCGACGCGCTCAACTGCGACGACGGCGACACCGAGCCCAATGACGGCTGCGACGGGAACTGCCTGGTGGAAGAGGGCTGGACCTGCACGGGCACCCCCTCGGTCTGCATCCAGAACTGATTTGATTTGATCTCAGGACAACAGAAGTGATTCGCACAGGGAGACGACCGCCGAGGCCGACGGTGCGAAGCCGTCACAGCCGAAGCGGTCGGCCAGGTCGGCGTTCATCGAGGCGCCGCCGGCGATGAGACGAACCACGAGACCGGCCTCCCCGAGGGCCTTCTTCACGTCCTCGATGCGGCCGACGGTGGTGGTCATCATCGCCGAGAGACCGAGGATCTGCGGCCTGTGCTCGCGCACGGCGGCCACGATCGATGACGCGGGGACATCCTTGCCGAGATCGACCACCTCGAAACCGCCGCTCTGCAGCACGGTGCCGATGATGCGCTTGCCGATGTCATGGACGTCGCCCTCGACGGTCGCGAGCAGCACGCGGGCCTTGTACACCGGAGCCGCGTCCATGAGTCCATGCAGCCTGTCGAACACCGGACGCGAGGCGTCCGCGGCCAGCAGCAGGGACGGCAGATAGATCTTTTTGCGGCCATAGAGCTCGCCGATCTCGCGCATGGCCGAGGCCAGCAGGCCCGAGCCGATCTCCACCGGGGTGACGCCCTCGGCCAGCTTCGCCTCGATCAACTTCCACAGGCCCTCGGTGTCCCCGCGCAGCAGCGCCGCGACCCAGGGATCGCCGGGCGCCTCTTCTCCGGAGGAAAACGCGGTGTCGCCGCGCAGGGCGAGGGCGCCGTGCAGCGCGGAGATCACCAGATCGTCGCCGGGGTTGCAGATCGCCGAGCGCATGCCGAAGTGCACGGCCTGGGCCATGAAGGCCGCGTTGATGCGCGAGCGGTCGGGAAGGCCGAAGCTCAGGTTCGACAGGCCGCAGGTGGTGGCGATGCCGCGCCTGGAAAGCTCGGCGATGGTCTCGAGGGTGACCTTCGGATCCTTGCCTGCGCCGAACGACAGCACCAGCGCGTCGGCGATGACCCGGTGGGAGGGAATGCCGGCGTCGGCCAGCCTCGCCAGGCCGTCCTCGATCACGGCCACCCGGCCCGCGGCGGTCTCCGGGATCTCCGAGCCCATGGCCAGCAGCAGCAGCATGCCGCCATACTTCTTCAGCAGCTCGGCGCGGCGCGGCAGGTTCTTGTCGGTCACGCGCGCGGAGTTGAGCAACGGCCGGCCGACGACCTCGCGCATGGCCTTCTCCAGCAGCGACGGGGTCTGGATGTCCAGCGACAGCGGCAGGGCGTCGTGTGCGTCGAGGGCACGCACGGCGGCGACCACGACCGAGGGGTCCAGCGTCTTCTCGATGCCGAAGTTCACGTCGAGCAGGTGCGCACCCTCCTGCAGTTGGGCATTGGCCTCGGCCAGCAGCGTCGTCAGGTCGCCCATCGCGAGCTGGTCGGCGAACGCCTTGCGGTTGGCGGGGTTGATGCGCTCTCCGATGATCGCGAACGGGAACAGCGGAACGGACCGCGTGCGCGTGCAGAACACGGCAGCAGGCGCCACCTGGCGGGTCACGGGCTTCTTGCCACGCAGCAGGCGCGAGAGCACCCGGATGTGCGCGGCCGAGGTGCCGCAGCAGCCGCCCACGATGTGCGCTCCGGCGGCGACGAAGTCCTCGGCGACGGCGGCGAAGTCCTCGGGGGTGGTGTCGTAGTGGAGATGCTCGCCGTCGAACACCGGCCGGCCGGCGTTGGGCTCCACGCTCAGGCAATGGTGGGTGCAGCGCGCCAGCTCGTGGAACACCGGCAGCAGGTCCGCGGGCCCCAGGGAGCAGTTGATGCCCAGCACGTCCACGTCGAGATCGCCGATGGAGCGCGCGAACACCTCCACGGAGGTGCCCGTGACCGAGCGACGATCCGCCTCGAAGGTCATGTGCGCGATGAGCGGAACCTCGGAGGACACCTCGCGGATGCCGACCACCGCCGCCTTGAGCTCCTTGAGATCGGTCATGGTCTCGACGATCAGTCCGTCGACGCCGGCCTCGATGAGCACGCGGGCCTGCTCGGAGAACGCCGCGACCGCGTCGTCGAAGGCGGCCTCCCCAAGCGGTGCGAGCATCCAGCCCGTGGACGACATGTCGCCGAACACCAGCGCCCGATCGCCGGCGGCCTGACGTGCCAGCGCCACGGCTGCCTGGTTGATGCGCACGAGATCGTCGTCGCAGCCGAGGGTCGCCAGCTTGGGACGGTTGGCCGAGAACGTGTTCGTCAGCAGGATGTCCGCCCCCGCCTCGACATAGTCGCGATGGACCGCGAGAACGATGTCGGGACGCTCGAGGTTGAGCACCTCGCCGGGCCTGCCGCCGGATCCGCGGGCGAAGAAGCTGGTTCCGTAGGCGCCGTCGAGAATGTGAACGCGCGAGGTGATACGTTCGATAAATTCTTTTCTGTTCATGATGCCATCCTGTCGACCCGGGATTCTGCGCAGGGTCTTGGGGCCAGGGCCCGCCGGGTCCCGGGGCCAGGGCCCGCCGCGTGCCCCGTGTTTAGCGCGTTCACGCGCGCCCGTCCAGTCCGCAGTTGGCGTGACCTGCGGTGAAGACCATTATGTCCTTTACAACGCCTCATTCCAGGTACAGGCTTTCGGACATCGTGACTGATCCGTAGAGCGGATCGGCGTTCATTTCCACTGCTGACAGGAGTTCTCCCATGACGAAAATCTTCGTGCTGGCTTCCATGCTTGCCTTCTCCATCCCCCTTTTCGGCGGCTGCGCAGGCAAGGGAGACGACGAAAAGAACAGGAACTGCCGGGCGCTGCACAAGCGCCTCGAGTTGTGCAACATGCAACTGGAGGACGATCAGAAGGTCATGAAGCGCCAGGTCGCCGCCGGAAAGGAGAGCTTTGTATCCGGCTGCAGGGAAAATTACACGAAGGGACGGACCGTGAAGATGATGGAATGCCTCGCGAAGCCCGCCTGCAAGGATTTCCTGAAGTGCATCGAGCACCGCCCCGACAACGGCATGAACCAGGAGACCGACGACACCATGCCTGATCATCCGGACAGGGGCACGAAAACGCCAACGGCGCCGTCAGGAATGCCCGTCGAAGAAAAACCCGCCACGCCGTAACTCCTCCGGATCAACTATTTGCCTTCCATCGTGATGACGCCGTTCCATGAAGGCGCAGGAGGCGTCTCCATGCAGGCCTCACAGCGCCCCTTGAGCCAGGTGGAGGGGGCGTCGTCGGGGGTCGTGGCCAGCAGGTCCTCCAGCCGTTTCACGGCCCCGGAGAAGTCGCGCCGGAAATACAGGTCCAGCGCCGCCTCGTAGGAGCGGACGACCGCCTTGCGATCCTCCGGCACCGAGGAGACCTCGCCGATCAGTTCACTGACCGTGACGGGTTTGGTGCGACCCACCACCGCCACCTGGGCGAGCCGGCGCAGCACGAAGCGATCCGAGACGAGGGCGGCCGAGTCCTCGCTGAGCATGACCTGGGTGCCGAAGACCTTGTTGAGGCCCTCAAGACGGCTGGCCAGGTTGACACCATCCCCGATGACCGTGTAATTGAGCCGATCCTCGCAGCCGAAGTTGCCCACCACGACCGAGGCGGTGTGGATGCCGATGCGGGTATGAAAATCCGCCAGAAACGGCTTCTCCGGTTGCAACCGATCCAAATCCGCCAGGGCCTCGAGGATCGCCGAGCACGCATGGAACGCATGATCCGGAACTTCGTGGGGCGCGCCCCAGAAGGCCATCACCGCGTCGCCGATGTACTTGTCGACGGTACCCTGCCGGTCCTGGATCCGGCGCGTGACCACCGAAAGGTAATCGCCCAGCTGCCGGGCGAGCTCCAGCGGTTCGAGCCGCTCGCTGATCGAGGTGAAGCCCTTGATGTCGCTGAACAGGATCGTCAGCGTGCGCACCTCGCCGCCCAGCGCCGGCTCCTGCCGGCCCTCGAGCAGTTGGCGCACCAGCCTGATGGGCACGTACTTCTGGAATGCCCGCAGCCCCACCTTCATGGACTCGAAGGATCCCAGCACCTCGTCGACCTCGCGAAACGGGGAGCGCCCCGGACAGGGCTCCAGGTCCATGCGGCGCACGCGGTCGCTCTCCTCGACCAGGTTCTGCAGGCCCCGCGAGATGACCCGCGCGATGATCAGCCCCGCAATCAGTGCGAAGAAAGCCAGCAGCAGGGCGATCAGCAGCGTGTTCCGGTTCGCCCGACGGGCCGAGGCCAGGAACTCGTCCTCGCGGGCGAGCACGCCGGCGACCCAGGTGCGCGATGCGCCGACCTCGATCGAGAGCAGGGTGCAGACCCAGTCCACGCCGTCGACGCTGTAGCGCAGGATCAGCGGAGCCGTCCCCGGACGGGAGAAGACCTCCCCGAGGTAGGCGGTGACCGCCTCCTGACGCGCGAGCGCCGCAATGGGTGCCAGGGGGCTCTCGCCGAGCTTCCGCAGGCGCCGTTTCCCGTCCGGTCCGGTCAGCACCAGCGAGGCGCGGTCCCGCACCGCGATGATCTGCCCGGCCTCGTCGAGCAGGAAGGCCTCGCCGGAGGATCCCACGCGGATGTTCTTCGACAGGAACGCCGACAGGTCGACCAGGCCGACATCGACGCTGAGCACGCCCAGCAGCTCGTTCTTCCCGTTCAGGTGCGGGATCGCTGCGGTCACGCCAGGCAGGCCGTCGCTGTGGAACACGTACACGCCGGTCCAGGCGAGCCCGCCTGCGGCAACGGCCCCCTTGTACCATTCGCGGGTCCGCACGTCGTAGGGATCGTCGGGATCGGTGATCGTCTCGCGCACGGCCTCCAGCGACGCCCCCGGGTCGCGGTGCTTCCACTGGACGATCCGCGTGCCCTCCACGCGGATGCGCTTGGTCGAGAGGGAGCCGTCGGGCTGGCGTTTCACCATCACGAAGTTGCCCGCTGTGTCCCCGAAGTTGAGCATGGCCACGGACGGATGCACCCGCAGGAAGTCGAAGAAGTACTCCTCCGTGCGCGCGAAGTCCTCGGTGGACACCATGCCGCGCCGGACCAGCGCCAGGGTCATCTCGGCACCGCTGCGGGCCGGGCCGAGATAGCCCACCACCTGCTCCTTGACGACCCGGGCGTTCTGGTCGATCAGATCCTTGGAGAACTGCAGCAGGGTGTCCCGCGTCGAGAAATAGGAAAAACCCGCCAGCAGCAGCGAGGTGATCAGGATCAACCCGGAAAGGGCCAGCCCGATGGTCAGGCGGAGGGTCGGACGGTAGCGCTTCATGGGTACTCATGATGCATGATCCTCGCGCTGTTTTCCAGCATGGAAATGTTCATTCTTTCCGATTTTTCTTGATTTTCCAACTTCTTCCGATTTTGGACTTGACGTCTGATCGGACATGCCCTATGTTTCTCCGCGTAGTAACTGTTTCTGCGTACAGAAACACCATCCGGACCGCGGGTCCATGGAGTCCATGAGTGAAACCTCTCGCCGAGATCGCCGAGATTCTGTGCGGCATCAACGACCCGAAAACGATGGACCAGCTCCTGAGGGAACTGTTCACGGGCGGCGAGCTGGCGACGCTCGAACTGCGATGGCGTCTCCTGAAGGATCTGTTCGACGGGACACCCCAACGAAAGATCGCCGAGACGCACCGCATCAGCCTGTGCAAGATCACGCGCGGCTCGAAGGTGCTGAAGAAGCGGGGCTCGGTGGTAAGAAGGTTATTGGAAGCCGCGCGAGGAGAACCCCATGAACACGACCCCCTCGATAAACATCTCCCACCTCCCTGACGAGCGTGGCTATTTCGGCGAGTTCGGCGGCAGCTTCATCCCGCCGCAGCTGGCGACCATCCTGGACGAAATCACCCTGGCCTACGAGCAGGTCCGGCACGACGAGGGCTTCCGCGCCGAGCTCGCCGACCTGCTCCACCACTACAGCGGCCGGCCGACGCCGGTGTACCACGCCAGGCGGCTGTCGGCGGCGCTGGGCGGCGCGGGCATCTATCTCAAGCGCGAGGATCTCAACCACACCGGCGCACACAAGCTCAACCACTGCCTCGGAGAGGCCCTGCTGGCCCGGCGCATGGGCAAGAAAAAGCTCATCGCCGAGACCGGCGCGGGCCAGCACGGCGTGGCCTTGGCCACCGCAGCGACCCTGGTCGGCCTGGCGTGCGACATCTACATGGGCGCGGTCGACATCGAGAAGCAGCGGGCCAACGTCTCCCGCATGCGCATGCTCGGCGCCCGCGTCATCCCGGCGACCACGGGGCTCGGCACGCTCAAGGAGGCCGTCGATCTGGCCTTCGAGGAATATGTGAAGGATCCGGTGACGCAGTTCTACGCCATCGGAAGCGTCGTCGGACCGCACCCCTTCCCGGCCATGGTGCGCGACTTCCAGCGGGTCGTCGGTGACGAGGCCCGAGTGCAGTTCCAGGAGCTCACGGGGCGCCTTCCGGACATGCTGGCGGCCTGCGTCGGCGGCGGCAGCAACGCCATCGGGCTGTTCACGGCCTTCCTCGAGGACACCGTCGTGGAGCTCGTGGGCGTGGAGCCCGCCGGCCGCGGGCTCTCCCGGGGGGATCACGCGGCCACGCTCACCCACGGCCGTCCGGGGATCCTCCATGGCTTCCGCTCCATCGTGCTGTGCGACGAAGCCGGCGTTCCCGACCCGGTTCACTCCGTGGGCAGCGGGCTGGTGTACCCCTCCGTTGGCCCGCAGCACTCCCATCTCCGGGATGTCGGCCGCGTCCGCTACGTCACCGCCTCCGACGACGAGGCCGTGGACGCGTTCTTCACGCTCTCACGCACCGAGGGCATCATCCCGGCGCTAGAGAGCGCCCACGCCGTGGCCTTCGCCATCCGCGAGGCCCCCCGCCTGCCCGGCGACACCGCGATCCTGGTGAACCTGTCCGGTCGAGGAGACAAGGATCTCGACTACGTCCTCGAGCATCATGGGGACCGGATGGCCTGAGCGGTCTCCCGGCAGAACCTCGGGGAGCGCCCCCCTCGTCCCGAAAAAAAAGTTGAAAAAGAAGGTTGCGAAGTCTTCGCCAAGGCGCTAGTCTAACTAGTAGGGACACAGGTTCCAGCCTTCCATCCGGGAGCGTTGGAACGAAATATCTGGCCAAAAGAAAAGTTCAGTCGGGATTCTGAGGCCAGTGGTTTTTTTCGACTATTTTGTACTTGAATTCAACTGTTCACGGGGTGGCACATGAAATTTATCAGGGTTTTTCGCGCGCGCTAGAAGTTGTGGACATATTTTATAATATTTTGCGTTACGACAATTGCAATTTCACAGGAGGCTTGCCATGAAAACGTCATTTCACCTTGTTTTTCGCATTTTAACCATTGCCCTGATTGCGGCGGCCGTCAGTTTCTCGTGGGCCTGCATCGAGCGTCCGATGAAGGTCGCCGATCCCGCGCCCAACGTGATCTCCGACTTCTCCGCGCTGCAGAGCACCACCCGGGACGTGGATCTTATCTTCCTGGTCGACACCTCCCGCTCGATGGAGGACGAGCAGATCCTGCTGCGCCAGAACTTCCCGAACCTGGTACGTGTCCTCAAGGACATCTCCGGCGGCCTGCCCAACCTGCACCTGGGCACCATCTCCCCGGACCTGGGCACCGCGCCCTACAACAGCGCCGGCTGCGACCGGCCCAACGGCGACGACGGCCGCTTCATGAAGGGCGCCGGGAACGCCTGCGTCAACCCGGTCAACCAGAACTTCGTGGTGGACGTCGAACCGCGCGGCTGCACCATCGAGAAACTGACCGCCGACGGCGAGACGACCACCTGCCCCTCCCATGACTGCGCGCAGGCCAACTGCGAGCAGGCCGCCTTCACCGATCTCGAGGGCACCCCTTCCGAGCCCGCGGGGCTCGTCCTGGCCATGGACGAGAACGGCTGCCCCCGCTGCCGCAACTACAGCGGCGAGAGCCTCGAGGATGTCTTCTCCTGCATGGCAGACCTCGGGATCGCCGGCTGCGGCCTGGAGTCCCAGCTCGAGGCCGTGTACCGGGCCGTCACGGACCGCTCCGGCGCCAACGAAGGCTTCTGGCGGGAGAACGCCTACCTGGCGATCTTCATCATCTCCGACGAGGACGACTGCTCGGTCAAGAACACGGAGTTCTACAACCCCATCGGCGACATCAACTCCACCCTGGGCAAGCTGGACAACTTCCGCTGCACCGAGTTCGGCGTCAAGTGTGATGAGTCCTGGCAGCGCGTGATGCCCGCGGGCTCGATGACCTATCACAACTGCGCGCCGCGCGAGGCCAACGATCCGCTGAACATGCTGCAGCCGGTCGATCGCTACACCTCGATGCTGCGCCAGCTCAAGGACGCGAACATGATCCTGGTGGGCGCCATCGTGGGCCCCTACGGGAACCAACTGACCATCGGACTGGACGTCACCAACTACCCGAAGATGGAGCCCTCGTGCGGCGTCGCCCCCAACGGCGCGGACCCGGCCGTCCGCATCAACGCCTTCGTCGAGGAGATGCTGCTCGATGAGGACGACGTGTCGTGGGCCCTGACCAGCATCTGCTCGGGCGACTACTCCGCGGCGCTGGTGGGGCTGGGAAACCGGATCAAGGAGATGGTCGAGGTGCAGTGCATCACGACGCCCCTGGCGGGCTGCCCCGATCCGGCCGCGGCCAACGGGGCGCTGCCGCTGACGCACCTGCCGTCGGAGGATGCGGGCGTGTGCACGCCGCTGTGCGCGGTCCAGGACATCGACGCCGACGGCAACGTGACCGAGATCCCGCAGTGCCCGGTGGATTACCAGGGAGGACATCCCGCCAAGCGTGACCAGAGCCTCCCCGTGGCCAAGTGCTTCCACGTCACCTTCAACCCCGAGTGCGCGGTGCCGTGCCCGGAGAACTCCACCCTGCGCGGCTGCGACCCGGTGAACACCCCGTGGTACGGGCCCTCCCGCGGCGCCGAGATCATCATCTCCCGCCGGGCCGACCCGACCCCCGGCACCCGCGCCAAGATCGCCTGCGCGGGTCTGCCGCTCACCGAGAAGCTCTGCTTTGACGGCAAGGACAACGACGTCGACGGCCTCATCGACGGCCACGATCCGGACTGCTCCAACTGATCCCTGTCCTTCCCTCTCCAGGATCATTTTTCCCCGGATTCCCGTTCAATCCCGGTGGCGCTTCACTCCATGTCCCCCATGGGAGGGGCACCGTACATCTTGGGGCCCGGCGGCGGAACGCGGGGACCGGCATACGCCGGCCTGGGCGTGTCGACGGTCATGGACCGCAGATGGGGCGGGATGCCGTACATGGGCGCACTGTCGGGAGGCAGGGACTCGGACTTCATCTGGATCTTCATGGGTACCGGCCTCTCATCGGGCGGTTCCACAGGGGGCGCCCGGTACTCTATGGACGAATCGGGCACCTGCGGCGGCATCGCGTCAGGGGGCTGGGCCACACCATAGGGCGGAATCGGGTCGGGGGGCATCGCCACGGCGTAGGCGGGCACCGGGTTCATGTCCGGCGGCAACGGATCCCCCGGAGGCATCGGCTTCCCGTCATCGGCCGCCATCGTCCCCATCTCCGGGGCGGGCGGTGGACCCCCGGATCCCCCACGATCGCACGCGGCGCCCGCCAGCGTCATCCCGGCGCCCATCAGGGCGGCCACGGCCCAGCGCGGCATGCGCACCGGCGGCGGCACGGTGGGCCGGAAGCATTCATTCCTCAACTTCTCCATCATCAGATCCCATTCCATGGCTCTCTCCTAATCGCCGAAGGGCGATTTCTCCAGGACGCGGTCCATCGAGAACTCCGAATCGTCCGACCTGTGCGCAGGGGCATGGACCGGCCGGAGGACCAGTGCGAGCTCGCCGACCTGCAGTCCGACGCTCCCCAGCTCCTCGTCGAGGTGCTCCCGAAGCCGGGCCTTTGCCTGATCCGGCGCTGAGAGGGACCGGTCCACGGGCAGCGACGCCAGCACCTGGTGCGTCCCGTTCTCGGCGATGATCCGGACGATCCGGACGATCTCCTCGAGGCCCAGCCCGCCCAGGGTCTGCACGAACCGGGTCAGTGGTTCGGGCTTCCTGATCAGTTTCACGCGCAGGGTCAGCGAACAATCGAGCAGGGGATTCCCCAGATGGGTGATCCGCAAGGCCTCGTTTTTGATCTCCGGGAACTCCGATGGATACAGTTGGCCGCTCTGGAACAGCGGTATCACGAGCATCCTGCCCGAGTGCGCGAAGCCGAGAGGCCCTGCGGCCGGATCGGCGGAGTTCGACCGCTGGATGGCGAGAAACCGGCCCGGCGGAACCCGGACCAGTCCCCGAAAGATCAGCAGCCCCCAGACCAGCGTCGAACCCAGTGACAGCCCGATGGCCAGGCCCAAAATGATGTTTTGTCCCATCTCAGGCCTCCTTCCGCAACGACGACACCGAGAGGTGGACCAGCTCCAGGCCCAGCTTCCGGAAGGACTCTGCGGTCGCGTCGGCCATCCCCGCCAGGAACGTCAGATCCCCGACCTCCTCGGCGGCCAGCGTGGAGAGCACCTGCCTGGCCGCCCCTTCCAGCGTCTCGGTGGCCACCTGTGCGATGTCCCCGGTCGGGCGATCCAGGAAGCGCTCGATCCAGCAGGCTGCCAGCGCGGGATCCTTCGTCAACCTGACCAGCGCGAACAACGAGGCCTTCACACGAACGCCGCCTGGCAGGTACGCGTTCCGGATCTCGATCCCGCACGGAATGCAAGAGCCGTCGACCTCCCGGCACTGCTCCAACACAGGGATCACGTACGTCAGTTTCCGCGAGATCCGGAAGCCGACGGGCTTGCCGCCCCGGTTGTACCGGCCGCCGGTGACCACCAGAAACCGGTGGGGCAGCGGCACCCGCAGCAGCCGTCCCATCATGAAGGTCTCGATGACGATGAAAAGAACCCCGAGGACTCCCCCGAGGACCCATCCCATGATATCTGGTTGCATCGTTGCTCCTCTTTCATGGATCCTGTCCAATCACCTCGAGAGCATACCGACCCCCAGCTTTTCTGGCAATGCACAATTTCTGCATGCATTCTTCAGGCTGACAGGGTATGAATTGACCTGTTGGACCATGCGACACCGCATCATCAGGAGTTTCGAGCCATGAAGACCACCTTGATCGCCACCCTTCTCATTTGCCTCCCGCTCTTTGCAGCCTGCGACGACGGCGCGCCGGCCGGCTCCGAGTACAACGGCTTCTACCAGGTCACCCTGAGCCAGGAACGCGCCTCGTGCAGCGACCAGGACGCCTGGACCCCCTCGGACATCATGGAGCCGTACTTCAAACTGAAAGCCCAGTCGTTCTTCGGCACGCCCATCATCGGATGGATCTCATGCACCGCGGAGATCGAGGACACCTGCGACGACGAGACGATCGATCTCATGGGCACCTTCGTGAAGAAGGACGGCATCTGGCAGCAGTACATGACCCCGTCCTCGTCGGGCGGCGGAGAAACCACCTGCCACCTCACCTACCGCCAGGGCATCCCGGCCCTCACGGAGAGCGGTCTCTCCATCACCGTCACCCGAAGGGAGGGCGAGATCACCCTGGAGGCCGGCGAGGAGTGCGACCCGGATCTGGTCGACAGGTACTTCGACCAGATGGACTGCACGCAGATGGAATACCTGGAAGCCACCCGACTCTGAGCAAACCATCGAACCGTTCTGACCGCTGGCAGCCCGCACGCGCGGGTGTCATGCCTTCCGGAGGCCAAGCATGGACCTGACCCACCTCAAACGGAACCTCAAGGGTGATTTCTTCGGCGGACTGGCCGCGACGCTGGTGGCCCTGCCCTCGGCCATCGCCTTTGGCCTGATCATCTTCGCGCCGCTGGGCGTGGAATACTCCGCGCGGGGAGCCATCGGCGGCATCCTGGGCTGCATCGCCATCGGCTTCCTGGCCCCGCTGCTGGGCGGCACCGCACGGCTGGTCTCGGCGCCCTGCGCGCCGGCCGCGGCGGTCCTGTCCGTCTTCGTGATGGAGATGGTCCGGCGGGACAACTCCCCATCGGCGCTGGCCCTGGTCCCGGCCTACCTCAGCGTGGTGATCCTGATCTCGGCGGGCCTCCAGGTCCTCGCCGGAACCCTCAAGGGCGGACGCATCAT